>CAIXRF010000075.1 GCA_903921825.1 uncultured Microcaldota archaeon | reverse complement strand
AGATACAACAGCAACTACGGCATATTCCTGGAGTATGGCAGCGGCAGCACCTTCACGGGCAACACCGCATGCACGAACGCGAACGACGCGGATTCCTACGACCTCTACTGCGGCGGCGGGCAGATTGATGGCGGAGGCAACACCTGCAGGCTCGAAGGCAACAGCACCGCCTGCTCGCAC
The DNA here is from genome assembly GCA_903921825.1 of uncultured Microcaldota archaeon. Taxonomy (GTDB): domain Archaea; phylum Micrarchaeota; class Micrarchaeia; order Burarchaeales; family Fermentimicrarchaeaceae; genus CAIXRF01. The sequence goes on along the minus strand of CAIXRF010000075.1, from coordinate 2,408 downwards.
AGCGTCAACTGTAGCGCGGGCTGCCCCATATTGTCGCCTCCCCCATGCGCCTCAGGCGGAGTGATACACAGCTGCCCGTGCACACTAAACATTTCGGGCAATTACACGCTTGGAGGCGACCTCAATTCCGCGGGCACCTGCATAACCGTCCCCTATACTGGCGGAAGCTCCATCATCGACTGCAACGGCAGCCTGATAAACGGCTCCGGGGGCGGCTACGGCATCTACCTGAGCGGCACAACCGGCGTGACCGTGAGGAACTGCAACCTCAGAAACTTCTGGGCCGGCATCTACCTAACCGTCGGTGGCAATGCACTCACATACAACAACGCCAGCTCTAACAGCTATGGCATCTACCTGGACAACTGGTGCAACGGAAACAGCATAACGAACAATAACGTCAGCTCGAACTCCAACTCTGGCATCTTCCTATCCCCCTCATACGACAATGTCATTACGGGCAACACTGCCAATTCAAACGGCTATGGCATCTACGTGGTCGGGTACCGGCACACGGTCGCGAACAACATTGCCAGGAACAACAGCCTCTATGGATTATTCCTGGAATATGGCAGCAGTGACACACTCAGCAGCAACACGGCGTGCAACCCCTTGGCCAGTTCTGACATCTACTGCGGTTCAGGCCAGTCCGGCAGCGGGAACACCTGCGACAATTTGACCTGCGGCGGGGTCAGTTGCGATTACACCTGTGCGCCACCCGCAGGCTGGATTTATGGCTCAATCAGCGACCAGTCCGGCACGGGCATCAGCGGCGCGCTCGTGAACGCAAGCAACGCAACAGGCTACTGGACGAACACAACTGCGCCTGACGGCACCTACTTCATCTACAACCTGACTGCGGGCAGCTACACCGTGAATGCAACGCAGGCATCCTATTTGTCCAACCAGACCAGCGCCAGTGTTTCCGCAGGCGCTGGAACGGAAGTGAACCTGACGCTTTACCCGACGCCCGCCCCGGCAGCAACGCCCGCGCCCTGCGACCCAAACACACAGTGGCCGGCCGGCACGCTCATCAATGCGCCGGGCAGCTACTCCCTCACAAACCCGCTGACTGCCACAAGCGACTGCATACGCATCTCCTCCCCCAGCGTGACGCTCGATTGCCAGGGCAACAGCATCACGGGCACTTCGCAAAACGGTGCCGGCATCTACATTAGTCCCTTAGCCAGCGGAGTGACGGTTGAGAACTGCGTCGTCAGCAACTTCTACTGGGGCATCTACATACGGGAGTCGGACAACAACAACCTCATCAACAACACCGCCAATTCAAACTACGAGGGCATCTACCTTAAGACGGCTTCAAACAACAACAACCTTACCAACAATACCGCCAACTCAAATACCCACTATGGCATTAGCCTATACGATTCATGCAGCAGCAACATTCTCACTGAGAACAAGGCAAATTCAAACACTGGTGGTGGCATCTACATATACTTTATGAGCAACAGCAACACTCTCACGAACAACGCCGCGTTGGGCAATTCCGGCTCCGGCATCTACCTATTTCTTTCGAGCAGCAACAACTTCAACGCCAACACGGCAACGGGCAACCCAACCGACTTCGACTGCATTGGTCCCTTCCCGAACAATGACCTTGGGGGGAACGTCTGCGTCAACCCAGACAGCTGCAGCCCGAATCCCCCGAATTGGCTTACCTGCCTGACGCCCACCCCCTAGTTCTTTTCGTTGCCCGGTCGCTCGCACCACAACACTGAAATCCTTACCGGCTAGTTTCTAGTGCCTAATAATATCTGGAATTCTATTACTTCTATTAGGCACTACTTGGCAACGCCTAGCCACATGTCCAGCGACTTCAGCACGGCCTTTGCCACGAAGCCGGCGAGGGGCTTGAGGTTGCCCTCGTCCGCGCGCCGCAGGGCCTCATAGTAGCCGGCACGGTCCCTCATGAGGACCACCGCCGGCGGGAAGCCGGACCGCATGAGGCGGATGTTCATGAGGAGGCGCGCAAGGCGGCCGTTTCCGTCGGAGAACGGGTGTATGCTGGCGGTCCAGTAATGCACCTCTGCCGCGGACTCCACGGCCGCAATCCCCATGGCCTTTGAGTTGAGCTCTGGGTAGACCTTCTCCTGCATCATCTTGTGCGCCTCGCGCCAGTCCGGCGGGCGGTGCCTTGAGCCGGTTATGAGGACGTTGCCCGACCTGTAGAAGCCGCACTCATTTTCGGGTAGCGTGCCTTTTGTGATGATTGCGTGGAGGTCGAGCACGTCCTTCTCGCGTATCGCCTTCCCCGCCTCTGCCATCCGGTAGACAAGGCCTATCGCATCCATGTGGTTTTTCGCCTCAAATATCTCCCGGAGCGGGTGCCCGCCGACGGTTATCCCGTCCATAACAACGAGCTTCGTTTCCTTGAGCGTGAGCGTGTT
>CAIXRF010000074.1 GCA_903921825.1 uncultured Microcaldota archaeon | reverse complement strand
TGTTGATTGTATGGCCGGTCGTCTGCAGGAGGATAAGGCAGAGGCGGCCGTCGTCGCCTGATCCGGATGTCACTTTGTAGCCGTGGCAGGAGAAGCCGCCTGGAAGCACGCAGGCATTGGGCGCGACTGTGCCTGGCTGGAAGACGCCCAGGTAGAAGAGGATTGCGATGACTGTGAGCATTATCAGTATCGCCCAGCCGTAGGTCATCAGGAATTCCATCGCACTTTGCCCGCGCAAAGTGCGAGCTGTCGCTGGAGGCGACTCAATAGCCGATTGCCCATGCCTCTTTCCCGGTGTCATCATCAATAGGGCTTGGCAGCGGAGTGTTTAAAAAAGCTTATGAAAGCCTAGCCCATGCAGCCCGAGCAGGTGACGCCGCATCCGCTCTGGTTAGTGCAGTCATTGTTGGTGAAGGTGCCGCTCGAGCCGGAGCAATAGAGGCCCCAGTTGGGGTCGTGGGAGCAGGCGGCATTGTTTGCAATCGTATCGCTGACGGATGAGAGCAGGTAGATGTCATAGGTGTTTCCACTGAGCATGTTGGTTAGGAGATGGCTGCTGTTCGTCATCTCGAAGTAGATGCCGTATTCGGTGTTCCACACGGTTAGATTCTGGACCGTCACGTTCAGCCTCCTGAGGGCGCACACCCCGTACCCGTTGCCATCGCCCATTATCTGCTTATGCTTTCCATCGAGGAGGACGTTGTCCTTTAGGTTGATGCAGCAGCCGGAACCCGTGAATGAGATGTCGTCCGTCAGGTAGTAGTTGCCCCCGGAGGAGAGTGTGCCGCAGTCGCTGATTGGCGAGAATGAGCAGTTGGCGACTTGGAATAGGTCGTCGCAGCCGGACTGCCCATCAAAGAAGTTGTTGCCCCAGTTGTTGGTTGCGCCTTCGCTGCAATTGAAGTCTATTGCGGTGTTGGAACAGGCCGTGTTGTTGCTGAGCTGGGTGTTGTTGGAATTTTGCAGCCATATGCCGGTATCAGTATTTGAATTAAAGGTGTTGTTTGTCAGGGTATTGTCCGTCGAGAAATGAAGCCGGATGCCGCCGAGGCCGTTCGAATTGACGGCGTTGTTTGCTATGGTGTTCACATCGCCATCCTCTATGGAGATGCCGATTGCAGAATTCGAACTTATATTATTCCCTGTGATTGTTATGTAGGAGCCGCCCATGCCTAAAATTGCTTCGACGCCGTAGGAATTGTAGGTGATATTGTTCCTCAGTATTGTGGTATCAAGTACGGAGGAAGTTAGGTCAATGCCGTTGCCACCGTTTGACCTGATGTTGTTGCCTGAGATGACGTTGTTGCGGCTGTCGCCTGTCCCTCCGCTGCAGCCTATGTTAATGCCTCCGGCGATGCCGTTGTTTGTAATGTTGTTGCCCGAAATGGTGTTGGAGTTGCAGCAGTGGGCGTAGGGGGCCTCCACATTAGCTAACAACTCTATGCCCCCGCTATTCCAGCTGACGGCATTGCCAGTTATGCTGTTGCTGTTGCTGCCCTCGAGGGCAATGCCTGACATGCTGACAGGCGCCGAATTCGAAGTGACGGCGTTGCCTGAGATGGTGTTGCTGTCGGAATAATGCAGGAAGATGCCTACTGCGCTGTTCGAGCTTGCATTGCTCCCGGTAATCCTGTTGCTGTCAGAATTGTTCAGATAGATGGCGCCATTGCGCGGGACGCCGGCTGCATCGTTCGAGGTCACGTTGGTGCCCGTGATGTTGTTTGAATTGGAGTAATCAAGGCGGATGCCGCTCCCGCTGAGCGTATTCCTGGCATTGCAGCGCGTTATAAGGCTGTTTTGCGTGTTGGAGAAATAGATTCCGTATTGCACCGAAGCAGTGGTCAGGTTCGCGACCGTGATGCCCTGCCCGTTGTATGCGCAAACGCCCATGCTGCCCGGGGAGCCGTCGCCCATTATGTAATGCCCATCCCCATCCAGGAGGACGTTGTCCACGGTTATGTTTATGCAGCAAATGCCGCCTGTGAAATCGATGCTGCCGCCAAGGGTGTGTGTCCCTTCAGTAGTGATCGTTTCGCAGGACTGTGGCGTTGGAGTCGGAGTAGGCGTTGGCGTGGGCGTTGGGGTTGGCGTTGGAGTAGGCGTTGGGGTCTCGGTCGGGGTTGGTGTCGGGGGGCAGCCGCCGCAACAGGTATCAATGCACTCGAGGGGAGAGCAGCAGTCGCCGGTCGCAATGCATTGCTCTCCAGAGCCCTTGCACGATGGGGTTGGCGTCGGGGTTGCAGTCACCGTAGCAGTGGTGGTTGTCGTGGGCACCACGGTCATTGTGGGCGTGGCTGTGACGCCACCCTCCTCGACCTTG
>CAIXRF010000073.1 GCA_903921825.1 uncultured Microcaldota archaeon | reverse complement strand
CTGGCGTTCCATCCGTCTTCACCGCATTGCCATAGAGCGGATAAGCCCAGTAGTTCTGCTGGAAGACAACCATCCTCTCCCCGAGCAGCCCATAGGCGCTGGAGTAGAAGCCGTCGGAAGAGTAGAGCGTGAGAGCGTCACCGCTTCCCTCGACCGAATACTTCACCACTTCCCCATTCTGCACCCACTGCCTGCTCGTTTCGTGGAGCTTGTGGAGCTCCGCGCCGACGAAGAGGTATGTGGTCTCATTCCCACTGTAGCCAAGCCGCACGAACACGACCGGCTCCGTGTCGAGGGACGTTTTGTCCATCACGAAGCCCTGCAGTGTCTGCACGGAGAAGCTAGGCCTCTCGGGCATGGGAAGAATGGTCGGGGGCGGCACGATGTCCGCCTTCGCAACCGCTGCCGCGCCAGCGAGCACGAGTGCCGCGAGCACGAGAGCGCCAATTCCCAAAAATGCTTTCCTCATTCAAATCACCTCGTGCTGGAGATGGGAGCGAAAGCGGCTATTAAAAAGCGATGTTTTTGTATGGAAAGCGCCGAACAAAAAAGCAATAGGCGTTGAAAGGGCCACTCAAAAGGTATAAATAGGACGGGACGCAATTCCTACCGTGCGACCGGTCGGATTGGAAGAGCGCGCGCGGATGGTCTAGATGGCATTCGAGGCACTTGTTAACTGGTTTATGGGCCTGGCAAGCATCTTCAACAAGAGGAAGATTGTGAGGCTCGGCTTCTACGGCGCGCCGAATGCGGGGAAGACCAGCCTGGCGAACAGAATCTCAATGGACTGGCTGGGCGAGCCCGTGGGCAAGGTGAGCGAAATCCCCCACGAGACGCGAGCGGTGCAGAAGAAGGAGCACGTGACAATCAGGGCGAATGGGAAGGAGCTGGAGATGAACCTCCTGGACATGCCAGGGATAGCCACGAAGGTTGACTACAGGGAGTTCATGAAATACGGCGTCACGCTCACGGAGGCGCACAGGCGCTCCAAGGAAGCAACGAAGGGAATAATAGAGGCAATAAAGTGGCTGGAGAAGGTGGACGCCGCCCTGGTGGTGATGGATTCCTCCGAGGACCCCTATACGCAGATTAACCTCACGATAATCGGCAATCTGGAGGCGAGAAGCATACCAGTGATTCTCGTGGCGAACAAGATTGACCTCCCGGACGCGGAGCCGGGAAGGATAAGGGACGCGTACCCGCAATACCCCGTAGTAGAGGTTTCGGCGCTGAAGGGAAAGAACATAGACGAGCTCTACTCCGAGGTAACGAAGAGGCTGAGATGATGCCAATCCAAATTGAATTCCTGACGAGCGCAATCCTCTCGCAGAAGCGCGGGAGGGCGAAGATTGCCTTTCTCATGGACTCGATAAGGCAGGACAAGATTCTCGTGCTCGAGGACCCGCTCCCTCTGGATGAGGAAACCGCGCTGATTGAGGAGACGATGAGGAAGGTGAGCTCCAAGTTCCCCGGGATTGAGATAGGGACGCTGGGCGCGAGCACGCCGAACGACATAAGGGGCCAACTCATCAGACTCCTTGGCGGAAAGACGAGCGGGCTCACGGTGATAGGCCCGTCGCACCTCGTAAGGGCGATGAAGCGCGACCCGCAGTCCATGAGCATATTCGCTTCCGACGGGAGGAAAAGGCGATGATGCACCGTTGCGTCAAGTGCGGGAAGAATTACTCCGAGAAGTCCCCCCAGCTCCTGGAGGGATGCCCCTGCGGCTCCAAGATTTTCCTGCTCATCAAGAACGCGGAGGAGGCGAAGGGGCTCGGCGACACCTCGTGGATAGGGGATGAGTTCAGGGAATTCGTCAGGAAGCACGGGAAGCCCGTTTCCTTAGAAGTGGAGAACATAAAGATGCTCGAGAGGGGAGTTTTCGAGCTCAACCTGAAGTCGCTCATTCTGGACAAGGAGCCAATCATACTCAAGGACGCGCACGGCGTCTATTACATCAAGCTGCCGCAGAAGGGCTCGTCAGCCTCCGCACTGGCGGAGGGGAAGAAGTAATTAGTTCTAACCCCTGACTGTCAAGACGCCCAGGGACGTCAGACATACTGCCATACCACCCATAGCCAAGAAGATTCCTGTAAGTACTAGGGGGGTCGCCAACACTGAACCCACTCCCGCTGCAATTATCCCGCCGACTAGTATGCCCATACCAACGATGGCGCTTCCCATCCCCGCCCATAGCCCGATTTCTGCATAGTCGCGAGTTTTCATAGGTTCAGCAAATGCTTCACCAAGCTTCTCAATTGCCTTCACGGCCGCTTCTTTAAAACGTGCAAACATGCCCTTATTCTCTGTGCCTTCCTTGCTACTGAGCCGATGACCGAAAAATGATTCTCTGGTTTTCTCGGTCTCTTTAGGAGGTGGAAGTTTCGTCTCATTAGCTTTTGTCTGATTGGACCCCTGGTCCATCTTGACTCGTGCCATGGCTGAAAACGCTCGATTTCGCTTAATAAGCTTAACGCCGCGTGCGGTTTTCGCTACGGCGGCTCGCCTGAAGGCGGAGGGGAAGAAGTAATTTATTAAGGGCGGCAAAAAGCACCTCATGCGCCTATGCTGTGCATTCATCCTGCTGCTCGCAGCCCAGGCCGTGTATTCGGCAACTCCCGAATCCTTCGTCCAGCCATTTCTGCAGCCAGGCGAATTCACCTACTCAAGGCAGGCGAACTACTCCGGCCACTCCTATTACGTCGTATGGGTTAATGCGACGGAAACTTTCGTGCTGGACGAGGCGCCGCCGGGGACGTTCAGCTTCGTGAACGACACCTCGCTAATCTACGGCGTGCTTCTGCGGGATTTCCTGAACACGCTGGACGTAAGCGGCGAGATTTTCAATCTCAACCAGAAGCTCGCCGCGTTCAACGCAAGCCGCCAGCCGGCGCAGCACAACTGCGAAGTGGAAACAGGAACGGACCACGCCCCCTGCTACGACGATGACTCATGCCTGCAGGCCTGCCTTTCCGTGCCCGCCTGCCGCGCGAACAACCCGGGGTCCGGAGGCGAGATGGTGCACGAGGTCCTCCTGTGGAGGAACAACAACTCCATGGTGGACGGGAACCTTTCGCTCTACTCGCACCAGCTCCAGGCGGTGGCCGGAAAGACCGAGCAGATGCACGTGGAAGTCTCGACTGCGCAGGACTATCTGGACAGGATATTCCCGCCGGTCGCAGCAATCGGCACAAACCGCCTATTCAACGAGTGCCCGATGTGCTTCAACCTCTGCCTTCCCATCCCGTTCAACACGAGCGTCCTGAACTCATCACGCTCGGACTTCGCGTCAATAGATGGGAAGCTCGCGCCCATAAGCAACCTGAGCGCGCGCTCCGAGAGGATAAGGGAGCTGACGTTCGCGCGCACGCACGGCTCCGCATACAGCGCGATGGTGGCGAACATGACCTCCACCTACGGCAGCATCTCCGCGCGCGTCGCCGCCCTCCTGCCGCTGAGGGACTCCGCGCTCGACTACAACCTCACCAGGCTGAACATGACGCTGCAGATGGTGATGGCAAATGGCACGGCGCAGGATTTCGACCATGCCTTCGCGCTCGAGCCGCAGTTCTACTCGCTCGCAACGGCGATGGACGGGAGGATAGTGGAGCTGAAGGCGCTGAAGGATGAGTATGACGCGATGCATGCGGAGGTTTCGCAGGCGCTCTTCAACGCCACCGCGAACGCGAACACGGCGCTCTCGCAGATAAACGACCCGAGGCTCCGGGAGTCCATAGGCAGGCTGAGGAACATTTCAGACAGGATGGAGGCGCTCGCGAACGCATCGGACATGCACAGCGCGCTGGCGCTCAAGGACGGCTTTGACTACGAGGATGCGAACGCGAATGCCCTCATCATCAACATAACGCTGGACTACTCCTCGTTAACGGGCATGAAGGAGAGCGACATGCAGCGCCTCTCGGACCTGAACGGGAAGCTGCGCGCGAACTACACCGGGTTCCGCGCGGAATACGCGAACCTGAGCGCGCGCTTCGACAATGCATCCGCGCTCATGGCCGCGCCGATGCGGGCCGAGGATGTGGCGCCGGCGAAGGCGGAGCTTTCCGCGGTTGCGCAGGCAGCCGCAGCCCTCTCCATAAGGGTTGAGGCGCAGATAAGAAGGGATGACTGGGCCGCGCTTACGTCACAGATTGCGCTCGCCTTCAGGCTGATTTTCTTCCATGGCGGCTGACAAGCGCGACTAAATTAGCAGGATCCGCGGCGAACATTTCCCCGATGCTGCGCTCCCTCGGCTCCCCATTCTTTCGCATCGCCTCCACGGCTGATGCAAATTTCTCGATTCCCATCTTCTCTATCTCATTGAGCGCATTCTTGAAGGAAGGCTTCTCCGAGGCCACTTCAACCTCGCCGCGGGTAAAGACTTTCCTATTGACCAGCTCGCGGCCCATCACCGCGTAATGCAGCTTCTCCATGTTTGCCTCGGCAAATGCCATCTTCATCACCTAAAATGTCTTCTTCGCGAATTCCACCGCATTCCTGAAAATCCTGAGCCCCGCGCCTTCCGAATGTGCAAGCCCCTTCCTCGCCCACTGCGGGTTGTTCACTCCGAAAAGGTGCGCCTCGGGATGGGGCATCATGCCGAAGACGCGGCCGCTCTCGTCGCAGATTCCCGCGATGGAATCGACTGCGCCGTTGGGGTTGAGCGGGTATTCCGAGGTGATGTTGCCCGCCGCGTCGCAGTACTGGAAGGCAATCTGGCCGCTCTCATGCAGCCGCTTCCGCACCTCCTCGCTTTCGGGGATGAACTTGCCCTCCCCGTGCCTGACCGGGACGTAGATGGTGCCTATCCCGTTCGTGAAGATGCAGCGCGAGTTGGGGTTCGCCTTCAGATGGACCCACCTGTCCTCGAACCTCCCGGAATCGTTGAACGTGAGCGTGGCGCTCTGCTGGAAATACTTCTTCCCAAACGCTGGAAGAATGCCCATCTTCACGAGGCTCTGGAAGCCGTTGCAGATTCCAACCACAAGCTTCCCGTCCTCCAGGAATTTCCTCATCTGCTCCGAGAGGTTGAACTTGAACTTGTTGGCAAATACCTTCCCCGAGCCCAAATCATCCCCGAACGAGAAGCCGCCCGGGAACGCGAGAATCTGGAAGTCCTCCAGCTTGAACCTGCCCGCGATTACGTCGTTGATGTGGATTAGCCGCGAGTTAGCGCCCGCGAGCAGGAAGGCGTGGTTAAGCTCGTAGTCCGCATTCACCCCGAACCCGGTCAATACAAGTGCATTCGGCTTGTCCATCTTTTCACCAGTCAAGCGTCTTCTTCCATGCCCCCTTCAATGCCGCGACGTTGGAACGGACGGCTTCGCTGTCGGAAATGCCGACGACCACGAATTCGCCGTCCGCCCTCACTTCACCGATTCTTGCGAAAACCGTCCCCTTCATCGCCTTCTCGAATTTCACGGCGTTATGCGGAGAGACGGTCACCACGAAGCGGCTCTGCGACTCGGAGAAGAGGAGCGAGTCGTTGCGCATGAGGTTCTCGGCCGGAACCTTCCTCAAATCAACGTCCATGCCCAGCATCCCGGCGAAGGCAGTCTCCGCGAGCGCAACCCCCAGCCCGCCGTCCGAGCAGTCATGGCAGGAGGCGAGGAGGCCGCTCTGGATGGCGCCTGCCAGCTTCACATACATGTTATATGCGGCTTTTGCGTCCACCTTCGGGACGTTGTTGCCGACGAAGCCCTTCATCGCGTAGAATTCCGAGCCTCCCAATTCCTCTTTCGTAACGCCGAGAACATACACCAAATCTCCGGGCTTCTTCGCATCAATCGTCATCGCCTTCCTCGCGTCCTCAATCTTCCCGATGGCGGTGATGAGGAGCGTGGGCGGGATGGAAATCTTCGTCCCGCCAATAACATAATCGTTCTTCATCGAATCCTTCCCGGAGATGGGCGGCATACGGTAGGCGAGCGCGAAGTCGAATAGCGCCATGTTTGCGCGCACGAGCTGCGCCAGCTTGAATTCGCCGTCGGGAGTCTTCTCGCTCTTCACCGGGTCGGGCCAGCAGAAATTATCAAGGCACGCGACCTTTTCGAGAGAGCCGCCTGTCGCGACGTAGTTGCGCAGCGCCTCATCAATTGCGCACGCGGCCATCCAGTAGGCGTCTATGTCCCCGTAGCGCGGAACTATTCCGTTCGAGACTACCACTCCCTCGAACGAGTCCAGCAGCGGCCTCATGACCGCGGCATCGCTCGGCCCGTCATTCTCCGCACCCATGAGCGGCTTCACGACCGAGCCCCCGCGCACTTCGTGGTCATACTGCCGCACAACGTATTCCTTCGAGCAGACGTTCAGCCTGCCAAGCAGCGCGAGCAGGTTCGCGGTATGGTCCGGCTCGTCGGAGAAGGAGGGCTCTTCAAATTTCTTCTGCGCCCACTTCGCATCCAGCCGCATCTGCGGGACGCCCTCGTGCAGGAATTCCATTTCGAGGCATGCCACGGCCCTCCCGTTGTAGGTTGCGATGAACTTCCCCGTATTCGTGAACTTGCCGACAACGCTCACCTCAACCCCGCGCCTCTTCGCGAGCTCGACGAACGCATCCAGCTTGGAGGGATCAAGCCCGACCGTCATCCTCTCCTGCGACTCGGAAATGAGAATCTCCCACGGGTCGAGCCCGGGATATTTGAGCGGCGCGCTCTCAAGGTAAATCTCGCAGCCGCCGCTTTCCTGTGCGAGCTCCCCGATTGAGGAGGAGAGCCCGCCGGCGCCGTTGTCCGTGATTGACTTGTAGAGCTGGAGGTCGCGCGCCTCCATCAGGAAGTCCTGCATCTTCTTCTGCGTGATGGGGTCGCCGAGCTGGACTGCGCTCACGGGCGAGCCCTCGTGCAGCTCCTCGCTGGAGAAGGTTGCGCCGTGTATCCCGTCGCGGCCAATCCTCCCCCCAACCATGAGCACGAGGTCGCCGGCATCCACCTTCTTCACGGCGCAGTCCTCGCCGCCTATCCTCGCGGGCATGAGCCCGCCCGTCCCGCAATAGACGAGCGGCTTGCCCAGATACCTGTCATCGAACACGATTGAGCCGTTTATTACGGGAATTCCAATCTTGTTCCCACCGTGCTCCACCCCACGCCTCACCCCTTCGAAGATGCGCTTCGGGTGGTGGAGCCTCGGAGGCAGCTCCTTGTCGTAGAATGGGGAGGCGAAACAGAATATATCCGTGTTGAAAATCGGCAGCGCGCCCTTTCCGGTTCCCATCGGGTCGCGGTTCACGCCCACGATTCCGGTCAGCGCGCCGCCATATGGGTCGAGCGCGGATGGGGTGTTGTGCGTCTCGACCTTCATCACAACGTTCCAGTTGTCGTTGAATTTGATTACGCCCGCGTTGTCCCTGAAGACCGAAACCAGCCAGCCCGCCTTCTTCGCAATCCTCTCCGTGGATTTGCGCACGTAAGACTTGAACAGCGAGTTGATGCGCCTCGTTTTCCCGCTCCCGTCATCGTAGCTGATTCTCGCGTTGAATATCTTATGCTTGCAGTGCTCGCTCCACGTCTGCGCAAGGCACTCCAGCTCCACGTCGGTGGGGTTCATAGGAAGGCCGAGCCCTTCCCTCTCTGCGCGGACATCGGGCCTCCTGTAATACTTCTGGATGGCCTTCATCTCCTTCAGCTCGAGCGCGAGAAGCCTCTCCCGGCTGAGCCTCATCAGCGTCGTGTTGCGCACGTTCAGCGGAATCTCGGCGACTTTTGGCTCGCGCTCGAGCCTCACGCGCGGAACGATGCCCATGAATCCATGCTGCGGGTCCCATGAGCGCGAATCCGTTATCTGCCACCTCTCGATCAAGTCATTCGCAAGCAGCTTGCCCGCAACCATCTCCACCTGCTCGCGCGAAAGCTTCCCCTTCAGCAGGTACTGCTTCGAGGTGTAGACCTTCCCCGGCAGCTCCCTGCGCAAAACGTCGCCGACTGCCTCCTTCGCCGTGTCGCCGACGTTGTCCTTCACGCCCGGCTTGAACCCCACCTCGATTATCCAGTCAAATCCGCTGGCAAGGGGCTTGCGGAACTCGAACTCCTGGATGACGGGGTCGGCGAAGAGCTCCTTCCCCAGCTTCTCCATCGTCGCATCATCAAGGTCGGCATCGATGGCAAAGGCGTCAATCGTCCTTACTGAATCAACTTCAATCTTCAAGTCCTCGCGTATCCTGCGGTCCGTGGACTCGCCGAGAGCATCCACTGTGCCGTTCTTGAAGCCAACCTCAATCCTTCTTGCCATCATCTCACGCAATCGTCAGCCCGGCAGCGCCGTGCAGAACTCCCTGCCATCTCATGCAATCGTTAGCTTGACGCCGCCGTGCTCAACCGTTATTCCGGACTCGACGACTTCGCCAATGACTTCAGCGCTCTCGCCGAGCGCCTGGAGCGCGCCAGCGGCCTCGTCCTTTCCCACCACGACCGCGAAGCCCCAGCCCATGTTGAACGTCCGGAACATCTCCTCCAGCTCCACTCCTCCGGCCTCCATAATCTTCCCGAAGATGGGCTGCGGCTTGAAATTGAAGAAGCGGAACCCAAACTTCGTGAGCTTGGCGAACTTCATGTAGGCGTCTCCGGTTATGTGCACCGCGCCGAGCACTTCCACCGCATCTCTCAGCTTGAAGAACGGGTGCACGTAGATGCGCGTGGGCGTGAGCGCCTCGAGCAGGAGCTCCCTGTCGTCCCACCTTCCTCCCCATTTCCTGAAGAGCGCCTTCCTGGCGAGGGAAATGCCGTTGCTGTGCAAGCCGGACGAGCGCATCCCTATGACCGCATCGCCGGGCTTTATCTTGCTCCCGTCGATGATATCCTCCTTCTCCACTTCCGCCACGCAGTCGCAGTTTATGTGGTAGGCGGCGCTCATAAGCTCGGGAACGTCCGCGGTCTCGCCGCCCACGAACGGGCATTCCGCCTCCTGCGCGCCCTTCGCAAGGCCCTTCGCGAGCTCGGTGAGGAGCTCAGGGGTGGACTTCCTCACGTCTATCGTGTCCGTGAGCGCGATGGGCGTCGCCCCGCACCTGAGCGCGTCGTTCGCGACCATCGCGACCGCATCTATCCCTATCGTGTCGTGCTTGTTCGCAAGCTCCGCGATGAGCACCTTCGTCCCCACTCCGTCGCACGTCTTCACCTGGTATTTCCCCCCGCCTATGGAGTAGAGGGCGTTGTATGGCGTGTGGAGAAGGGGGCCGCGCCTGCTGTACCTCTGCGTCTCAAGGAGCGGGTAAAGCTTACTCTTCGCCTTCGCCCTCCCAACCCTGTCGACGCCAGAAGACGCGTAAGTAAGACGAGCCATGAGTTCCTTTCGGAGGGAGCCAATATAAACATTAATTTACCTGGACGCGCAAAATGAATGCGGGAAGGAATATGTACAAAAATCCCCCCGTCACACAGGAAACTCGGGCGGAGAAGGCCCACGACCTCTACCTTAGCGGCCAGAAGGAGGCGGGAATTGCGCAGTTGCGCGCGCTTGTGAGGGAGAACCCGAAGGACACTGACGCATGGTCATTTCTAGGCCAGCTCCTCGAGACCGAGGGGAATAACAAGGAGGCGTTGGCAGTTTATCGGGAAGCGAGGGACGCAAACAAAGAAAACCCGGAAATGGCATCCTCAATGTCCAGGAAGATAGTCGAGCTCCTTTTCGAGGAAAAGCAGTATGAGGCGTGCCGGCACGAGGCCCGCGTCTTCATAAACCTTTTCATGGAGGAGGAGCTCAAGGACAAGGGCAGCGCCGCGGTTATAGCCGCCGCTTACGGGATGGCAGGCACCGCCTCGCTGAAGCTGGGCGGGAAGGAGAATTGTGAGGATGCCGTCAAGTGCTTCAGGAAGCAGCTCGACCTCATACGGCTCGGGAGGCCCAAGCCGGAGCGCGTCGAAGACGAGCGCGTCCACCATAACCTGGGCGAGGCCTACCTAAAGGAGGGGAAGTGGAGCCTTGCCGAAGAGAGCTTCACAAAGGTCATAACGCTAAACAGGAACCTCGCGTCCGCATGGATGTTCCGGGGGCTGGCAAGGGTCTTCGGGGGCGATTCCGAGAACGGGCTGGACGACATAAACAGCGCGCTGCGCATAAAGCCGGACTACTACCGCGCACTGTGCGCAAAGGGGCAGATCGAAATCAGAATGGGAAGGTTCAAGGACGCTATAGAGTCGTTCAGCAGGGCGCATGAGCTCAAGAAGGATGACAAGGAGATTGCTTACTGGCTCGACGTGGCGATGGGGCGGATATCGAAAATAACGAAGCACTCCGCGAAGGTCGGCAAAAGCGAGGCGGAGGAGCTCCTCTCGCGACTTCCAGAATGAGCGGCTCAGGAAAGCTCCTTCACGGCGTTATCCACTATCTCCACCGCCTTCCCTATGTAAGTGTTCTCGTCGAAGATGCGCTCGATGTCCTTCTTCCCCAGGTATTTTGAAACGCGCGCATCATGGAGCATCTCTTCCCTGAGGTGGACCTTTGCGCCTATGGCCTTGCGGCTCGCCTCGCGCAGGAACTCGTGCGCCTCCTGCCTGCTCATCCCCTTCTTCGTGAGCTCCACCATCAGCCTCTCCGCCATCACGAGCCCCTTGTTCATCTCCAGGTTCCTTTTGATGTTGTCGGGGAAGAATTCCAGGCCCGAGAGGATGAAGTCCGTCTGCCTTAGCATGTAGTCCAGGAGGATGTATGCCTCCGGAATCACAACGCGCTCGCTTGCGGAGTTCGTCAAATCCCTCTCGTGTTCGAGCGCGATGTTCTCCATCGCTACGCTCAGGTCCGCGCGGAGAACGCGGGCAAGGGAGCACACTCGCTCGCTCTTGTGCGGATTCCTCTTGTGCGGCATCGTGCTGCTACCCACCTGCTTCTTCGAGAACGGCTCCGCAACCTCCATTATCTCGCTGCGCTGCAGATTCCTTATCTCATTCGCAATCTTCTCGCACGTGCAGGCGATGAGCGCAAGGACGGATAGCGCCTCCGCGTGCCTGTCCCTCTGTATTATCTGGTTCGTGACTGGCGCGGCTTTCAGGCCCAGCCTCTTCATCACGAGCTCCTGCAGCCTGAACGCATCGGCGCCGAAAGTTGCCATCGTTCCCACCGCGCCGCTCATCTTCCCGACATATAGGCGCTTCTCCGCATCGGTCAGCCTCTCCTCGTGCCGCGCAACCTCGCTCGCCCACAGCGCGAACTTCATGCCGTAAGTAGTCGGCACGGCGTGCTGCCCGTGCGTCCTGCCTATGCAGACCGTGCGCCTGTGCTGCTTCGCAAGCTTCAGAAGCGTCCTCTTCAGCGCAGCGAGCCTCGCCTTCAGCTGGCCGTTCGCGTCCCGCAGGATGAGCGCGAGCGCCGTATCCTCAATGTCATAGCTTGTCGCGCCGTAATGGACGTAGCCGCCCGCCTTCCCGGAGCAGGCTTCGGCGAGCGCCTTCACCATCGCCATCAAATCGTGGTCTATCTCCGCCTCAATCTCCCTCACGCGCGAGGGCTTCACGAATTTCGTGTTCGCCTTCCTCGCAATCTCCGCCGCGGCATCCTTCGGGATGCTGCCGAGGCTCCCCTCAGCGTATGCAAGCGCGGCCTCGACATCAAGCCATTTCTGCAGCCTGTTTTCTTCCTCGAAGACCCTGTTCATCGGGCCCGAATAGCGCACATCTATCGCAGCAACGGCCATTCCATCACCTTCCCAATTCTTCCTTCTCAAGCCTTGCGACCCGCGCCTTGGTTTCAAGGAGCGCGAGCGCCATTATCACAAGATACGCCGCGGTGAGCAGAATTACTAGCATGGGGTTGAACACGAATATGGGCATCTGCGTCACGAACTCTATTATCCCATCGACCACCGCGAAGAAGTTGAAAGTCGCATGGAGCGTCATCGCGATGAGCACGCCCGGGATGAAGCCGACGAACGCGAACCTCCGCAGCGATGGCTGGTTCTTCATGAAGCCTATCACCGCGCCGGTGCTCGCCGTGAACCACCCATGTCCGAGCGAGTTGAAGAGCGAGCGGTAGGCGACGAAGAAAAGCCATCCGCCAAGGCCTCCTGTGGTGGCCGGCGTGTTGTGCGCCGCGAAGTAGAACCAGTTCTCAATCGCCGCAAAGCCCACCCCTGCCGCAAAGCCGTAGAGCAGGCCGTCGTAAGTGTCCTGCATCTCATGGTGGCCGCTGGCCACGAGCACGCCGAAGCCCTTGGAAATCTCCTCAACGACCGGCGCAATCATCACCGCGCCTATGAGCGAGGAGATTCCGATGCCAATTCCCCCCAGCCCCGCCCCGAGAATCAAATCGAGCACGAGGCCGACGATAGTGTTCACCCAGAAGGCGATGAATGCCGCCATTATGCCCCACATGAAGAGCGAGGCGGGGAAGCGGAGCGGCTCCCTGTCCCACAGGTCAAGCAGCCACGCGAGCATCAGGTAGACGAAGGGCATTAGCCAGCAGATTACGCCGCCAAGGACGAAGATTATGAGCGATATCTCCAGGCTTATGGAGGCGAGCGAGAAAAGCAGGATGAGCAGCACCAGCAGCAGTCCGCACCCAAGCTCGAAGAGCCAGAATACGGGGTTGATTATGAGGTCCGCGAGTATCTCGCCCACCGGCCTTCCCCTCACGTGCGGGAAGAAGAGCGTCCTGAGCGTGTATTCGTCGCCTTCCCCGGGCTTGTGGTGCCTTCCAAAGGCGGCGAACAGCGCGGTCACCAGGAGCGCAATCAGGAGCCCGCCAAGGATGGGGACCACGAACACGCCTACCCCATACAGGCCGCTCTTGAGGTAGCCTTCATACGTGCCCCACTGCTCCTCCACGGAGAACGTCCTCCCTACAAACCCGTTCGGGGTCTCCGCAATCAGCGCGAACTCGGAGTTCTGCGTGGTTGCGCCGGAATATTCGAAGCTCGCGTTGTATTCGAGCACGGCGCTTCCCCGCGCCGGCACCGTCCCCAGCTCCTCCACGGCCTCCCAGGAGTCGTCCTGCTTGACCGCAAGGAAGACGCGCAAGGCCTCGCCGTAGGTGTTGTTCACGGCGAACGTCATCTTGAGCGGGGTGGGCGATTGCGTGAATATCGCGGAGTCATTGAGCGAAAACCCCGCACTGAGCGTCCCGTTCACGAACGCGCCGCTCTCTATAATGTCGCCCTTCTCGAGCGCGAGCGCGAAGGGCGCGGCAAGCACCAGAGCCAGGAGCAGAAGCGCTTTTCTTTCCACGTAACGTTTTCGGGGCGTGTTCTTTAAAAACCTCAGCGCAAAATTACTCGAGGTCTTCTTGATGAGGAACATCGTCCTTGAGCACATCCCCGCCGCGCCCATGCCCGGGCGCCAGGTCGAGGTGATAGAGCGCAAGGGGACGGGCCATCCCGACACGATATGCGACTCCATAATGAACGAGATTTCGGTGCAGCTGTGCAAAGCGTATCTCAAGGAGTTCGGCGCAATCCTGCACCACAACGCGGACAAATCGCTCCTCGTAGCGGGGCAGGTCGAGCACGCCTTCGGCGGCGGGAAGATGCTTGAGCCCATGAAGCTCATCTACGGCGACCGCGCGACCTACGGCGTGAAGGGAAAGAGCATAGGCGTCGAGGCGATAGCGGAGGGCGCGGCGCGCAAGTGGTTCACGGAGCACATGCGCTTCGTGGACCCCAACGTCCACGTCCGCTACCAGAACGAGATGAAGCAGGGCTCCGCGGAGCTCGTGGACATATTCAACAGGAAGAGCGGGAAATTCCTTCCCGCGAACGACACCTCCGCCGCAGTGGGCTATGCGCCCATGAGCGAGGCGGAGGAGCTTGTGCTTGCGCTTGAGAAGTTCTACAACTCCGGAGACTTCAAGAGGAGGCATCCCGAGAGTGGGGAAGACATAAAGGTCATGGGGCTCAGGAACGGGAAGAAGATGAACTTCACGGTCGCGATGGGCTTCGTGGAGCGCTTCATAGATTCCGAGACCACCTACTTCCGGCGCAAGGAGGAGATTTGGGATGCAGGGCTGAAATTCCTGCACGGCAAGACAGAGATGGACGTTTCCCTCGACCTGAACACGCTCGACGCGAAGGGGCGCGGAATCAACGGCACCTACCTCACGCTCCTGGGAACCTCCGCGGAGGACGGCGACTGCGGCCAGGTTGGGAGGGGCAACCGGGTGAACGGAATCATCCCGCTCAACAGGCCGGGCAGCAGCGAAGCGGCTGCGGGGAAAAATCCCGTTTCGCACATAGGGAAAATCTACAACCTCCTTTCCTTCCGCCTCGCTGAAAAAATCCACGAGAAGCTTGGGAACGGCGCCGAGGTCTATGTTTGGCTAGTCTCGCAGATAGGAAAGCCCGTCGACCACCCGCATATCATCGCAGTGCAGTTCGCGGGCGCTGGCGAAGCAGATTTGAAGGCGCTCAAGCCGCAGGTCGACGATGTAATTGAGAAAGAGTTCGACCACCTGGACAGGTTCATCGACGAACTCGCGCACGGGAAGATACCGGTGGCCTAGGGCTTTCTTGCGACGCACACGATGTAGTAGCGCCTCACCTTGAATTTCGGCTGCCTGGCGAATGCTTCCCGCAGCGCCCCGGAGATTATCTCATAGCGGTCGTCGAACTTCACCCTGGGCATTGCCCTCGCGCTTCGCCATGGAATCGTGTAATACTCGAGCATCTTGCACAGCCCGCTCTTCTTCGAGATGAACTCTTTCCAGAATTCTATCCTGAAGCCGCCTTTTTTCAAGGCCTTCCTGAAAGCATCGCCGCGCTTGTAAACGTAGGCGAAATCAAACGCGGTCGGCAATCCCTTCTTTTCCAGCCGCCTCCTGACGCCGGAGTGGAAGTTCCGCATGAACTTCCTGCTCTCCGCGTCATCTGCATTGCTTATTCCTGGCCTACTAGACGGAATCCTGAACAGCAGCAGCCCGCCCGGCTTAAGCGTTCTCCTGATTTCAACCATCGCTTTGCCAACATCGCAGAACTGCAGGGAGAGGGAGGCAAAGATTACGTCGAATTGCTTGCCCAAAGAAGAGAGCTGCTCCGCCTTCCTCCCGTAAAGCCTCACCCCAGGCTTCTTCGCCCGTTTCTTCGCGGCTGCGAACATCTGGGGATTCGGCTCAACAGCCCAGACCTCGCCCTCTTTTCCAACCCGCTCCCTGAGAAATGCAAAGTAGGTGCCTGTGCCGCATCCGACATCCACCACAGCGTCGCCTTTCTTGATGTATTTGCGCGCAAGGCGGGTAAAGCGCGCAGGATTCGTCCTTACTTTCTCATACTGCGCAGCAAGCCCTTTCATCCAACCTTCTCCCACTTCTTCAGGTAGGCGACTTCGCTCAGCGTCTTCCCCCTGCGAATCTCAGCCCTGAGGCGATTCTCCCTCTCTAAAACATCCAAGGCGCGGTTCGCCATCTCAACCGCCTCCTCAGCAGGAACGACAACTATCCCGTTCTCATCCCCGACAACCCAGTCGCCACTCCTCACCTTCACGCCTCCGCAAGCAATCTCCGGGCCAATCTCCCCCCAGCCCTTCGGGTCGCCTGAGGCGGAGGAAATATTCCTTGCGCAGACTGGGAGCTTCAGCACGCGGATTTCGTCAACATCGCGGACAGCGCCATCTACCACAACGCCCGCAATCTTCCTGACGATGGCGGAGTTGCTCGCAAGCTCTCCCCACACCGCCTTCTGCCCTCCCTGCGCATCAATCACAAGCACTGTCCCGGGCTCCGCCTTCTCAAGAGCCTCGACTGGCTTCGCCCAGTCGCCATCGTATGTGCGGACCGTGAGCGCAGGGCCTGCGAACTTCAGGCCAAACAGATTTTTCACTCCGCGGATTTCGCCGCGGTGCTGGAGCGCGTCTGAAATGTTCGGGGTGGAAACCTTCAGGAAAACCTTCGCCAAATCCTTCTCCCCATATTTCTTGTAGAGCTCGCTCCTGACGGGCTTCCTGCTCTTGATTGCGGCCTTCAAAATCCGCGTGGCCTTCGTTGCATCGCCCGCCTTGGTTATTGCTCCGCCAACGATGAGCACATCGGCGCATTTTGCAGCCTCAACTATGTTCTCAGAGTTGATTCCGCCGGCAATAGCGATGCGCGCCTTCGTCTTCCTGGCCAAATCCCTTGCAATCGCAATCGAGGTAATGCCCGCCATCTGCTGGTCGATGCCCGCGTGCGCGCAGATTATCTCCGCACCCAGCCTCTCGCACGCAATGCCGCGCTCAACCGGCTTTGCGCAGCCAATCAAATCAACCATCAGTTTGGCGCCATAGCGTTTGCAGGCAACCGCGGCCTCCTTCACCGTCTTGTCATCCGCGGCGGCGAGGATGGAAACGACATCGGCGCCGCTCTTGCACGCCATCTCCGCCTCAAGGGAGCCGGTGTCCATCGTCTTCATGTCCGCAACAATCACTTTCGAGGGGAAGCGCCTCTTCAGTTCGCGGACGGCGTTCATCCCTTCGCTCTTTATGAGCGGCGTGCCTGCCTCCAGCCAGTCAACTCCGCCAGCAACCGCCTCCTCGGCAGCCTTGAGCGCACGCTCCAAATCAACGAAATCCAGCGCAACTTGCAAAAAAGCCATCTTGTTCCCTTAGATAGAATTCGGAAGAAGGTTATATATCTGTTTCACGGGCTCGGCTCTGGCAAACGAGGTCTATTCGCATTAATTATCTCCTGGATGACAAGAATCAACCGTGCCGATCTTATCTCTTCATCATAATTCAAATCTTTTCCATGAACTATCTTGTTCCTGTCTACGTAAACGTCATTCAAAAGGAAGTCGGCAAGTTCCTCAGGGAAAAGCTTTTTCTCCCCATTAAACTCTCGAATCAGATTGCCAAAATCAAAGCTCCTAATCTCCCGTCCATCCCTTGCAACAAAGTAGTATATGGCTCCCGCCATAGTTTTTTTGCTTCTGGGCTCTATCCCAGCGTTCTCTGCGATTTGCGCCACCGCCCCGTCGATGAGTATGTAGCACATCGGAACCGAGATGGTGAACTTGCGTTCGCGGTGGGCATCGAGCACGTCCTTAAGCACCTTGAGCCGGGGGGAGAACACGGGGTCGTCCTTTGCCCGTTCCAGAATAACCTCGAGGTTCTTTTCATCTCTAACCAGTCGCACTATCCGTTCATCTACGGCCTGTTCCCCATCCTTATCAAAAATGCCGGAGAGCTCTTCGGGGCGAATAAACCGTGAAGGAGAGAGCCATCCATACGCGAACTTCCCTCTCCCTTTCATCATCTGCCGTGATTCAACATCTGATGCATGGGCAAGGTTCCATAGGAAAAGCCCCTTCGACTCTTCCGTCATTTCCGAATAGGCTCTTTCAAATTCATCGAGCGACGTTTGCAGGTAAAGCTGCCTTATTATGAACGAGAAATTAATCGGATCTTTCGTGAAGAAGTCCAGGACAGTCTCTTCCCCTAAAATCCTGAAAATCTTCGTCATCCGGTCTATTCCATACTCAGCGGGGTAATAAACGCAAAAGATAATTCCCGAAAGCCCATCGTCCTGACTGGCTTTCACTATGTTTTCCCTACCAACAAGTCCCTCAAATCTCCCGAGTGCGTCGATGAATTTTTCCACCCCACCTCTTTGGGTGATATCTAAGGCGTCTACATACCTCCCGGCCAAATCATATTGTCCGGTGATGTCCTCTCCAAAAGCAGCGCACACCTTCCTGAATGCGGGTAAGCCCATCTCGTTGACCCGTTCTATGGCTGATTCGACATTCTTGCGGACTGTTGGATCTCTTTCCGCATGAGCGAACATCAGGAATAGCGCTTCGCTAGTGAATATCCCCTCAAACTTTTTGGTGAAGCCCTCTTTCTTCTCAGTCGTTCCCGGATATTCCAGCCTTTCGCCTTTGGCTATTGGCCCTGCCTGCTTCAGATCCACCACGCCTATATTACCCAGTTATATATAAAAAAAGCTTCTGTCCGTCATCCGTCGCAACAGGCTTCCAGCCCGGAAACGTAAAGCGATGGGAGATTATTCGCGCACCTTTCTTTAATTCGCGTTCCAGCTTTGCCTGCAATTTTTCATTCGTCTTCGGCCACGTATAGACAAAGACCACATCCGCATCACGCAGATTTACGTCGAAGAAGCTCGCAAGGATGAAGTTTGCCCTGCTCTTGCCAAGCACGCTCCTGCACGCGCTCCACATCCAGAGGGTTGGGTTTATCTCTACGCCCGTCGCCTTCGCGCCAAGCGCGGCTGCGGCAAAAACAACGCGGCCATCCCCGCTCCCCAAATCATAGAAGACATCGCCCTTCTTCACCCCCGCCATCTTCAGCGCGGCATCAACGGCCTTCCTGTCCGTCATGACGAACGGGGCGCCATAAAGGAATGAGAGCGTGGAGAGGAGGAGAAAAAGCATCGCGCCTGCGCCCGCGAGCATCAAGATTATCTGCAAAAGCAGGAAATATTCGAAGCTCAACCGAACCACTCGCCGAGCTTCTGCTGCTGCGTGCTCTCGGCCATCGCATCCGCAAATGCCTTCGCCGCCCCTTCGATGCGCTCCTTGGAGAAGTCATGCTCATTCGCCATGAACTCCACAAGCCCTTCCACGTCCGGCTGCCCGAAGTTTGCAACATAATCCTCGCTGACTTTCGGCTTGAGGAAATACTGCTCCACTTCCGCAGGCTCGACCTCGAAAAGCTCAGCCCCGCCCGCCTTCTGCACTGCCTCGCTGAGCGAGTCGCACTCGATTACAATCTTCAGCGCCTTCTTCGGCCCGATGCCCCGCACTCCCTTGTTGAAGTCCGTGCCAACGAGGATGCCGAGCCAGATGAGCTGCGCCCTGGACATCCCGTATTGCGCGAGCGTCTTGTCCAGCTCGATGAGCTCCGGAACCACATCAACATATTCGTTCCTGCGCGGCAGCTTCCTCCTCCCGCTCATCGTGAGGTTGCGCACAAGCTTCGGCGTGCCGAGCAAAAGCGAGTCGTAGTCCTGCGACGCGCTCGCCCAAACGTCGCCCTTCATGCACATCGCAGCAGCCTGCGCCTCGCCTTCCTGCGGCGCCTGCACGGAAGGAATGCCCATCAGGCCGAGAAGCTTCTTTGATTCTTCGACCATCTCCCGCGTCAGCCTGCTCGACGCCATCGCGTGCATCCTCGCCTCCGCAATCGCGCCCTCCTTCAGCGCGGCTGCCCACTTCTCCGCGGCCTCCGCCCGTATCTCACGCCTCTCATCAAGCGTCCGCCTCTTCATGTGCGGCGGCTCGCCATCAAAAACATAGATGGGCTTCACCTTCGCCTCAACAAGGCGCGCGGTCCTGTAGAAAAGGCCCGAGAGGTGCGAGGTGACCCTCCCCTTCGAGTCGAGGAGCGGCGTGCCGTCCCTTCCCCGTATTATCGCGAGGAACTGGTAGAGCGCGTTGTTCCCGTCCACGGCCACTCTCTTCCCTGCGAGCGACTCGAGCGCAATCTCCTCGCGCGCAACAAGCCCTCCAAGCGCTACGCCCATGCGCTACCTCTCCTCCTTTTTCTTCTTCACGACAACAAGGTCGCCGAGGGTGGTGCCGCCCGCCTTCTTCCCCGCGGATGCGCTGCCCGAGGGCGAGAAGCCGCCCTCCTCAAAGAGCGTTATGCCAAGCGCCTTCTCCAGCCTCTTCGCAAGCGCCTCGGTGGGCAGCGCCTTCTCCGCCTCAATCCTGTCGATGTAGGACTGCTTCTCGAACACCATGTCCGCGATGACGTCCGCCCCCACCTTCATCTTCAGCCTCGCATTCCTTATCCTGTCAGCATAATCGGAAACCAGCTCCTTCTCCAGCCGCGCAGTCGGCGCCCTTCCAGGAGCCGGATGCCCGGCGTGGCCAACGTGCCTCGGCGCCTCCGCTATCCCCGAGAGGATTTTCCCCCTACGCGCGCAGTCGGCGCACGCCTGCATCTTCGCGCCCTCAATCAGCACTACAAACGCGGCATGCCTTTCCCCGCAAATCTCGCACTCTTCGTCCATCCAATCACCAAAACGAGCCTCCCAACCATTTTGCGCTGCTTTTTAATAAATGCCTTCCATATGTAGCCCGAATGAAAACCTCTTCGGAGAAAAAAATCGCCGCCCTGCTGCTCGTGCTGATAACGGCACTGGGCTTCTATTCGCTGCTCTACGCCTACGCATGGGGCGTCGCGAAGTTCTTCGTCGGGCTCCTGCTCATGGGCGCGTGCGGCATCGCGCTCAGGGACATCCTGAGGATAGAGGGCGAATGGGGGATGCTGCTCGTGCGGACGAAGAAGGGACTCGGCACCCTGGACAGCATCGCGCATTCGGCGCCGGGCCTGTGGGTCGCATTGGCCGACGTAGCGATGGTGGTGGGCTTCGGCCTCTGCTCCATCTTCATATTCAGGCAGATTCCGCGCGCCAGGTTCGTCATCGGGATGATTGCGCTCGTCCTCTTCTCGCAGCTGATCCTGCCCGCCGCTGCCCCGCTCGCAATCGAAACGATAAACCTTCCAGCGGGCTCAACGCAGGGGCTCGGCAGCCAGACGGCGCAGGCTGCAGTCGCGGGCTCAAGTGCGGCGGGAGCGGCGTTCATTCTACAGGCCCTCTTCTACCTCGTTTCGCTTTCCACCCTCGTAGGCGGGCTCGTGCTCACGGGAATCGCGGGCCTTGCGCTCAAGGCATTCACCGTCCTGCTCTCGGTCGCAATCTACCTCTTCTCGCTCACGCAGGGAGCCGCAAACGGAGGGGCGCTCTCCGGCGAGGCGCCGGGCGCGACATTCGTGCTGCCCGGCATAAACCTCCCGTTCGTAGAGGGCATCCTCGCGCTCGCGGTCCTGCTCGTGGTGCACGAGTGCTCGCACGGCGTCCTTGCGCGCGCAGGGAGGCTGAGGGTGAAGAGTGCGGGGCTCGTCTTCTTCGGGATAATACCCGCGGGCGCGTTCGTTGACCCCGATGAGAAGCAGCTCATGCGTGCGGATGTGGACAAGCAGAACCGCGTCCTCGTCGCAGGCTCTGGCGCGAACATGGCGGCAGCCGCCATCTTCCTCTGTCTCCTCATGCTCCTGCAGTCTGCTGTCCTTTCTTCCTACCCGACGCAGAAAATAGGGGCCTCCTACGTGAAGGTCAGGGGGATAGTGGCCAACTCTTCCGCGGACGGCTTCATAAGCCCCGGCGACGTCATCCTCTCCTGGAAGGGGCAGAACGCGACCACCCTCGCCGACTTCAAGAGTATTGCGAACGGGACGGTTGCGGGCGATGTGGTGGAGGTCAGGACAGACAAAGGGACTTTCCACCTACGCGCCGGGGAGGCAGGGAAGGTTGGGGTGAGCGTTTCCGAGTCCACGTACTCATTCAGCGACTGGGCGCGCGCGATAGCGTCAGGGGGCAACGGGGTGCCGCTCTTCCTCTTCAACTTCGTGGCAATCTCCTTCGTGCTCAACGTCCTCGTTGGGATAATCAACCTCTTCCCAATACCGCCTTTCGACGGCTCACGGATAGTCTCGCTTGCCGCGGGAAAGAAGAAACTCTGGGGCTTCAAGCTGATGGATTTGATAGTCTACTTCGTGCTAGCGTGCTTCCTTCTCAACCTGCTTCCGTGGGCCTGGAGCTAAATCTTCGTCTTCCCCACGATGTAGG
>CAIXRF010000072.1 GCA_903921825.1 uncultured Microcaldota archaeon | reverse complement strand
GCGGCCAGCCCGGCCGTGCCTTCGACTCGATGGAAGGGGCAGCAGGGACCAAGCCGGTTGCGACCCTGAAAGTGACAGAGAGTGAGGTTGCCAGCGGCGCCTACAAAGCAATGGCGAAGGAGTTTGCCGCGAAGCTAATTGGCTAGTGCGGCTATTTCTTTTTCTCGAACTGGCAGACTGAATCATAGTTCTTTCTCATCCTGCGCAAAATCTCCGCAACAGCCCTGCCGAACCTTCGCGCCTTCCAGAACGAGACCTTCGATTTGCCGTGCACCTCTCCTTCGATGGGGAGGTTGAGCGAGAAGCTCGGGTACTTTTTGCCGTAGACCAGGGTTTCGTCGTGGTGCCCGTTCCTGAACCCCACCTTGAGCTTGGGGAGGTAGCCGAGCGCCTTCTTCAGCTCCCGTTTGTCCATGTTGTGTATCCACTCTATATTCACGTCCGCCGTCTTTGAGGCGGTGGTGACGTCAACCGGTATGTAAAGCGCCCGGCCCTCCCTGTGCATAACCGCCTTGGCGCCGTACATCGTCGTCTCCTCACCGTTGGTGAAGTAGAACTTCGTCCTCCTGTCCTTAACACGTGGCATCACCGAGCGGAGGACCTCTGCGACGCAGATGATGTTGTCCAGGTTGCCATAGTAGAGCCGCTTTCTCTCCTTCCTGAGCAGCTTTATCTTTGCGGCTTTCCAGACAACGTCGCAGTGCACACTGACGATGATTTTGCCGTCGTTTTTTCTCCTCATTAGTATCAGCTTCGAGGAGGAACTTAGGGTGGGATAAGCATTTTAATCCCGCGCCCTCCGCCGGGAGGAGGAATGCGGCTCGTCAGCCCTGCCCGCAGATGTGGCTGCTCATATTGCACACCGTAGGCGCATAGCAGCTGAACCCACCGAACTCCTCGCAGCAGGGCTGCCCGCCATAGCCGCATCCGCTGGAGATTATGAAGTTCTGCGTCCCGTAGAAGTAATGCCCTCCCTTGCATACTCCAACGCCCAAATGGGTATATCGCGGGTCAAGGATGTTCGCCCTGTGCGGCGGGCTGTTCATCCAGCCGGTAACTATGTGTTGCGCAACCTCCTCGTCACTATAAAGCCTCGTCGGCACCATCGTTCCCGCATGGTAGCTTGGGGCGTCAGGCACCTGTCCCAGGTTTTCCCCGCCCTCCTGCATCACACCGAAAAGCATCAGCCTCCCGTCCACGCTTCCGCACTGCTCGCTCTCGTGCTCAAGGATGTTGTTCTCGGCAAGGCAGCAGGACTGCCACCGCGCCGCATTTGTGAGCTGCTGGTCCGGCGCGAACTGGGGAAGGCCTGCCCTCTGCCTCTCCTGGTTCGTCAGTTCGAAGACCTTCGCCTCAATCCCGGAATAATCAGCGGGCGGTGGCGTGAGTGCGGGAGGCGGGGAAGGGGTTGCGGTTGCGCGAGGAGTCGGCCTCGGCGTTGCCGTATGCAGGGCCGTGGGGCCGGGCGTCGGTGTTTCCAGCCCATCGGGAACGGGCGGCGCTAGGCAGCAGCACCCAAAAAGAAAAAGCGAGACGAACGCGACGGCGAGCAGCTTCTCCAAGCAGATTACCTATCGCTGCTCAACAAGGTCTTTCCTAAGCTTCGCGAGCTCGTCGTGCAGCTCAGGGTGCTTCCTCAGCGG
>CAIXRF010000071.1 GCA_903921825.1 uncultured Microcaldota archaeon | reverse complement strand
CGATCTCGCTCCCGATAACGCGCATCGGGAGGAACGGCTCCGTTCATGTTACGATAAAGCCTGCGCCCAAAGGGCTGGGCATCGCCGCTAGCGAAGTGGTGAAGAAAGTGCTCAGGATGGCAGGTGTGAGAGACGCCTGGACGTTCTCAAGGGGCAGGACGAGGAACATTTACAATACCGCGATGGCGACGCTTGACGCGCTCGACAGCCTGAACAGGATGAAGTTCAAGGGCGAGTGGGAGACGAGGCTCGCCGAGACGGAGAAGAAGGCGGAAGCGAAGGGTGAGACCAATGCCTGAGAGCAGGAAGCTTGCAGTTGTAAGAGTCCGGGGACGGACGGGCGTGAAGGGCGACCTCAACGACACGATGAGGCTTCTCGGCCTCACGCGCGTGAACCACTGCGTGGTCGTGGACGCGAGCCCGCAGACGCTCGGGATGATTGAGTCCTGCAAGGACTACATCACCTGGGGCGAGATAAACAAGGAAACGCTCGCGGCGCTCGTGGAGAAGCGTGGGATGCTGGAGGGCGACAAGAGAATCACGGATGCATACTTGAAGGCGTGCGGGTTCAGCTCGTTCGGCGACTTCGCTGGGAAGGTCGTATCCGGAGATGCGAAGCGGGGCGCGCTGAAGATGAAGCGCGTGTTCAGGCTCCACCCGCCGAGGAAGGGGCACAAGAGCACGAAGAAGGCGTACCCATACGGCGCGCTCGGGAACCGCGGTGCGGAGATAAACGAACTGATAAAGCGGATGATGTAGATGGCCAGGAGAACGCGCGAGAAGGGAAGGCATCGCTTCCACGGGACCAGGCACTGGGGCCGCGGCAACATAAAGCACGGCAGGGGTAAGGGCTCACAGGGAGGCAAGGGGTTCGGCGGCAGCCACAAGCAGAAATGGGGCTGGATTCTGAGATACCACCCGGACCACTTCGGCCGCGAGCCCATGGCGTCGCTCAGGAAGGAGCGCGTGAAGGTCGTGAACATCTGGGAGCTGAACCAGATGGCTGCGGGCGGAAAGCTGAAGAAGGGCGAGGACGGCAGGTATCATGCTGAGATGCCGGACTGCAAGGTTCTGGGCGCGGGAAAGCTCGAGTTCGCCGTGGCTGTCAGGGCGGGGGCGTTCTCGGCGTGCGCCGTTGAGAAGATAAAAGAGGCCGGTGGCGAAGCGAAAGTCGGGGCGTGAGGGGTCGAAATGGCTAGCAGCCTTGAGATATTCAGGCCGTACATACGCATGCTTCCCGAAGTGACGAAGCCTGCGCGGGCGCCGACGCTGAACCAGAAGCTCATCTGGACGCTCGCCGTGCTGATGCTGTTCTTCGTAATGTACCACATCTACCCAATCGGAGTGGTGGTGGTGCAGAGCCAGCAGTTCGAGTTCATGCAGATAATATTCGCAAGCAAGATAGGCTCGCTCATAACGGCCGGAATAGGCCCCATCGTGCTCGCGTCCATCTTCCTCCAGCTGTTCGTGGGCGCGAAGATAATCAACGTAGACATGCGCGACCCGGACCAGAAGGCGCTATTCTCCGGCACGCAGAAGATACTCGCAATCCTCCTCTCGTTTTTCGAGAGCGGGATATACGTGGTGACGGGCAGCGTGCCGGTCTTTGGAGGCACGGGCGGAGGGGACCCGCTGTTGGGCAGCATCCTCTTCACGCAACTGCTTGTCGTCTTCCAGCTCGCCATGGGCTCGGTAATCCTGCTCTACATGGATGAGATAGTTTCCAAGCACGGCATAGGCAGCGGCATCTCGCTCTTCATAGCCGCGGGAGTCTCGCTCGCCGTCGTGCAGGGAACGCTGGGCTACCTGCTCCCGAACTCCGCAGCGGCGATAAACGAGGGAGGTTCGGACGCGATTCCGAACGCACTTCTCGCGTTCCTGCCGCTCGTCTTCACGGCGCTCGTGTTCGCGGCCTCGGTGTATGCGGAGGGCATGAAGGTGGAGATTCCCCTCGCATTTGAGAAGTTCAGGGGATTCGGTGGGAGGTTCCCCATCAAGTTTCTCTACGTCTCCAATATTCCTGTGATACTGGCCTCCGCGCTCATCCTTAACATAAGGCTCTGGGCGAGGCTGTTCAACGGTATGAGTTTCACCCTGGGAGGCGTGAACATATTCCAGACGCTCGCGGTCACGGACGCGACCGGCTCCCCGACTAGCGGGCTCATCTACCTCATAACGCCGAGCTTCCCCAACCCGCTGCTAATCGGCGGCTACCGGCCATACGTTGAATACCTGCTGAGCAGGGCGCCGGAGATGGTGCTGCCGTTCGTAGGCACGGTCTACGTGCCAGAAGTGGTGCACATAGCAATCTACATCCTGTTCTACATGGTGCTTTGCGTGGTGTTCGGGAAATTCTGGATAGAGACGACGGGGATGGACTCGCACAGCGTTGCTGAGCAGCTCATCAAGTCGGGGCTGCAGATTCCGGGCTACCGCAGGGATCCGCGCCTTGTCGAGAGAGTGCTCGACAAGTACATACCGGTCATAACGGTGATGGGCTCGATATTCGTCGGGCTTCTCGCTGCGTTCGCGGACCTGACCGGTGCATTAGGGACCGGGACCGGAATACTGCTGACCGTGGGAATATTGTACCGGTTCTACGAGCAGCTCGCGACGGAGAGGATGTTCGAGCTGTATCCCGACCTGAAGAAGTTCGTTGGATGATTCGATGATAGTGGTGATGGGCGTCCCGGGTGCGGGAAAGACGACTGTTCTCATGAAAGCAGTAGAGCAGTCGCCGGGCTGGCGCGTCGTGACGTGGGGCGACGCGATGGTGAAGATTGCACAGGAGAAGGGCCTGGTTAAGGACCGCGACGAGATGAGGAAGCTCCCGCTTGACGCGATGAGGAAGCTGCAGGAGGAGACCGCGGACAGGATGGCGAAGGAGAAGGGGAATTGGGTGCTTGACACGCATTGCTCCATCAACACGCCGGACGGATACTACCCCGGGCTGCCGTTCTCCGTGCTCGCTAGGATGAAGGTGAGGAAGCTCGTGCTAGTGGATGCGCCAGTGGAGGACATAATCAGGAGGCGCGCGGCGGACAAGACGAGGAAGAGGGACGTGCAGGACAGGAGGGAGCTTGCGGCGCACGAGTTCGCGAACAAGGCGCTGCTGTTCGCATATTCCGCGTTCACGGGCGCGCCCGCGGCAATCGTGGAAAACTCGGACGGGAAGCTGGAGGCCGCGGTCGCCAAGCTCAAGGCGCTGCTTGACTGAGTGGTTTGATGGCCGTTTTCGATGACGCATTCGTTGCATTCGCCGCGATAACGCTTACCGCGCTTGTCTATTCCTCGGTTTCGGGCTATGTGATGAGGGTCTGGGGGAACAGGGCGAGGGCGAAGGAGATACAGGACGAGATAAATCGGATCACCCGGCTCGCACAGGAGGCCACCAAGAGCGGCGATGCGAAGAGGCAGAAGGAGGCGGAGGAGATGCAGGGGCGCGTGCCCAACCTCATGAAGGAGAGCATGATACTGAACTTCAAGCCGCTCGTAGTCACGCTCCCGATATTCATCGCGGCAAGCTGGCTGATGAGGACGATGTTCCCGAACTT
>CAIXRF010000070.1 GCA_903921825.1 uncultured Microcaldota archaeon | reverse complement strand
GCCTTTTTTGGCTTCTTTTCCTTCATCGGAATAGTTCGGCAGCCGCTATTTAAATCGCTTCACCTACTCCATGGGCCCATGCCCAGGGCAGAGCCGCGCGTATTTCATCTTCCCCAGCATCTCAAGAGACGCCGTTATCTGCTCCTCATCCCCTCCGAACAAATCAGTCCTTCCGCGGTCGCCGGCTGCGAACTTCGTGTCACCGCTGAAAAGGGTTTTTGTGCTTTCTTCGAAAAAGCAGACTGAGCCTGGAGTGTGGCCTGGCGTGTGGATTATTTCTAGGCGGAATTTGCCGAATGCAATGGCATCCGAGCCGAGCTTCTCGATGTTGCCTGGAATCTTGAACTCCGGGAAATACTTGTTGAGCTGCGGCAGGATTTTCAGGTCCGCCTCGTGGAGAAAGGCGTCCGCGGAGATGTAGTTCATGCCGTTGATGTGGTCGGCGTGGCCGTGGGTGAGGAGGACTTTCGCTATTTTCTTCGTTATGAGCTCCTCGTCCAGTGCCGGAAGAGAGGCGCCGTCACCGGAGTCGATGAGCAGCACTTCCTTCCCGTCTTCAAGGATGTAGACATTCGAGCAGAGGCCTTCCCCTGCGATAAGGCGGATGCCGCTGCAAACTCGCTCAGCCATGGCTAAAACTCTCCCCGCTTTTCTCCAGCTTGCCCTCAAGGTGCTTTTTGACCACGGGGTCATTGACGCCCGTGTGCCATATGTCGAAGGCAAGGTGCCCGTCGAGCTTGACTATGGTGTCTGCCTCCTTTATGGTGAGGTTGCTGAACCTCTCATTTGCCGCATTCTGAAGATTCTCATCGCCGAAGAGCGACATGCTCATGAGCTGCCTCCACATGTTGTTCGTTGCCATCCAGTCACTGAGAATGTCTGCTGCTTCCTTGTCAATCTTCTGCTTGTGCTTTGAGAAGAGGACCCTGTGCTTAATCGCATCTCCGACGCGCTCGACGTTCTTCTCGTCCACGTGGCTGGAAAAAAGCCTCTTCTTCGCAGCCGACCTTCGCGCTGCATGCTCGTCTGTGCGGAACACTACTTCCCAAAGGTTAAGCCAGTCTTCCTTTTCCACAAGCTTGTCAAGGGCGTGCCATGCCAGCTTCAGGTCATCAGCCATGAGCACGAGCTCGCGCAGGCCATTCCCGGTCTTCAAAAGTTGCAGGTGTTGCCCTATGGAAGGCGCAACGTATGGCTTTTCAGCAGTCTTCTGAACGGCCATTGGGGTGAATTTTGCCTTTCCGAGAATAAATACCCGCGCGCCTGCGCGTTATTTTAATCCTGCCGCGCAAAAAAGGAGCGTGCTCGAATTCTTGAACAATGCCGAGGCGCTGAAGGAAAGGCTCCACCGCGAGCGCGGGATAAGCAGGGAAAGGCTTGCCGAGATGGTGAAGCAGAAGCAGGAGGAGTTCGCGGGTTTGCTGAACGAGCAGGCGGCAGTCTATGCGATAGCGAAGGAGCACGGACTGGATGTTGTTACCGAGACGCCGGTCCTGTTCGGGAAGGTCGCTGCGCTGGATGAGAAGAGCAGGGGGGTGAACCTCCTATGCCGCGTGAAGCGCATCTACGCCCTGAAGACATTTGAGAGGAACGGGAAGCCAGGGAGCGTAGTCAACCTGCAGGTCGAGGACGACTCAGGGGCGGTCAAGCTCGTGCTCTGGAACCTGGAGGCTGAGCGCGTTGACAAGGGCGCGATTGAGAAGGGCGATGTTGTTGAGATAAGGAATGCGTTCGTGAAGCAGGCACTCGGCGGCGGGATTGAGCTTCATCTGGGGATGGCCGGGACCATAAGGAGGAGCGAGAGGAAGCTTGAGCGCGTTGCCGAGGGAAAGGCGCCTGAGAAGATTGGGAAGCTTGCCGATGGGATGCTGGAGGTGGATGTCCTTGCGCGCATCCTTGAGCTCGGGAGCAAGACCGAGTTCGAGCGCAACGGGAAGAAGTCGCAGGTCGCCTC
>CAIXRF010000069.1 GCA_903921825.1 uncultured Microcaldota archaeon | reverse complement strand
TGTGCCTCAGGCCACGTGATAAACAGATGCCCGTGCACACTAAACGTGTCTGGCAATTACACGCTTGAAGATGACCTCAACTCCACGGACACCTGCATAACCTTCCCGTACAACGGCCGCAGCTCAAGGCTTGACTGCTATGGCCACCTGATAAACGGCTCAGGAAGCGGCTATGGAATCGACGTGGTAGGCGACAGCGTGACTGTGAAGAACTGCAGCGTCAAGAACTTCTGGACCGGCATCCGCCTGGCAGGTTCAAGCGGCAATCTGCTGCAGGACAACAACGCCACTTCTAATAGCGGCTATGGAATCCTCCTGGACATCTACTCCGTTTATAATACATTAACAGGCAACACAGCCACCTCAAACGCCAACGGCCTCTGGCTGGACGGCTGGTACAATACGTTCACTAGCAACAACTTCAGCTCCAACACCAATTATGGCATATACCTCGACATTGCCTATAGCAACACTTTGACCGGCAACACGGCCTGCGGAAATGGCGGTAGCTACGACATCTACTGCGGCTCCTCCCAGTCCGGCGGCAGCGGGAACTTCTGCAACGCGACAAAGCTTTACTGCGGTGGTGTCACGTGCTCGGACTGTCCCTGAACCATTAAATTATAAACAGTTGATAATCTACTTGCGCTGGGGTCGCCTAGTGGCTAGGGCGGCAGCCTGCTAATCAACCCTTTTCGGTGTCGTCGCGCGTTGCGCGGACGCTCGTCGCGTTCGCTCCTCGCTCGACATCCTAAAAGCGTTGACGGAAAATGTCACGGTTGATGCGGGAAGCTGTTTGGGCCTAAAGCCCTCCGCGAGTTCGAATGGCAGCAAACTGCCTCGAAAATCTCGCCCCCAGCGCTTCTTTTTAAATACCTGAGTTCCGCGTTTTACGAAATGTCAAAAGTCAAGCACGGGAAGAGCACCAAAGGCGCGGAGCAGGCAGATTTCTACTTCTGGGGATTCAACTTCAACCCGGTGAAGATTGCGCAGTCCTGGCAGTCATTCTTCAGCCGCTGGGAGTCGGCCGTTCCAGACTCCGTCAGGGAGAAGGCAAGGCTGCGGATGAGGGCGGCGACGCTCAACTACGCCCACGATGTTGCCACAAACGGCATGAAGATGCAGAGGGATGCGGCTTTCGAGGGGCTTAAGGCCGGCGCCGAGGCGCTCATCAGCCAGAAAGGGATGCCCATCTACGCGCATGAGCGGCTTCTCTGGTTCGAGACAGTGGGTGACGGGCTGTTCATGCTCTGGGACCCGCGCGGCGCAAAGGTGCTGCGCGACATGGCAAAAGGTCTCCGTGAGCTCGAAGGGGACGTGAATGCGGATGCGGCCAGCATCGCTGGCAGGCTGGATGAGAACGCGAAGCTGCTCGAGGAGTCAAAGTCCCTCCCAAGCATGAGGGATTTCGAGGACGTCTTCAAGTGGACGAAACTGCTTCAGCATTAGTCCGTCTTCGTCTTCCTGGTCAAAAATTCCATTGCAGACTGCCCGCGGATTTTCCCCACCACAAATATCATCCTCAGTCAACGCAGAGCATCGCGCCCGGATCGTAGTTGCCGTTCTCATCAATGCGCACGAAGCAGCCGAAGGGAAGGTCGTGGCACTCGCCCTTGCCCACGGAAGCGCTCGCGTTCACAAGTACGCAGGAGCCGCCTCCGCACTCAGTCG
>CAIXRF010000068.1 GCA_903921825.1 uncultured Microcaldota archaeon | reverse complement strand
TTCTTTTTCCAATTTCTTTTTCCGCTCACAACCCCCACCCATATCCCGTTGGGGTCCTTCACGAAGCCCATTGCGTGGCCCTTGCCTCCCCAGAGTTCCGTGGCAGCTGGTGCGCCCTTTGCCACCAGTCGCTCATACATTTTCTTGGCATCCTTGACCTCGAACAGCAGGTGGTCCATCTCACTCCCATTCTTCTTGTAGGGCGTATACCACATGCAACTTTTGGAATACCACATCAGGTTCAGGTGCTGGCCCGTGTCCTTGCTGATAAGGCTCACGATGCGCTCTCCCGGAACGTGGCTTCTCCTGCCAACGACCTTCATTCCCATTAATTTGGTGTAGAAGGCCAGCGACTTCTCCAGGTCCATCACTCTTATGCTCGTGTAAAGAAGGCCCATATTATCACCAAGGGAAATTGGCGGCGGATGAATAAAAGGGTTAGCGCAGATGATGCAACCCCATCGGCGCGCTGCGAATGAACTG
The DNA here is from genome assembly GCA_903921825.1 of uncultured Microcaldota archaeon. Lineage (GTDB taxonomy): Archaea > Micrarchaeota > Micrarchaeia > Burarchaeales > Fermentimicrarchaeaceae > CAIXRF01. Next base: position 4,788 of record CAIXRF010000068.1, on the reverse strand, counting down.
ACTAGCCCCGCGGCTGGAACTTCGAGAGGAAATATATTCCGGTCACGGAAATAAGAGTTATGATGAGAGCCACCGCCAGCTCGTAGCTCCACGCCCCGCTCACGGGAATGAACGACTTTATCGTGTCCGTAATTGCAGTCTGCCAGAAGAGCGCGCTCACCGCGCCGAGCGCCGCGCTCATGAATAACAGGAGGCGCTGCTGAAACTCGGTGCGCAATTCCTTGGCTATGCGATGCGCTCTGGCTATGCGCTGCGCTTTCACTGGTACCATTCTTTCACCTTGGGGTGCCATGCTGATGCACTGTCGCCTTGCTAGGTTTTGCCCAAACGTAATTTAAAGCATTCAGGTGCGGGCCTTTCAGCCTCACCTTTGCGTGACTGGAGTGCAGGGGGCAGGACATTCGGCCGTGCTGAATGCGCGTCCCGTTTCGCCTAACGGGCGAAAGGGCGCATTTGCGCCGAAGCGCAAATCGCGTGCGCGCACGCAACAGGCGTTCGAACCTGCGCAGTCCTAAGACAACGGATCTTGAGTCCGTCGCATTTGACCAGGCTCTGCCACCCCTGCGTTGCGGGAGAGATTACTGCGTCCGTGTTTTAAAAGCGCTGCCCGGGGCAAGGTATTTATGCCGCCGCTCTCGAATCCACACAATGTTCCCATTAGCCGCCGAATCCTGCACCCTCGCGAAGCCTTTGGCCAGTCTCCTGGTGACCGCTGCGCTTGCCGTTTTCTTCATATCAGCTTTCCTAGCGGAGGACCGACTCGGAAAGCTTGTAAACTGGAATCTACTCGAGTGGTGGGGTACTCAGTGGTGGGGTTTGGGCGCGATAAAGTGGCTTAAGGATCCGAAGTACAGGTCGCTTGTGATGCTTAATTATGCTTCTATCGCAGCAATAATAGTAACGATTCTCATATTCATCGTCGTCTCCTCTCTCTGCTGATTAGAAACAAACGCAGCTACTTCTTCACCTGCTTCAGGAAATTGGCGTAAATCTCGCTCCCGTGCTCCGTATGCTCCACTTCAGGATGGAAAAGGCAGCCGTAGATGGGCCTCTTCAGCGACTTGAACGCATGGTTCACGCAGTCCTTCGAATGGGCAAGAGTTTGGAAGCCTGGCGTATCTATCACTTCATCGTTGTGGCTCGCCCACACGCTAAATTTCTCCGGCAGCCCCTCAAACAGCTCATCCTTCTCATCCACGATTAGCTCCACCTTCCCGAACTCGGGCACCTTCGCAGGCCGGGCCTTCCCGCCGAAATGCAGGCCTATGAACTGCTGCCCTGCGCAAATTCCCATGATTGGCCCACGGAACTCCTCCAGATACTTCCTCGTGTTCCCCACGAGCTCCGCATCGCCCAAGCCAATCCTGAGCGCCCCTCCTGAAATCACCAGTGCATCCGCCTTCTTAACTTCCGCCACAGGCGTAGTCACCGGCACAATCGCCGATTCCGCATCCAGATACTTCAGAGTCCTGTGGATGCGGTGCGTCCACTGGCTTCCCAAATCAACGACGAGCACTTTCACTCTTGCACCTCGCCTAATCTCCCTCGACTTCCTTCTTCCCGCGCGCAAGCTCGGCCACCTGCTCCTTGTCAAGCATGAGCAGAAGCGCCTGGAACTCGCCCATGTGCGTCTTCTCCTCCTTCGCAATATCCATCAGCACCGCCTTAATCTTCGGGTTCTGCGCCATCGCGGCCATCTGCTCGTAGAGATTCACCGCATCAAGCTCCGCAATCATCCCAACGCGCAGAATCTCATTGTCCAACTCCTTTGGCGGGACTTTGGAAATCTTCCCCGGAATTTCCGACATCATCTCTCTCACCTCACTCCCACTCAATCGTGCCGGGCGCAAGTTCGCTTCGCGAACAGCTCCGTGAACACTCTCATTCCCATTCGATTGTTCCCGGTGGTTTGGACGTCACGTCATAAACCACCCTGTTCACGTGCTCCTTCAATTCCCTAGTAATCCTGTTCGAGATTCGCTCCAGCACCTCGGGCGGGATTGGGCACGCCTTCGCTGTCATCCCATCGAAGCTCTCCACAGCCCTCACCGCCACCGTATAGCCATAAGCGCGCGCATCCCCAAGCACCCCAACCGTCCTCACCGGAAGGAGCACGGCAAAATACTGCCAGGGAATCTCCATCTTCCCCTCCTTCGCGGCCTTCTCCAGCTCCTCTTCCACGATTGCGCACGCCTCCCTCACAATCTCCGCCTTCTCCTTCGTTGCCTCCCCCATAATTCTTATGGCAAGCGCAGGGCCTGGGAACGGCTGCCGATTATAAATTGCCTCAGGCAGGCCGAGCTCCTTCCCCACCTTCCTCACTTCATCCTTGTACAGTTCGCGGACGGGCTCCACCAGCTTGAGGTTCATCTCCTTCGGAAGGCCCCCCACATTATGGTGCGACTTTATCGTCGCCCTCAGGCCGCTCCCGCTCTCAATCCAGTCGGGCGCAAGCGTCCCCTGCCCGAGGAATTCCGCCTTCTCCTCTTTTGCAATCTTCTCAAAAATCCGAATAAATTTCTCCCCGATGACTTTCCTCTTCCTCTCCGGCTCCTCCACCCCCTTCAGGGCGGCGTAATACTCCTCCTTTGCATCCACGAAGCGCAAATTCATCCCCATCTTCTTCGCGACTTCCTTCAGCCTTTCCGGCTCCCCCTTCCTCATATAGCCAGTATCCACGAACACGGCTACGCTCCGTTCCCCAAGCGCCTTCGTCATGAGCACAGCAGTAACAGTAGAATCCACTCCCCCGCTCATTCCCACTATTGCTTTCCCCTTCCCCACCTTCTCCTTAATCTCAGAAAGAGCCTCAGCCACGAACTTCGCCGGGTTGAACACCATGGAATTACTTCTCACGAATAGCTTAAAAACCGCGCCCTTTAGGGGGTGACTACAACCGCGCGAAATGTAGTCACCCAAAGTTAGGCACAACATTTCTAGCGCCTGAAATGCCTCACACTGGAAACGACGTGCCAGCCGTCGTTTAAGAGGCATCGCGCAACAGCAATGCGACGTGGCATACATCCGAGCCAAGCGCGTGAAAGGCATCGACTATCTTTACCTCGTCGAAGGGCGCAGGGTTGGCGCGAAGGTCGTCCAGAAGGTCATAAAATACCTCGGCCCAGCACGCAGACCTCAGGACCTGCGCATCCGTTACCATACCGCAGAGGATATCAATGCGCTTCATGAGCACGTTTTGGAGCAGTATCCGGGCAGCAAAGGCGTCATTAACCAGGGTTATCTGGATTTTATTGCCGATTCCACGATGATGCGCCACGAGTCCGCACCAACCCGCAGGGACAGGCTCATACGTAAGGCAGCCCATCTCCTTTTTGGCATAGTCAGCAGCCACCCCTTCTTAGACGGGAACAAGCGGACGGGCTTGGCGGCAGCTGGAATTTTCCTCATGCGCAACGGCTTCAAGATTATGTGGTCGAGAGAGGAAGGTTACAAACTTGCAGTCGACATTACAACCCGCAAAGTCAGAAGTGAAACCGAAGTCGCAGACTGGCTTAGGCCCAGAATCAGGCGCCTGAGGTTCAAGAAAGAGCGCGCATGAGCTCGTCGTTTTCGCGCAAGAATTCCTTCGTCAGCCTGTCCAGCTCTTCCCTGCTGTCCTCTATCCTCTTCTTTTTTTTTCTTCTTGACCAGGTGTGGAAGTTTCAGGACTCCCGCCGGCTTGCGCACGCGGTGCCAGACCCTCTTCAGCTTCCGCCTTCCTACCCTCTTCAGCTCCATAGGAAAGACCGCTCAACAACCGCTTTTAAACCCCTACGAAAGTTAGGCACAACATTTCTAGTGCTTGAAATGCCTTACTCCCGTGAACACCATCGCAATCCCTTTCTCATTGCAGGCGTCAATCACTTCCTTGTCCCTCAGCGAGCCCCCGGGCTGCGCAATTGCAGTGGCCCCGGTCTGGGCAATCACGTCAATTGCGTCCCTGAACGGGAAGAACGCGTCAGAAGCCACAGACGCCCCTTTAAGGCTCTCCACGGCCTTCATGGCGCCCAATCTTGAGGAGTCCGCCCTCTTCATCTGGCCTGCGCCAATCCCCACCGTATGCCCCTCCTTCGCATAGATTATGGCATTGCTCTTGGTGTGCTTGCACACCTTGATTGCAAAAATTAGTGCTTCCAGCTCCTCCTTGGTGGGGCTCCTCTTCGTCACCACTCGCATCTCCTTCGTGAGCGCCTCATTCTTGTCCTGCGCAATCACTCCGCCCACCACACTCCTAAACTCCAGTTTCGGCTTCCTCTCCGCCTTCCTTATCTCCCCCACCCTCATCACTCTCATGTTCTTCCTTTGCTTGAAAATCTCCAGCGCCTTCCCCTCATAATCCGGCGCTATGATTACGTCCGTCAGTTGCGTAATCACCTCCTTCGCCACCTCCTCACCCACCTTCTCATTCAATGCGACCACTCCGCCGAAGGCGGCCTCCGGGTCCGTTGCCCTTGCCTTCAGGAACGCCTCCCTCAGGCTCTTCGCCGTTGCCACTCCGCAGGGGTTGTTGTGCTTCACCACCACGGCTGCAGGGCCGTCCTGGTTGAACTCCCTCAGGAGCTCGAGCGCTGAATCCCCGTCCAGCACGTTGTTGTAGCCCATCTCCTTCTCCCCCTGCAGCTGGGTTGCGTTCGCCATGCAGGGCTCGGTTGAGGGCGGAATGCTCCTGTAAAGGGCGGCCTCCTGATGCGGATTTTCCCCGTACCTGAGCTTCTCCGCGTGCACGTAGCTGAGCGGAAGCATTGGCGGAAATTTCTCTACAATTCCCTTGAACTCGTTGTAGAGGTA
>CAIXRF010000067.1 GCA_903921825.1 uncultured Microcaldota archaeon | reverse complement strand
GGGCGGAGGCATCCTCCTCTACGGCCCGCCCGGCTGCGGCAAGACTTTCATAATGAGGGCGGCAGCTGGCGAGGGCGGGGTTTCCTTCGTGACCGCGAAGCTCAGCGACATACTCGGGAAATACGAGGGCGAATCCGAGCAGAACGTGAGGAACCTTTTCGAGACCGCGCGGAGGAACTCTCCGTGCATACTGTTCTTCGACGAAATTGACGCGCTCGGCATATCCCGGGACGAGGGCATCTCCGCAAGCGACAAGAAAATGGTGAACCAGCTCCTCACCGAGATGGACGGGATAGGCGGGGGCAGCGAAGGAATTCTCATAGTCGGCGCGACAAACATTCCCTGGAAAGTCGACATCGCGCTCAGGCGCTCGGGCAGGCTCGGCGACGCAATCTACATCCCTGCCCCGGACGCGGCCTCAAGGGAGGCGCTCTTCAAAATCAGCACGAAGGGCAAGCCTCTGGCCAAGGACGTTGATTTCAAGAAGCTCGCGGCGATGACCGAAGGCTACGTTTCCGCGGACCTTGCGGACATATGCGACCGCGTCTTCTACGGAGTCTATCAGGAGGCGATGGAAACGGGCGAGGAGAAGGCCGCGGACATGGCGAGCTTCGTCGCCGAGATACGGAAAAAGAAGCCCACGGTGAAAGCCTGGTACCAGATTGCGGAAAAGGAGCTGGAGAACGCGCCGGACAGGGACATTTTCGAGGACGTCTTCAACGACATAGAGCACTTCAGGGAGCTTGAGCAGAAAAAGCGGGGTGAGGGCAGATGATGAGCAACAGGATAAAGCTGGCCATCGAGGCCGGCGCGGTCTTCGGGCTAATCGCCGGGGCCATCGGGCTTGTCGGCCAGCTGGCCAGTGCAGTCCCGGCGCTGGGCGCCCTCGTCCTCCCCGCGTGGCTTGCCTCCGCGGTGGGCATAATACTCGGGCTCGGCGCAGGCGCGCTCGCAATGCTGTGGGGCAAGGGCTACGTCCGGACGCTGGTCAATTCAGTCGTGCAGGGCGGGGTCGCAGGGCTGGCCAATGCGCTGGTGACGCTCGCGCTCACAGCAATCGGGGTGGCCGCTGCCGCATCCATCTCTGGAAAAGCAGACGCCGTTTCCGCGGTTGCAGCGTGGGCATCGGCGGGGCTTGCCGGAATTGAAACTGCCGCGCTCTTCGCCGTCATCCTAGGGATGGTGGGAGCAATTGCGTGCGCGCCGTTCATCGTGAGAATTAGGTAGCATTAAATATCCGCCGCGGAAACAACTATTCCGATGGAGAGCGAAGAGGCCGGACTGCTCCTAAGCCAGGCAAGGGTATTCATTCTGCGCGGCAGGTTCGAGAAGGCGGTGGAGCCGCTTTCCAGTCTTCTCGCTTCCGAGCCGAAAAACACACTTGCAAAGTCACTTCTCGCAATCTGCAGGGCGAAGGGGAAGTGGCTTCCCGAGGCGGAGAAGCTCGCGAAGGAGGCAATCTCAGCGGAGCCGACCTCCGCCTACGCGCACCTCGCGCTCGCGATGCTCCGCGCAGAGCAGGGGCGGAGGGACGATGCCTCGCAGGAGTTCGACACAGCGCTTTCAATCTCAAAGGACGATGCCTTCCTGCTCCTGCAGCACGCGCTCTTCCTGAAGGAAGTCGGCAGGAGCGCTGAGGCGCTTTCCGACGCCGAGAAGGCCGCGGCGCTCGATCCGGAGATGGAGCCCGCTTCGAAGCTCGCCGCGGAGCTCCGCGGGGCAATGCCGAAGAAGGCCGCAGAGCCCCTGCCCGAGGAGAGCGAGGTGCACAATGGCTGGTTCTTCGCGAAGATGCCCATGGGCTGGAGCTACCTCTTCAACGAGGAGAAGAACGTCCATTTCTTCCATGACGAGTCCATCCCCGACGCTTCGCTCAGCGTGATTCCGCTCACTGGCTCCGCGGACGAGCTCGCGCAGCTGAAGGGCAACTTCTACAACTTCGTGGCCTCGGACTCCGGGGCGAAGCCCTCGCGCATGAGGGAGCGCAAGATGAGGCTAGGCAACGCCTCCGAGGTGCACGTCCTCGCAGAGGAGTCCGGCACGAAGTTCAGGAAAATCTACGTCGGCTACCTCTACAAGGACGTATTCTACATCCTCACTGCATCCGCGCCTGACGAGTCCTTCCTCAAGTGCGCGGACAAGTTCGAGCAGTTCATAAGCTCGTTCCTGCCAAAGGGCGTCGCGCCTTCGGACGTGCGCCAGGAGGCGCCGGCGAAACCCGCGGGGGTGAAGGAGCTCGCGCTACACGCAGGGGTCGGCCTGCTCGGCGCGCTCCTTTTGCTGGTGGGGCTCTACTTCCTCGCCCTCGCCTCGTTCTCAGGGCTGCTCTCGGGCGAGAAGGGAGCCATCGTATATCTGCTGGTGATGCTCGTAGGCTACGTCCCCCTTGCGCTCCTCCTCTTCCGCCTCAACCCGAAGCTCATCTACATGCTCCATCTGATATACTTCCTCCTGCTCGCGGCCTGCACAATCTTCGGCTACCTTGCTGTGAGCCGCGGAACCGTGATGCTCTTCGACAAAACCTCCGTCCTCATGGGCCTTCCAGCCACTCTTCTCGGCGGCTTCGTCCTCCTCATCGCAGCCGCCTCGCTGCTCATCTTCCTGATGGTCCTTCTCTACGGCAGGATGAAGGGCAAGGAGCTTGCCGAGGCATACCACGAAGCCTACTCCATGCTCATGGCGAAGTACGGGAAGAGGCAGTAGCCTCACTGGAACCCACCCCCTCCCATATTTTATACTATCCCCGTCCAACCATATCCGGTCCTTATGGAAAAAACTCCGGAGGAGCTTGGCACCGTCGTTTCCACGATTGACGGGCCGACCACCGCCTACTTCAGCTTCGTGCTCAAGTCCGACAGCGTGCGCAAGGGCCAGTTCGTGAAGGTGGAGACAGAGGACGGCATCCTGATTGGCAGCGTGAGCGACATAACGCGAGCGAACCGCTACTTCGAGAGGGCTGAGTCCGTCGCGGAATACGAGCGGAACGGCAGCCGCGTCATGGAAAGCTTCCCCACAACGGACTGGGAATACACCATCGCTAACTGCCGCGCCCTCGGCCTTTACAACAAGGAAAACCTGCTCGTGCGCAACCTTTTCCCGCCCGCGCCGGGCACCAAAGTCCTTCCAATTGAAATTGAGCGGCTGAAGGGCTTCCTCGGCCTGGACGAGAAGGGGCTGAACATCGGGAAGCTTGCGGCGCACGACGTCGAGTCGAAGATAAGCCTGAACCGCCTGCTCCAGAAGCACATGGCAATCCTCGCAATGAGCGGCACGGGCAAGTCCTACCTGGCAAGCGTGCTGATTGAGGAGCTGCTCGACAGGAGCAGGGAGCTGGGCAGGCCCGCGGTCGTGGTGATAGACGTCCACGGCGAATACACCGGCTTCGCCGAGCGCGCAGGCGGCTACTCGGACAGGACGACCGTGATTGACGGGAAGAAGATAAGGATAGGGATGCAGGCAGTCAGCCCGCAGGTGCTCTGCGACTTCATGCCTGAAATTTCCGGAACTGCGAAGAGAGTGCTCGTTGGCAAATTGGAGGCGCTGCACAAGGAGCGGAAGGTGAAGCGCGAGCCCTACGGAATCGAGGACGTCATCAATTCCATCGAGTCCGACCCCTCGATAAAGGACAACATAAAAGGCCCGCTCATCGGCTGGCTCTACTCGCTGAAGAGCCAGCGCATTTTCGGCAGGTCCACCTACCCGACGCTGAAGGAGCTCGCGCAGCCCGGGAAGCTCGCGGTAATCGATTTGAGCGACATTGACTCCATGAAGAAGAAGCAGATAATCGTCGCCTACTTCGGAAGGAAGCTGTTCAGGGCGAGGAAGAAGGAGAAGGTCCCGCCCTTCCTGCTTCTCGTTGAGGAGAGCCACAACTTCGCGCCGGAAAGGGGAAAGGGCTCCGACTACTTCGCGAGGCCCATGATAACGACGATTGCGCGCGAGGGAAGGAAGTTCGGCGCAAGCCTGTGCCTGATTTCGCAGCGCCCTGTCCAGCTCTCCACCACTGCCCTCTCGCAATGCAACACGCACATCATAATGCGCGTCACGAACCCCTACGACATAGACCACATAGGCGAGACCAGCGAGGGCATAGACAAGGGAATGCTGAGTGCGATTACGACTTTGAGGACCGGAGAGGCAATGATTGTGGGCGAGGCGGCGAACTTCCCCGTCTTCGTCAAGGTCCGCCAGCGGAAGAGCAGGAAATCCACGAAGGGCGAAAGCATCGAAACTATAGCAAGGAAGTTCGAGGAAATGAAGGAAAAGAAAAAGCAGGACGTCGAGGCGTTCCTGTGAGGCGTAGAGATTTATAGTTGAACTCTGCGGAAATAAGGGATGGGGAAATCTAATCCATTAATCGGCATCGTCGTCTTCATAGCTCTAGTTTTTGCGGTCTGTATCCTAGATCCCCTATGGCGGCATAGCGTAGAGGACAGCCTCCCCGATGTAACTATATCATCTCGATGCGACCTATCGATGTACATAACCGAATACTCCGGTTCTTCGGCCGCGGGCAACAAAACATTCTTACATAACGGTCACTACTTCACAGTGATACAGCTAAATTCTGATAAGCTGCTGGTTCTGGATGACGAAAGTTGCCGACCACTTGAGGACGAATCCGCAGCTGAAGTGCTCGAGTCCTACCACTTGATATTTGATTCACCCGCCAAGACTCACTATGAGACCTTCAAGAGCATGAGGGACAAATATTTTCTTGCTGACTCTGCCACATCAGCGTGTAAAATCTTCGCCGGCGTAAACACCTTCCTCGGGTCAACGACTGCTGAACTGGTAGATAGCAATCCTCAGCTTGCCGTGGGGCTGACCGCGGCGTTGGCTCCCTATGGGTGGCGCGTAGAAACTGCAGCGGTTGCAGGAGGAGCCGCCGACTTCATAGAAGCCGGTCGCAGTACGGAAGGTGGCATAGCCCTTTATCTCGCCGAGAAGAGCAGCTGCTTTGTAGCAAATTTGTCCATCGCATCTGCATATGAGTATTCGCACGCCGGGGCGCTTATTTCGGCAGAGTCAATAAAGCAGAAAAAGGGGTACCCCAACGAATCTGTCGTGCTTAGCACTGTAGCAACAAACCTCGCTGTGCATCTCACGAGCTACGACTCATCCACCGCGAATAGCATCCGCTATAGTGCAGACTGGTACTCATCAATACCCTCGACATCAAGTGTTGAAGCACAGAATTACCTTCATTGGATTGGCGAATGCCACAAAAATGCAGATGATGCAAGGACGGCTCTCGAGCTGATCTCGACTGACCTCCGGCTTGAATACCTGCTTTATCCAGAATACTGGGCTGACCTTCGCGATGCATATGGAACGCTCTGGAAAACGTATGATATCCACTCCAAGGGATTATACGTCTCTTCAGAAGCGACCACCAGAGACGCCATAACTAAATTTGAGGTCATTAATGGGAGGGAGTTCGGCAATGGTTTCTTTGTTCGCGTCGGAGCAGTCGTTATCATCGTACTACTCATATTTTATAGTAACGGAAAGAGAAAACAAACTGGCGAGGCATTTTCGTAATGGCCGATAGAGGCTAATGAAATGGCCAAAACAAGCGAAGACCCTGCGGTTGCAGGTGCAGTCATTGGTGCCATACTGGGCGCTAGCGCAGGACCCGAGGGCGCCGTCCTAGGCGCAATAATAGGCTTCCTCGTGGGGACTTCTTCAAAGAAGGGACCATGATGGACTCATTACAGCTTGAAATCTCGCTTTTCGTCGTCTTCTTTATAATCATCTTCGTTTACTTGAAGGTGAAGGAAAAGCAGAAAATTCTGAAAGATGTAGTAACAAATGCGGTTACGAGTGCGCTACTCTTAGTTGCAGGGATTGTTGCAGTTGCATATGCGATAGACCAGTCAGTCTTCAAGGGCCAGTATATCGGCGAAATAGACAAGTTAACGTTGTACGGTACATTGACCCTCGGCGGACTAGTTTCAATTGCTCACGTATGGGAATTTTTAACCGCCAAGCCGGAAAAAACGGAAGAATTCGAGTCGAGGCTATCGGCATTAGAAAGAGAATCCGCCAAACCTAAGTCACAGAAACGGAGATAGGGCATGGCGGCTTTCCTATAGCCGCCATGCCGCCTACCGCTACAGCTTCTTTCCGCACTCGCCGCAGAATTTCGTGCCCGGCGGGTTTGCAGCGCCGCACTTGCCGCATTTCATCATCGACATGGGGCCGCCGCAGTTCGCGCAGAACTTCCCCTTGCCCGCGGGCTTGCCGCACTTCGGGCAGACGGTCACCTTGCTTCCAAGCTCTCCGGTGAACAGCTTCGTTTCCGACGCCCTCTTCTCCATCTGCGTCACTTTCGCCCGCGCGGTCGCGGAGGCGATAGCGACGTTCTCCCTGGGCGCGCACTTCACGCAAAGCTCCTCCTGCTCGTTCCAGCAGGTTTCGCAAACCCAGTTTGTGCAGTTCGGGCACTTGTGGAAATTGCCTCGCCCCTCGTTCTGCGCCTTCTCGAACGCCTCGTCGTGCTCCTTCTGCCATTCGGGTGACATTCCGCTGAACCTGCCGCCCACCACGTCAACACCGCGGTCAACGCCATACCCTATGCTGCTCTTCCCGGCCAGCTGCGCGACGGCGCTGAAAAGGCCGCCAGCGGTCTTGAGCATTTTTGCCCTGCTCGCGGTCTTGGACTCGGCGAACTTCGTCTTGTAGCCGTCCCTGCAGTTGTCGCAGAGGAAGGTAAACTGGAATCCCGCTTCCGTCGAGTTGTCGTTGAAGTTCTTCGTAAATCCCTGCATAGTCATTTTATCACCTTCTGGGTAGTGGGCTTCCCCATGTTCTTCCCGCATTTCATGCACTTCTCCCCAATCGGGGGCTGCTCCTTGAGGCAGTTGGGGCAGATTACCAGCAGGCGCTTGTCGCACTTGTCGCAGTAGTCGCCGAAGAAAGTCGCCTTTCCGCAGAACGGGCACATGATTCTCAGCGCAAGGCCGCACGCGCTGCACACTTTTTGCTCGCGCGTAACCGGGCTCCTGCACTTCGGGCACCTGAGCGGCCCGAGCGGGCTCACCTTGCCGCAGAACGGGCAGACCTTCGCGCCCTGGTCCACGAGCTTGTCGCAATACCTGCACGGGTGCTTGTATCCTATGATGGTGGTGGGCGCGCCCGCGTCGCCCATCCCGTATTCCCCGTACGCCTCGAACTCCCTTTTCCTCCTGAAGAAGAATATTATGATTAGGACGAGCAGAAGGAGGACTATTGCAATCCCGCAGCAAATGAGCGTCGTAGTCTGGTTCCATTCAAACGGCAACATGATACCACCAACCGCCGGTGCGCCTCCTGCTTCCGGCACTTTCTTCAGCACGCTGAACGAATAACTTACCGGCGCATTGCTGCACCACTCGTCGCATGCTATCTCAACATAAACGTCGCCATTCTGCGTCACGTTGACTGCATCAACCACTATTGCCCCGGTGTTCGCCGCGCTCTCCTGCTTCAATATCTGCCTGTTCGCATCGTAGAACGTTATCGTCATCGAAGCGCCGATGGGCGGCGTGACGTTCACGTAGAGCGGTGTGCCTGCCGTGTAATTCGCCACCTTGTACATGTCGCGCGTGTCCGTCCCGCTCGCACCCGAGAGGTAGCCGCCGTAGTTGCCAGAGCCTATCAGGAGGGCTTTCTCGAAAACGTCGCCCGCGTCCGTGGAGCTGTTCGCGTCGTAACTGTTCCGAACGGCAATCTCTAGCGTCTGCGAGCCGATGTCCCAGATGCCCGTGTTGGATATCTCGATGTAGTAATCATACGTGCTGTTCTCCGAATCCGGGAGCCAGGCAACCGCAACTCGGTTGGGCGCAATCTGCTCATCATTGATGAGCTGCGCACCCATGCTGTCGAGCACATTTATCCGCACCAGCGTGCTGTATGTCTGCGAGGATGGCTGGAACACGCCGGTGACGCTGAGCTCCTGGCCTCCCCTGATGCCCCGTATAACATAGTACTGGTCCGTGCCGCTCACAAGCGCGCCGCCGCTATAGCTGCCTGCCGTTATGGAAACTGCGTTCGCAGTCCCGTTCCCGCCCTGCGGCATGGTTTCTGCATGCGCCATCCCTGCGCAGAGCGCAAGAAGAATCAAAAGCCCGGCTGCAATCTTTGCCATGCCATACCCTTCCTTTCCCGCATTTTTAACGTTTCCCTTCATCCTTCTCCCCCTTTTCTTCGCCTTCCTCCTCACCTGCCTCTTCTCCCTCAGCCTTCGCCACGCTTCCCTCAGCCGGCTCGTCCTCAACATACTCCTCCTGCGGCTCCTCCTTGCGCCACTTCTCAGCGTCGTCTTTCGAAGAGGCGTTGAACGCGAGCAGCTCCGTCACGTCGCGCTTCCATCCCTCCTTCGAAGCGTGCATCACGCGGCCTATGAAGCAGCCGCGCAGCGTGCGAAGGCCCGGCATCTTCTCCACCGCCGCC
>CAIXRF010000066.1 GCA_903921825.1 uncultured Microcaldota archaeon | reverse complement strand
GAATGAGCCGCGATGTTTACAAGGGCTACCTGGCCCTCGGAAAAGCGCCTGACCCGGACAGCCATATCCTCGCATCCTTCTACTTCGAGGCGGATGATGCGGTGAATGCGGCGCAGGCGATTGCAGCGGAATCCTCAATCGGAACTTGGACTGAGCTTACAACACTTACCCATCGCATCCGCAATACCCTCGCTGCAAAAGTCTATTCACTCGACAAGAAAAATCACACCGTAAAAATCGCTTACCCCCTCGACCTGTTCGAGCCATCCAACATCCCGCAGCTCCTCTCCGACATCGCAGGGAATATTTTCGGGATGAGGGAAATTGAGAATCTGAGGCTTCTGGATTTCGAGTTGCCCGGGGCCTACGCCAAATCCTTCAAAGGCCCTGCATTCGGACTTGAGGGCGTCAGAAAGATGATTGGCACGCAGAAGAGCAGGCGGCCGCACTGGGGGACAATAGTCAAGCCGAAGGTCGGGCTCAACCCGTCTGAGAACGCGAAGGTCGCGTACGAGGCGTGGGTTGGCGGCGTGGATTTTGTGAAGGATGATGAGAACCTTTCAAACCAGAAGTTCTGCCCGTTTGAAAAACGAGTCGCACTTACCCTTGAAGCGAAAGACAAAGCGGAATCGGAAACCGGCGAGAAGAAGATTTACGCCCCGAACATCACGGCTGAGACGAATGAGATGCTCAGGCGTGCGGAATTCGTCAAATCGCACGGCGGCAACTGCATAATGGTAGATATTATCACTGCGGGCTTCGCGGCACTGCAAACCGTGCGCGATGCCAACCTCAACCTTCCAATCCACGCGCACAGGGCGATGTATGCGGCGTTCGCCAGAAATCCAAAACACGGCATCGCCATGCTGCCCCTTGCGAAGCTTGCGAGGCTCGCGGGCGTGGACCAGCTCCACACCGGCGCGATTGTCGGGAAGATGGAGGGTGCGAAGAAAGACGTCCTGGAGATTAACGAGTGGCTGAGAGGCGAGTGGCATGGCCTGAAGCCGGTATTCCCGGTTGCTTCAGGAGGGATAGACCCTCTGCGGATTCCGAAGCTCCTTGATATTGCCGGAACCGAGCTTGTAATCAACGCGGGGGGAGGAATCCACGGCCACCCGCAGGGAACGCGAGCAGGGGCGAGGGCGCTGAGGCAGTCCTACGATGCATGGAAGAAGGGAATTCCGCTCGAAAAATACGCGAAAGCCCACAAGGAGCTTGCGATTGCGTTGGGGAAATGGGGCGAACGAAAGCTGGAGGCTATTTAATCTTTCCCCTCACAACTAAAGGAAGGTGAAATTTTATGGAAGAAACACAAGCTAGTCCCGCGCCTGGCCAGGCGCCTTCGCCTGCTGGAGGCAGTGGCTCAAAAATGAGCCAGCAGTACCTCTGGTTTGCAATCGCGGCCGCAGTGATAATAATAGCCGTGTCGGCCTTCTTCGCAATAGGCACGATAAACAAGGCGCTCGCGGACCTGGGGAACATCACAATAAGCGCGCCGCCAACGCCCACTCCCGGACCAACAGGCACGCCGGCTCCCCCAACTCCTACTCCGACACCGCTCGTGAATGTAACGATTACTGAGATTGGTGACTCGAACTGCACGGGCTGCTTCAACATCAGCGTCGTGACGTCATCACTTGTCCGCTCAGGAGCACAGCTCGGGATGAATGTTACTGGAATAAGGAGAGTCGACATCAACTCGAGTGAGGGCAGGGCAATGCTCGGCGCCTACAATATAACGAAGGTGCCCACCATCCTCATCTCCAAGGAAGCGCGGGGAACAGCACTGATGCAGGTATGGAACGAGTCAGGAACCGT
>CAIXRF010000065.1 GCA_903921825.1 uncultured Microcaldota archaeon | reverse complement strand
GGGGGTGATTAAAATGGCTGAACTGAAAGGCTCAAAGAAGGCAAGGCGGACGATAGTGAAGTTCAAACTCGGAAGGACTGAAAGAAAACCGATTTTGGATATGGGTGGTATTCCATATGCGGAGTGTTGCCCGAAATGTGCCGAGAAGGACAAGAAACTGGAATGGGCACTCGGCAGAATAGACACGCTGAACGGACATAAGGAAGATTTGGCACAAGCAATAGACGAGATGGACAAGCGCATTAAGGAACTGGAAGCCAAGAATGAGCGGCTTGATGAAGAGACTAATGATTTGCGCCAAGAGGACGACATAAATGCTGCTCGTGTTGATTTAAAGAAGGAGAACGCCGCCCTTCGGAAGCGAGTTGAGAATCTCGTAGAGCAACTCCAATTCGCCTCTCGGAAGGAGTGCTACAAGCGCGTTGTTGCCCTCACGAAAGAGCGCGACGAGGCACAAGCCAAGTTAGATGGGTGAGGTAATCTTATGAAAAAAGAACAACATATCGCAGTTATAATACACGAAGGATTTTGGAGTGATACTCGGCACGATTGGCATTACGGATGTTGGGAGAATGAACGTCGAGAAACAAAGCATCATTATCTCGAAGTGGCAAGAAAAGTCCTAAAGGAGTTGGGAAATGAGCGCGACGAACTGAAAGCGAAGATAGTATGGTATGATGAGTTTTATCCGAAGTTTTATTGCGGTAGGACTTGTATGAAAAGACTTGCGTTGAAATGAGGTGATTGACTTGGGATATAAGTTTTGTCCGACGTGCGGAGAAGAAGTTGAGGAACAAAGAATACGCGGCGAAACATTAGACGAAACCCGTGCGCGGTTCAGGCGGGAGTTTCCCGAATTGGCTGCGCTCCCTAAATTAGAGGAGATTCTTGGAACGGAGAGAGCGCAAAAATGGGCAACAAATGCTTTCCGCATATTCGCAGTCGGCGCGGGGCATCCTCACGACGAGATACGGAAGGCGTTGAAGTCCGAGTGAAAGGGTGAGTATGGTGCGGGCGTGGGAATGCGAGCGATGCGGGGCAAAGACGAACGCGGAACCGAGGCGCTCGAGGAGCGGGCTGGATATCTGCGTGAAGTGTGCTGCGTATGAAGAGATGCTGGCTCAGCGGCCGGCGAGGTGATTTGGATGAAGAAAGGGGAAACTGTAGCGAAGGCTGCCGTGAAGGTTGCGAAGAAGGCGAACGGGAAGCGGGTGGTGTCCTACCATATCGGGGAGGCGAACTTCGAGAGGATGAAGGCGCTCCCGAAGGGCGACAAGTCCGAGCTGGTGGATTGCCTCCTGACCGCCCATTTCGAGAACCTGCCCAGGGCGGGTGCGTGAGATGGCGAAAAAGGACGTGGATGTGCAGCTCACGCTGCCCGAATGCATGGAGACGGAGCTCGAGGCGAACCCGAAGAGGCTATTCACAACCTCCTGTTTCAGCCTCATAGCCTCGGAGAAGGCGCTGGAAGCGCTCGATGACAAGACCGCCGGGAAGAGCGAGGACACTCAGAGGCGCATACGGATGGCGTGGATTCAGGAGCGCATGAGGGCCAGCAAGGACTCGAGTCCGATTCCTGGGGGCGAATGGGAGGGCAGCCGAGCTGCGATTTATGAGAAGCTCTTCGGGAAGGACTGCGGGCCGAAGATGGTGCCGTGAGCGCGGAAAGCCGGAGGCGGAGCAGGCTGCGGAACAGCCTCAAGACCCGCCTCCGGCGGCTTGATGCCAAGATAGCCGCGCTGAATCGGCTCCGCGCAGCGCTGCAGGCCGAGCTGGAGGGGTCGTACCGGGCGCGGTCGGCTGCCCCTACAGGGGCGATTCGGGCGCGGGGGAGGGGTATTGGGCGGTCCTGGGCGAAAAGGGGCGGTAATGCCTTCCTGGGCAGCCACAGAGCGCCGCAGGGGGGCGCTGGCAGACTTCCCCTAATCAGGGAGATAAAGAATATGGGAAGGGGGGGTAAATACGCCATAGGCTCCTACCCCATTTCGCGAAAAACTTCCCCTATTCGGGAGAGAGAAGAGATGAGAAAGATTTATTAAGTAAGTATATATTAAATAAGTAAATACTAAAGAAAAGTAGGGGTGGTTTAGTTGGGAAGACCGAGGAAGTTCAAGAGGGCGGCGAATCTCTGGGTTCAAATGGAGGAGGAAGAAAAAGAACAGATT
Organism: uncultured Microcaldota archaeon; assembly: GCA_903921825.1. Lineage (GTDB taxonomy): Archaea > Micrarchaeota > Micrarchaeia > Burarchaeales > Fermentimicrarchaeaceae > CAIXRF01. The sequence goes on along the minus strand of CAIXRF010000065.1, from coordinate 765 downwards.
CTCACACAGGCTCACTCATTACGGCAGAGCGCAAGCGATTATGTCCGCGCGCTCATCCTCCAAGACTTACGTGTCGTAGTAGAAGATGCGGAAAAGCTGAAGGCCGGCCAGCTAAAGGCGAATGCTGAGGCTGAGGACCTGAAGCGCAGGGCCGCGGAAAAGGAGAAGGAGGCTCAGGAACTCGGGAAACAGGCAGGCGTGGCTCAGACGGTAAGCGCCCGGGCAATAACCCTCCGCGAGCGGCTACTACCCGACTGCGTGGATAAAATCGCGCAGTCCATCCAGGAGAACAAGAAGCCCGAGGAAGTCGCGAAGGGGAACTCCGAGTGGCTCAGGACGATGGGGATAAGCGTGAGCGCGGCGGAATTGATGGCCCTTGCGATTGAGAAAACTGCTAAGCCCGCTGATAAGAAGATGTTTGGGTGATTGAACTCTATGGCTCATAAATACGTATCTCTCCTGAAGGTCGAGCTCGGCTGCGGGCATGAGCTTCTTTCGGGCAGGATGAAGGCAGAGATTTTCAAATGCCCAAAGTGCGGATTCAAAGGTGGGTCAGTCCTGGCTCATGAGGTCTGCGGGTGCCGTGATTGTGGAGGAACTTAGGAATATAGAGGGTGATTGTTGTGGTGACGAACGAGGAACTTTATCGAAGGCAGAGAGAACTCGAGCCGAGAATAAAGCGTTTGGAGAGGCGGCTTGCGGAATACCGACAGGCTCCGGTCTGTTCGGAATGCGGAAACGAAAATCTCTGGCTGATGGCGATTC
>CAIXRF010000064.1 GCA_903921825.1 uncultured Microcaldota archaeon | reverse complement strand
AGGAAAAGAAGCCAAAAAAGGCGCGCAAAGGGCCGAGCGTTGACAAGGAAATGAAAACGCTGATGCGCATCTCCGGAGAGAACGAGACGGCAGCTGCGAGAAAGAGGCCGAAGGAGGAGCCGCCCCTGAGCCTTGTGACCGGAGGCTGCGGAAGGCTTGGGAGGTACCTGGTAAAGGCGCTCCTGGAGCACGGGGAGCGGGTGCGCGTGCTTCAGCATTCCAAGGGCAGCTGGCAGGGATGCCCGAAGGGAGCCGAAATTGCCAGCGGTGATCTGCTTGACGGGGCTTCGCTTGAGAAGGCGATAGAGGACGTGGATTATGTCTATCATCTCGCAGCGCTTGTCAAACCCGAGGCAAGGTTCGAAGACCTGCTCAATGTGAACTACAGGGGAACAAGGAATCTTCTTGAGGCCTGCAGGGGCAGGGCATACCACCTGAAGCGCTTCATATTCGTCAGCTCAGTCTCAGTCTATGGAAAGGAGCTTGCGGAAATGCCTGCGGATGAGGAAACGGGCCTGAACCCTACGGATAACTACGGGAAGTCGAAGATGATGGCGGAGGAGGCGGTAGGGCAGTATGGCGATAAGATTCCATACGTGATACTTAGACCTGCGGTCATCTATGGGGCGGGTTTCGATGAGGCATACCTCCAGGTGCTCGGGGCGCTTGCGAAAGGCAGGATGGGACTGCTAGGAAGCGGAAACAACATCATCCCGTTCATCCACGCGACTGATGTCATCCAGGCGATGCTCCTCGCATCGCGCGCCGAAAAGGCGGTCGGCAACACCTATGTGATAGCGCCAGAAGAGAACATGACGCAGAAGCAGGTCTTCGGGATTGCGTGCAAGCATCTTGGCGCCAGCCCGCCAACCGGGCATTCGTGGCTCTGGCTCATGAAGCTCAGGCTAAAGATTGCGCGGCTTTTCGGTGCAACAAAAATGACCGAAGATTATATAGACATACTCACATCAAACAGAAGGTTCAACATCGACAGGGCGAAGGAGGACCTCGGCTTCAAGCCGAAGGTGAAGCTCGACGACGGGATAAGGGAAATGGTGGAGTACTACAGGTCAAAAGGTGGTAAGTGATGGTCGCAATTGGCAAGACTGAGCGGTACATAAACGAGGCGATACACCGGGACGGCGCAGTACTCTCCGTGCTGATAGACCCAGTCGACTGGCCTTCCCCGGACGCAGCGATAAAGGCAGGCATAGGCGCCGCAGAGGCTGGCGCAGACCTTATCGCAATCGGAGGAAGCATGGGTGCGCAGGGCGAGCTCCTTGACATAGTCACGAAGTCGATAAAGGAGAAGGCAGGCGTCCCAGTGGCACTATTCCCGGGAAACATCGCGACGCTGACCAGGTACGCTGATGCAGTTTATTTCATGAGCCTGCTCAACTCGCGCAACCCTTACTGGATTTCCCAGGCGCAGACGCTTGCAGCGCCAATAGTTAAGCGGCTCGGAATAGAGCCACTGCCAATGGGCTATATAGTTGTTGAGCCCGGCGGAACGGTCGGTTGGGTCGGCGATGCGAATCTGGTCCCGCGAAACAAGCCGGGAATCGCGGCCGCGCTCGCGCTCGCAGGCCAGTATCTCGGCTGCAGGATAATCTACACCGATGCTGGCTCAGCGTCCTCGCTCGGCCCTGTGCCGGTTGATATGGTGCGCGCAGTATCAAAGGCAATCGACATCCCAGACCTTGTTGGGGGCGGGATAAGGACCCCGAAGGAGGCTGCGGATGTCATTGGGGCAGGGGCACAGTGGATCCAGGTTGGCACGGCAGCAGAGAAGGCGAAGGAGCCGAAGAAGGCGATGGCGGAATTCGTCAAGGCCATAAAGGAAGAGGGAAAGAAGAAGAGATGAGCGTGGTCCGAAATGCCGATTGAATACGAATTCCTGCAGCGCGCACTCCTCTCCCTCGGCGTGGGCGCGCTGATAGGCCTTGAGAGGGAATACACGAAGAAGCAGCAGACTGTCGGGCTGAGGTCCTTCGCCCTGGTCGCGCTGCTTGGCTGCATCAGCGTCCTCCTTTCCCAGCCTTTGCTCTTCCCGCTCCCGATAGAGCTCCCGTATCTTCCCTACCTCGGTCTCATCGTAGTGATAGGCTACGCTTTCCTAGTCTACTATTTCATGGCGAAGAAGCAGTTCTTCGGCATCACAACCACGCTGGCGCTCCCGCTCACATATCTGTTCGGGATGTTCATCGGCTACGGGCTGTTCCTTGATGCGATAATAGGGGCGGTCGTGCTCACGCTGCTCCTCTACTCCCGCAGGTACTCCCACCTCTTCGTCAGCCATCTCACTGAAGTGGAGCTCGCTGACGCGCTGCAGTTCGCGATAGTGCTTTTCGTGATATACCCGATCCTTCCGGACGCGCCGCTGGCGATTCTCGGCATCGATCTCATGCTGAAGCGCTTCGTGGAGATAATAATCGTCCTGTCCGTGATGTCCTTCCTGGGCTTCATTGCCATCAGGCTCGTCGGGCAGAGGATACTGCCCCTGACAGGGTTCCTGGCGGGGTTCGTGAGCGCGCTGAGCGTCATCGCCACATTCTGCAATCACTCCCGGGACCGGGGAGCCGACCCATGGACATTCTCAGCCGGCGTCTCGGCCGCAAGCATCTCGAGCATATTGGGCGACGTGATAATACTCGCCTATGCGTGCGCGCCGCTGCTCCTGCTGCTGTTCCCAGCCTACCTGGTCATGATGGCCGCGCTGGTGGTCGCGTCCCTGCCGTTCTTCAGGCACAAGGAGCACAGCGATTTCAAGGTCGAGCTCGGCCAGCCATTCTCGGTTATGTACGGGGCGAAATTCGCGCTGGCCTTCTTCATTGTGCTCATCGTGACGCAGTATGT
>CAIXRF010000063.1 GCA_903921825.1 uncultured Microcaldota archaeon | reverse complement strand
TGACTTTCAAATTATTCGCTACTCACAAAATACTTAGTAGAAATCAAGTTAGCGACGCTGAATTTGAAAGCGCTATAAAGAATCTTAATGAGGCAGTAGACGCAATAGACAAAATCATTGAGAATTCCAAGACTGTTCGGGCTGAACAAGCGGCGGTGGAGAATTTTAGAAATATTAAGAATGAGTTTAGAACTAAGATTGTTCCTACATTGCAAAATCCAGATACCCATAAAAAATATCTGCCAGAAATTGTGAAATATCTGACTAACCTCATTAACTACTCAAAGGAGTATAAAATTAGTGAGATCGGCAATGGGGCAATATTGCCTTCGATTGGAAGCGCTATTCCTAATATAACAACCAATGAGAGATTGGCATTATTCTGGAATTCTGTGCCGGTTATAATCAGGCGGGTTTTGAGTGCATTGATGATACTGAGTTTTGGCGCAGCGTTAACATTACTTGACGAATATACTGGATTGACAAAGGGAACGCTATTTCTCGGCGGTATTACTGCACTTGGAGCAGTATTCGGTCTTCCCATCATCTTTGGCAAACGCGCATCTGATTAAGCCGTCGAGTATTTCGAGGAGTATGAGAGCACTGAAGAGCGCCGGTTCGATCCCGGCCGGGCCCACTCAAATTACTTAGCTGGCTCAAGCACGGCCTTAATCCTGCGGACACCGGCGCTCACTGCCTCCTCCTTGAGGATTTTGAATTTGCCGAGCTTGCCGGTGTTGTCCACGTGCGGCCCGGTGCAGACCTCCTTGCTGAAGTCGCCGGCAGAATAGACGGAAACCTTTCCCTTTTCGTATTTCCCCGCGAAGAAGGCAAGCGCGCCCGCCTTCTGCGCCTCCTCGAGCGTCATCTCCTCGCGCTTCACGGGCAGGAAGCGGCCAATCTGCATATTGACGAGGTCCTCAGTCTTCTTTACTTGCTCAGGCGTCATTTTCTCAGGGTGCGTGAAGTCGAAGCGCAGCCTCTCAGGCGTGATGTTGCTGCCCTTCTGCGTTACGTGTGTGCCGAGCACCATCCTGAGTGCGGCTTGGAGAAGGTGCGTTGCCGTGTGGAGCTTGATTGTCATGTCCGAATGGTCTGCGAGGCCAGACTTGAACTTCTTCTCCGCGCCTACGCGGGAGGTTTCCTGGTGTTTGGAGTATTCGGAGTCGAATGCAACGGCATCCACCTTTCCGCCCTTCTCCTTCGCAAGCTCCTGTGTCATCTCGAGTGGGAAGCCGTAGGACTGGAAGAGGAGGAAGGCGTCCTTCCCGGAGATTGAGGGACTGGCGGAGAAGAGTTTGCCGAACTCATGAAGCCCCCGCTCCAGCGTCTTTCCGAACCTCTCCTCTTCGGCTTCCAACTGGGAGTGGATGAACTTTGAGTTGCGCGACAGCTCGGGCCACTGCCCCGAGTTGATGGAAACGACCTGTCGGGCAATCTCCCCGCAGAAGTTGCCGTCAATTCCCATCATTCTTCCGTGGCGGATTGCGCGCCTGACCAGGCGGCGTAGGATGTAGCCCTGCTCCACGTTGCTCGGTGCGACAGCCTTGTCATCGCCGAGGACGAAGGTGGCTGCGCGCAGGTGGTCGGCGATGATGCGGGCGGAGCGCTCATCATAGTTTGTGGAGAGTTCGCGAAGCTTCAGCATGATTGGCGAAAACAGTTCGGTTTCGAAGACGGTGGGCTTGCCCTGCAAAATTGCCGCGGTGCGCTCGAGCCCCATGCCAGTATCCACGTTCTGCTGCGCCAGCCTGGTGAATTTCCCCTCGACAGTCTTCTCGTATTCCATGAAGACGTCATTCCATATCTCGAAATATTTTCCGCAGGCGCAGCCGGGGGCGCAGCCCGGAGAGCATTTGGGCTTGCCCGTGTCCACAAACATCTCCGTGTCCGGGCCGCACGGGCCGGTGAGCCCGGCAGGGCCCCACCAGTTGTCCTTCTTCGGGTTGAAGTGGATGCGCTCCTTCGGGATTCCCAGCTTTTCCCACGCCTGCGCAGACTCGTTGTCGCGGGGCGCGTCCGAATCGCCAGCGAAGCAGGTGAAGTGGAGTACTTCGGAGGGAATGCCGAGAAATTTGTTGCTTGTGAGGAACTCGTAGCTCATCCCGATTGCTTCCTTCTTGAAGTAGTCGCCGAGCGACCAGGAGCCGAGCATCTCGAAGAAGGTGAGGTGGCTCGGGTCGCCAACCTCCTCTATGTCGTCGGTGCGCAGGCACTTCTGCGTGTCCGCAAGGCGCTTCCCGAGCGGGTGCGGCTGGCCCAAAAGGTAGGGGACGAGCGGGTGCATTCCCGCCGCAGTGAAAAGCACGGTGGGGTCGTTCTCCGGAATGAGCGATGCGGAAGGTATTATGGAATGGCTTTTGGACTTGAAGAAGTCCAGGAACAGCTTCCGCAGCTCCGCCGCTTTCAACGCCTTCATGATCCGATTGTTGCTCCATAACCCCTTTAAATAATGGCGGTCAATCCCTTAGCATGGCCCCGAAGCCGAAAAGGAAGAAACATATAAATATGAATAGTGTGAAAAGTATGATTATGGCCAAGAGAAACGCACCTTCTGCGGAAGTGCCCATGGTTTACGGCACGGTTACGGTTGGCGACCGCGGCCAGGTCGTAATCCCAAAAGGCGCAAGGTCCGACATCGGCGTCCACCCCGGCGACAAGCTCCTCGTGCTAAGGATGCACAAGGGTGGCATCGCGCTGATAAAAACCGATGGTTTAAAGGATTGGGTGAACAAGTTTTTGAGCCAGATAAAGTAGGGTTTTCAAATGGCTGGAAAAGAGCACGCGATAGATTTCCGCGGCGTCACGAAGTCATACATGCTGGGCACGACCCGGGTAGATGCGCTGCGCGGAATCGACCTGATTGTAGAGCGCGGCGACTCCGTTTCCATAATGGGCCCGTCCGGCAGCGGAAAATCCACGCTGCTGCACATAATGGGCTGCCTGGACGTGCCGAGCACGGGGAAATACTATTTGGACGGGATTGACGTCACAACGCTTAGCAGCGACGCGCTGGCGAAGGTGCGGGCGAAAAAGATAGGGTTCGTGTTCCAGTTCTTCTACCTCATCCCGAGCCTCAACGCGGTTGAGAACGTGATGCTGCCGATGGTGTTCGACAGCATTGCGGAGGATGCGCGGTGGAAGAAGGCAGTGGCCCTTCTGGACAAGGTGGGGCTGAAGGAGAGGATGTACCACAAGCCCAGCGAGCTTTCCGGCGGAGAGAGGCAGCGGGTGGCCATCGCCAGGGCGCTGTCGCAGGACCCGACCGTCCTGCTCGCGGACGAGCCCACCGGAAACCTGGACTCCGCGGTCGGCGCGGAGATAATAAAGCTGTTCCACAAATTGCACCACGAGGAGGGGATAACGCTCGTGACGGTAACGCACGACCCCCAGATTGCGCACTACGCGGACCGCGTCCTTTTCATAAAGGACGGCCTGATAACCAAGGTGACGAAGGGCACCGAGCACGAGAAGATGGTCGCGATGCTCAGGAAGGAGATAACCTTCGAGGAAGCGACAGGAGTGAAGGCGGGAGAAGAGAAGAAGCTGCTTAAAGTTCTTGAGAAAAAGAAGAAGAGGTGAGTATGATGAAGGGAGTTGCTGCACTGGTTGCGGTCCTGCTGCTTGCAGGGATTGCGCTCGCGGACATTGCGCCGTCTGCGTTTTCCGTTTCGCCGAGCACGCTCAAGCCGGGCGTTTCCGGCTCGCTGTCGTTCACGCTGACGAACACGGGCACCTATTCGATAAGCGGAGTGGACCTGTACCCGAGCGGACAGAAGATGCAGTTCTTCTCGGACAAGGTGAACCTCGGCGCGATAGGCCCCGGCGCATCCACGGTCGTGACGGTGCCGTTCAAGGTGGACAGCGCGGCGGCGGCCGGCGTATACAACATACAGCTCACCGCATACTGGACCGACCCCGTGGGCGGGAGCCTCTACAAGACGTTCTCCGTGCCGGTGACGGTTTCCAGCGCAATCACGTTCCAGATTTCTTCGATAAGCTACAACGTCACGCAGATACACCCCGGCGACTCCTTCACTGCGGACGTGGTGATAACGAACAGCGGAGGCGCGGCGACTAACGCGAGGCTCACGGGCACATCGACGAATTTCACGCTCGCGGGCTCCTCCCAGATAACGATGGGCGACCTGGTTACGGGGCAGAGCACGCACGTGTTGATACCGCTCAGCGCGGACAGCAGGCTCGACCCCGGCAACTATGCAATCCCGCTCACCGTCACGTATACGGACGACCTGGGCGCGACGCAGAGCGCATCGCTTTCCATAGGGCCGGTGAGCATCTACAAGGCATCGGTCTTCTTCAACATAATCGCGCAGCCGGAGACGGAAGGTGTGCTCCCGGGCCAGAGGGCGAGCGTGGACGTGAACATCACGAACGTAGGTGACGAGGCCGCGAAGTTCGTAAGGGTGAGCATCCTCTCGAACTCCAGCAGCTTCATCCCGCTCGACTCCAGCGACAGGTACATAGCGAGCATAGCGCCTGGCGCGAGCGAGAGCGTCAGCTTCCAGATAGGAGTCAACACGGGAACGGCCCCGGGCTTCTATCCCCTAGTAATTACCATAATTTACTCGGACCCGAAGGGCGAGGAGCAGCCGCATGTCGTGCAGGTGACCGGGCTGCAGGTGGCGGGCGTCTCGGACCTCACGGCATTCGCGACCGCGAGCCCCGCGCCCGTGACGGCCGGGAAGAAATACACCCTCTCGGTGCAGGTGTCCAACATCGGCACCACGCAGCTGAAGTCAGTGAGGGCGACGACGACGGGCAACTTCTTCGACATGCTCGCGTCGCCTGACTCCTACATAGGCACGCTGAACGTTGACGACTACAGCACCATAACATACCCAGTATACGTGAGTGAAAACGTCCAGCCCGGAAGGCAGACGTTCACCGTCCTGCTGACTTTCAGGGACCAGGACAACGTAGAACGCTCCATTTCGAAGGTGGCGTATCTTGACGTAGTCTCGGCAGACACGGCGGCAAAGGCGCAGGGGACGAATGGCGGGTCGAACGGCACGCTCCTGCTGGTTGGCGGGGTGGTTGCCATTATCCTCCTCTACCTTGTCTATACGCGCTTCATAAGGAAGAGGCGTGGCTGAAGATGCCGCACTGGGGCCTTGCACGCAAGTGCAAGCGCCGCAAGGCATGGGGGCAGGGCTGAGATGTCGCATCTGGACCTCGCGCATTACGCGCTAAGCGCGATGAGGCACAGGGAGCTCCGCAGTTGGCTTACCGTCCTGGGCATAGTGGTGGGCATAGCTGCCGTAGTGGCGCTCATCTCCGTGGGCCAGGGCGTCCAGGGCTACATAAACGACCAGCTCGCGAGCTTCGGCTCGGATTTCATAGCCGTCTCGGCCGGAAGCCCGAAGAGCGCCAGCGGCATGGGCGCGAGCCCGTTCATGTCCGCAACGTCCGCCGCGCTGACTACCAACGACGCGGAGGCGATACGGGGGCTGGGGGGGATAAGGGCGGTGCACACGGTCTCCGCCATGCGGGGAGACCTCGGCTACAGGGGCGACAACATCACCACCGCAATCATGGGCGTGGACCCGGGCATTTTTGACGACTTCGGCTCGATGTTCAAGGTGCGCGATGGCAGGGTCCTCTCATCGTCGGACTCGCACGTCGTGATCATAGGGGGCCAGATTGCAGACGACTCGTTCAAGACCAAGATAACGGTCGGCAGGCCCATCGAGCTTGGAAACACGACCTTCCGCGTTGCCGGGATATTTGACAAGTCCACGGGTTCCGTATTCAGCACGGACACGATGGTGGTGATGACCGCGGCCGATGGCCGGGCCTTCATGGGCGCTTCCAAGCCCCCGAACGCGGTGGACATCATACTTGTCAAGACGCAGCCGGGCGCGAATCCGGAAGACGTCGCGAACGACATAACATTAAGGCTGAGGAACGTGCGCCACGTGACAGAGGACAACCAGGATTTCCGTGTATCCACCGCCGCTTCGGTCATGAGCAGGATAAACACGATAACCGCAGTCGTGAGCCTTTTCCTGGGCGGCATCGCAGCGATTGCAATCATTGTGGGCGGAATCGGGATAGCGAACACGATGTTCATGTCCGTGACTGAGCGCACGCGCGAGATTGGCGTGATGAAGGCAGTCGGCGCCAAGGAGCGCGACATAATGGAGGTGTTCCTCATCGAGTCCGGGCTGCTCGGGCTCATAGGCGGCACAATAGGCATCGTCATTGGGAGCGGCCTTTCGGTCGTGCTCAACAGCCTGGGCGTGCCCGCGGTCCTGACGCCCCAGTTGCTCCTGTTCGCGCTCGCCTTCGCCCTGGCTTCCGGCATGCTGTCCGGGCTTTTCCCGGCGCGGCTCGCGGCAAAACTTGAGCCCGTCGTGGCCCTGGGTGCGGAGTGATTCGATGGGCCACCTCGACCTCGTGAATCTGGCGCTTTCAAGCATGCGCAAGAAGCAGCTGCGCACCTGGCTCACCGTAATAGGCATCGTCATAGGCATAGGCGCCATAGTTTCGCTGGTCTCCATAGGCCAGGGCCTGCAGGAATACCTGAACGTGCAGTTGAACTCGTTCGGCACGGACTACCTTATAGTGCAGCCGGGCAGCCTGCAGTCTATATCCAGCTCCAACCCCATCCTGAGCGCAGTAAAGCCGCTGAGCGAGAACGAGCGGAAGGCGATAGAGTCAATCGGCGGCGTCCAGAAGGTCTACGGCGAAATAGACGACACCATGTCAATACAGTTCTCCGGGCAGCAGGGGAAGGTGCTTGCAATCGGCGACACTCCCGGCATCTTCGACGCGTTCCCCTTCTACACGCTTTCCACCGGCAGGTTTTACACTTCGGGCAATAACGAGGTTGTTCTCGGCTCCGACCTCGCAAACAACGTCTTCAAGAAGAAGATTCGGATGGGCGACACCATCGCGCTGAACAACGTGACATTCCGCGTGGTTGGCATCCTGGAGGAGCAGACCGGCCTTTACTCCTCCGCGAACAGCGTTGCGCTGCTGGAGGTCGGGGACATGTCGCGCGCGCTGGGCACGTCGCGCACGGCGCTCGAATACGACCAGATAAACGCGAAGCTGCAGCCCGGCTCGGATGCGGATGCGGTCGGGACGGCAATCGAGCAGAGGCTGCGCAACATGCGCCACGAGACCAACGATACGCAGGACTTCACAGTCATCACGCCCGCCTTCATAACGAACACCGCGAACTCCATCCTCGGCACGCTGAATTTGGTCCTCGGCGGGCTTGCGGGAATCTCACTTGTAGTGGGCGGAATCGGGATAGCGAACACGATGTTCATGTCCGTGATGGAGCGCACGCGCGAGATTGGCACGCTGAAGGCGATTGGCGCGACTGAGGGCGCGATAATGGAGCTCTTCATCATAGAGTCCGGCCTTCTCGGTGTCGTGGGCGGCCTGCTTGGCTGCCTGATAGGCCTGCTCGTTTCGTTCGGCATGAACCAGTTCGGCGTTCCGAGCAAGGTAGACCTGCCGCTCGTTTCCTATGCCATGCTCTTTTCCTTCGCCGTAGGCATGGCATCCGGAGTGTTCCCTGCAAGGAGAGCGGCGAAGCTCGAGCCTGTGGAAGCGCTCAGGTATGAATAGCCGGAAAATCAGGCGTATCTCTTCTTGTATCTCTTCATCCTTGCGAGGTTCTTCCCCCTCTGGTGCTTGCCTATGCGCCTTTTCGAGTTTGACTTGTTTATCGCCACAAAAATCACCGCTTGCGGCTGGAGTTTCACGCGCCCCTGCTTAAATATCTTCGCCTGCAAAAAAAACCCGTGGAAGACATCCTCATGCTGCTCATCTTCATCCTGCCCGCCTACATCGCGAACTCAACGCCCGTAATCTTCGGAGGCGGGACGCCGATGGACTTCGGGAGGAAGGCGTGGGACAGGAAGCGGTGCCTCGGAGACGGGAAGACTTGGAGGGGATTCATAGCGGGAATCGCCATGGGCACTCTTGCCGGAGCTGCGATAGCCGGCCTTCTCGGCAACAATTTCTATGTGTGGCTCGGCTTCCTCCTCTCATTCGGCGCGCTCGCCGGCGATGCGATTGGCTCGTTCGTAAAAAGGAGGCTGAGCATGACGCGCGGCAGCCCCATGTTCGCAATTGACCAGCTTCCGTTCTTCTTCTTCGCGCTCGCCTTCGCCTCTCCGCTCTACCTTCCCTCAATTGAGGGAATAGTATTTCTTGCGCTCCTCAGCTACCTGCTGCATGTGGTTACAAATTTCGCGGCAAACAGGCTAGGGCTGAAAAGGGTGCCATGGTAAAGAGGCCTACTTCACGACGGTCATTTTGCCGTATTTCCCTGCTGAGAGCTGCGACGTCCCCTTGAACTCGGAGACCCAGCCGTTCTCAATCTTCACCTTGTCGCCAATCCCGACCTTGTCCACGTCGTCGCCCCAGAGCGTGAGCGTTATCTCTCCGCTGTCGTCCTTGATTGTGGCGTCCGCGACGCGGGTCTTCTTGCCGAACCTCGTGACGACCTCGCGCGGCTCGCTGATTGCGGTTACCGACGCCTCGACCACGACGTTGCCCACACCAGGCTTCAGTTCGCTTATCTTTGTCATTTATTCACCCCAAAAAGCATTTGCAGCGTAAGCTATGCTGCATTAGTATTATAATGGTATTTCTGCGCCCTTCGCGCGCGTGCGTACGCGCGCGAAACGCGATTAGCCCAGCGCGCCCGCCATCATCAGCGGGAGAAGGATAGTGGCGTCGCCATCAACCGTGACGTAGCGCGCTTTTTCCTTTACTTTGCCCCAGGAGACCGCCTCGGTCATCCTTGCGCCGCTCAGGCTTCCATCATATTGCGAAGCGGTGGTGATATACACGGCATAGTCAAGCCCGCCCTTGTACTGGTTCCACCAGATTACATGGTGCTTTGAGATTCCGCCGCCAATCATGAGCGCGCCGGTCTTTTTTGCGTCGAAAACCAAGTCGCTCAGTTCCTTCTCATCCTGAACGAGGTTGAGCTTGTATTTCGTTCCGTTTGCGAACGTGAAGACGTTGGCGCCGAATGCGCCGTCGAAGAAGCCCGGGGCATAAACGGGGATGTTGTGCTTCGCTGCCTGGTGAAGGATGGAGTTTTCATCCTTCACGCGCTTGCCGAACTCGTGAATCAGCTCGCGGCCGCCCCACTCCGGCTTCTGGGAGAAGAGTTCCTTCAGGATGGGCTGCATGCCGTTCTCCAGCGTCTGGCCATACTCCTTGTCCGGAATCAAAATGTTGCCGAGCCGATAGACGTGCTCGTGGTGGAGCCTTGCGTCGTCCATCTCGAACTGCCCCGCGTAGTATTTTCCGCCCCACGCCCTCGCAAGGTCGTGGTCCATTGTCCCGCACGTGGTGATTACGGCATCGAATTGGGGGACGATTTCCGCAAGGATTCCGCGGAGGCCGGTCGAAACGAGGCACGCGGGGAAGGAGAGGAAGTTTGTGGAGTCCTTGTCCGCAAGCATCTCCCTGACTATCTCTGCGCCAAGCGCGAGGTGCTTCGCACCGAACCCGCCCGCGCCCCTCATCTGCGCGACTATGTCGGAGGCGGGAATGCCCTTGCGCAGTTTCATGTCCTTAACTTCTTTTCCAAGCTCCATCTTCGCACCGAAGATGTTTCTGCGTTAAGGCTTTTATAACTGAATCTCGCGAAACATGCAGTGAGACGATGAATCTAATCCAGGCTGATGCCAACACTACGAAGAAGGAAGCACTTCCACCCGCGATTAAGGCGGCAGGAAAGAAAAGTGCTGTGCGGGACGCAATCGAATCTTCTCCTATAACGACCGACAAGGCTCTTGTTCCGGAGCAGGCACTCGCCTACATGAAGAAGGAGAAGATTGACGCCTGGATCAGCTACCAGTATTCGGACGAAGTGAAGAACGAGGCCATGACGAACATATTCAGCGTCCCGGAGAGGCTGACGACGGGAACCGTATCGGTGCTTTTTGCTGACGGCCGCGCCCTGCTGTTCGTTGCGAAATTGGAAGCGAACAAGTTTGAGCAAAATCAGGCAGAGGTCATTCCCTATGCGAACCCAAAGGAGTTCGAGGAGCTTTTCAGGGAAAGGCTGAAGGGCTGCAAGAAGATTGCGATGGATTGTTCCACCGCCCCAGAAGACGTTCTGAAGCCTGGAGTGCCAGCCAACCTGTATGAGTTCATGAAGAAGGAAATGGCGAAGGTGAAAGTGGTTTCATCGCTCGGCGTAATCCAGAATGCGGCGGTTCCCGTGAGCGCGGAGGCGGTTGAGGAGCACCGCATTGCGGCCTCGAAACTGCACCAGATAATCGTGGAATGCTTCGATGAGATAAGGAAGGGGATAAAGGACGGGAAGCCGGTGACCGAATTCGAGCTGCAGTCTTACATAATGAGAAGGTACGACGAGCTCGGGATGGCTACTTGCCACAACCGGCCCATAGTCGCGGTGAACGAGCATACTGTCATTGCGCATTACGAAGCCCCGGAGGAGGGAAGCGCCAAGATAAGGAAGGGCGACGTCGTGCTCATCGACGTGTGGGCGAAGAACAAAAAGCCCCATGC
>CAIXRF010000062.1 GCA_903921825.1 uncultured Microcaldota archaeon | reverse complement strand
TTGGGGTCCTTGGCCGCCGCCAGGAGGAGCTCGCCGCCCTTGACCGCGCGGTTGAGCTGAAGCCGGCGAACCCCCAGTACAGGATCCAGAGAGCGCTCTGCCTCGCCTCGCTCGGCCGCAGCGATGATGCAGCCGCGGCATTCTGCAGCATCGGCAGCAAGCGGCTGTTCCCGCACCTGGCCGTGCAGATGAGAGAAATCATAGAGATGGGGAACTGCAGAAGGAGCCTAGGCCGCCTTCAGGAGTTCCTCACGCTCGACCCGAAAAGCCCGGACCTTGGCTTCTTCATGGGCGTTGCGCTTATAGGGGCAGGAAAAGTTGTTGACGGGCGAGCATACCTCTACAGCTCGCTCGCAAGGTTTTGGATGGACGCGAAGGATGGCCAGGCAACCAAAACGCTCGAGTCATTTGCCGGCGCATTCAAGGCGCGCGGCGAGAGCGGGCCCGCGAACGAGATTGCGAGGGCTGCGCGCGCCACAACCCCGGGCTCGGAAGGGCACCGTGTTCTTGAGGCATATGTGCGGCGCTTCAAGGAGGATGAAAAGGAGAAGGAGGCCGCAAAGAGGAACGCGGAGTCAGAAATGGAAAAGAGCCGGAAGAGCGCCGAAAGGACGAACGGCCGGCTCGCAGAAGCCACATCCTTCCTTGGCGCAGCAGAAGAGAGGCTAAAGTTGCTTGAGGGCGAGATTGCAGGCGCGGAAGCCGTTGCAGATGGGCTTGCAGCGAAAGCCTCCACCCAGCAGCTCGTTCTTGCGAAAGAGCACGGGATATTCTCTGAAACTGAGGCGAAAAGGAGGCTGGAAGAGGCGCGCAACGACTGCAAGCGGCTCGAGGACGCCAAGAACGCACTCGACGGCAAAATTGAGGTGTGCGATAACCAGATTTCTGCTTATATGAATGAGCACGGCGTGGGGATAAGTGACGACAGCGTGCTCCTGGAGCACATACGCACCCACATGAAGCGCGGCGCGCAGAGGGAAAAGCTGGAAAACAGCGTGGAGCAGAGAAGGCTGATGAGGTCGCAGGCAGTCATCCTGAAAGAGCAGGTTGTGGATGCCAAAGCGAATAGTGAGCGCCTGGGGCAGGCCATTTCCCCGTTCATTGAACTGGTCAGCGAGAGGGATGCCGCGCAGGGAAGGCTTCTCGATATCCGGCAGCAGATAGAGGGCGAGAAGAAGGCCTCTGAGGCGCTGAGGAAGAAAATCTCCGAGCTTGAGGCCAGGACGAACGGGGAGAGATAACGCTCATTCCTTCCCCAGCATCTCGCGCACCGCCTTCCGAACAGCTTGTTCTGAATTCAGCGTTGGCTTCCAGCCAAGCTTCTTGATTTTCTCAACCGAAAGGAGCATCACCTTTATGTCGCCTGCCCAGGCCTGCTTGCCCGTGAACTTGTAATTCACGTTGGAAAGGCCCATCTCGCCTGAGACTATGTCCGCAATCGTCCTAACATTCAGCCTGTCTTCGCTTCCGAGGTTGTAAGGCTCAACCCCGGATTCGGTCTTCTCAGCCGCGAGAATAGTCCCGGAAATGCAGTCGTTCAGATGAAGGTAGGATTTGGTCTGCGTCCCATCACCGAGAATCTCAAGCTCGGAGGGGTTCGCTTCCAATTTTTTCTTGAAGTCCCTCGTCACTCCGTGCGCATGCCTTCCGATAACATTCGCATACCTCATCATGACGGCAGTC
>CAIXRF010000061.1 GCA_903921825.1 uncultured Microcaldota archaeon | reverse complement strand
TCGCCGCAATAGACTTCTACTACATGGTCCTTTCGGACTTCGCCCCCATGCTGCAGGCAGCCCCGCTGATAGGCCCGCTGTTCCAGGGCGCGCCTTTCCTTGCCCTGCTCTTCAAGATTGTGGCAATAGTCCTCCTCCTCTGGCTCGCGGGCTACTCGCTCCAGAGGCTCCTCAGCCTGGAGGGCGACTACGGCCTCCTTCTAATACGGACTAAGAAGGGCCTTGAAATCCTCGACGAGCTCGCAAGGGCGAACCCACAGCTCTGGCGCACGTTCGCCGATTTAGGCACGGTGCTGGGATTCGGCCTTTGCTCCATATTCATCTTCAAGCAGATTCCCAAGAAGACTTTCATCCTCTCAATGGTCGGCCTCCTCATCTTCTCCCAGTTCATCCTCCCTGCCGCAGCGCCGCTGATACTGGAGCTGATAAGCCTTCCGGCATCATCGCAGAGCATAGGCCTCTCAACTGCCGCGGCCTCTGGCGCAAGCGACAATACGCTTGCCCTTCTCTCAGCCGCGCTCTTCTACCTGGTCTTCCTCTCCATGCTCGTGGGCGGGCTCGCGCTCGCCGGAGTAATGGGCCTGGCGCTCAAGACATTCACAATCCTGTTCGCAGTCACCGCCTTCCTCTCCGCATTGGTCGGCGGGGTCCATAACAGCGGAATCCTCGCGACGGAGGGGCCTGGCGCAGCCCCGGTGCTCCCCGGGATAAACCTCCCGTTCTTCGAGGGAATCCTCGCGCTCGCAGTCCTGCTGGTGGTCCACGAGTCGGCGCATGGCATACTTGCGCGCGTCGAGAAGATTCCGCTCAAGTCGGCGGGGATAGTCCTCTTCGGCATCATCCCGATAGGCGCTTTCATAGACCCTGATGAGAAAAAGCTACAGAAGGCTGAGCAGGAGAAGCAGGACCGCGTGCTTGTCGCGGGCTCCACAGCGAACCTGCTCACAGCAGTCGTCTTCCTAGTCATTCTCCTTTTCTTCCAGTCCTTCATGCTCGCTGCCTACCCGACTGACAAGATGGGGGCAACCTACGTGGAGGTTGTGGGAATAACCAATGGCTCCTCGGCGCAAGGTTTCGTAACCACGGGGATGAAGATAGTCGCGTGGAAGGGCTCCAGGATTTCGAAAATCTCCGATTTCATCTCAGCGGCAAACGGCACGAAGGCGGGCGACATTGTTCAGGTGATAACGGACTCCGGAACGTTCATGCTGCGCGCGGGAGCGGATGGGAAGGTCGGAATAAGCGTGCTTGAGCATACCTACGGCTTCACCAATTACCTCGGAGAGCTCTCCTCAAGGGGAAAGAATTGGCCGGGCTTCATCTTCAACTTCCTGGCGCTGGCTTTCATACTCAACATCCTCGTGGGAATAGTCAATCTCCTGCCAATACCCGCCTTTGACGGAAACAGGATAGTCTCGGGCATGGTAGGGAAAAGAAAAATACTCGGGGTGAAGGCGATGGACCTCATCGCGGCATTCATCGTGCTCGCATTCCTTGCGAACCTTCTCCCGTGGCTCTGGACCTAGGGAACTAAAGACGAAATAAACAGAAAATAAAAAGAATCAGTCCAGCTTCTCGGGAACTTTCGGCTTCTCTTCATCCTTCCCTGCCGACTTGGCATTCTCTTCATCATATTTGTCCGCTGCGGTGCTTCCAGGGGGGACCTTCTTCCGGGATGTGAAATCAGTAATCCGGTCTTTGGGGTCTATTTGCTTCTGAGGGGTAGGCTTCAGCTTCTGCGTGTCGAG
>CAIXRF010000060.1 GCA_903921825.1 uncultured Microcaldota archaeon | reverse complement strand
CTTTCTTCTGCCTCTCCGTAACCAGCACGCGGAAAGTCTTCCCGATCAGTCTTGCGTTCTTCCCCTTCGCAATCTGCCTGCAAACCTCGGAAGCAACTTCGCTCCTCCGCTTCACCTCGCGGTTGGGAAGCTGCTTAAGCTTCGCCGCCTCGGTCTTCGGCCTCGGAGTGAATTTCGAAACGTTCACAACTTCGAATTTCATCTCCCGCAGCAGTTGCAACGTGTCCTCGAACGCCTTCTCGCTTTCCGTGGGGTAACCAACAATAATATCCGTCGCAACCGTAATCTCCGGGAACTCCTTCCTGAAAGCGCGGATGACCTTTTTGAAATCCGCAACAGTGCCGCGCCTGCGCATATCACGCAGCACTCCATCATTCCCGCTCTGCACCGGGATGTGCACGAACTTGTAGATTTTCGGCGAGCGGAAGGCGGCAACCAATTCGGGCAGCATTCCCTTCGCATGCTCCGGGTTCATCATCCCAACGCGCACGCGAAACTCGCCGGGAATTTCCGAGACGCGCTTCAGCAGCCTCGCAAGGCTTGTCTTCCTCTCCTTCCCGTAGGCGCCCGTGTCCTGCGCCGTCAGCTGAATCTCCCTGCAGCCTTTCTTCACGCACCTTTCCACTTCCCCAGCCACCGCCTCTTCGGGATAGCTGTGCAGCATCCCTCTTGCAATCTTCGTCGCGCAGAATGCGCATGCGCCAAGGCAACCTTCCGCGATTGGAATCTTCGCAATCACGCTCCCGCGCAGGCGCGGAAGCTCCAGCTTCTCCTCCTTCGCGTCGAAAAACTCCGCTTTCCTCCCCTTTGCCGCCGCCTTCACCGCCTCCGTGATGTGCGTGAGCGACCTTGTCCCGACGACCGGCGCGGTGAGCGCATACTTCCGCACGAGCGCCAAATCCGCGGCGGGAAGGCATCCCGCAATGACTAGCCGTTTCCCCGCCGCGCGCAGCCTCCTTATCTCATGCAGTATCTTCTGCTCCGTCGCCCCCTTCACGGTGCAGGTGTTCAGCACGACGACGTCGGCCTCCTCGCTGCTGCGCGCAAGCTGCATGCCTTCGGAAATCAGTATGCCTGCCATCGCCTCGGAATCGGACTGGTTCAGCGTGCACCCGTACGTCCTGATGAAGACTTTCATGCGCTCCCTCGCAACCTATATAATGTTTCACTCCGAATATAAGCTCTCACTCAGGTGATTTTCTGACGAATGTTATTTGCGAAAGGTGCGCCAACGAGACGAATGAGCCACAGAAATGCATGGGCTGCGGCAGGAAGCTCTGCCGTGACTGCGCCAAGTCGCAGAAAAAGCTGCACAAGCTCGAGCGCATCGTAATCTGCAAGGACTGCTGGGGCAATATGGAGAAGAGAAGCAAGTTCAAGACTGCGCGCTAAATCTTTTTCACCGCAATCTTAACGTCGTAGTCCTCTATTTCCCACGCCTTCTCCGTCCCTTTAAGCTTCCCCTCTTCCGCGAGGTGGAGCTTCTCCGCCTTGACCTCCTTCGCGAGCGCATCCTTCTGCGGCTTCAGGAGTTCGAGGAACTCCTTCTCCGCAACGACTTCCACCTCGACAAGGTCGCTTTCCACAAGGCCCATCTCCTTCCTCATCAGCTGCACCCTTCTCGCGACCTCGCGGCCTATCGCCTCGCGGTAGAGCGCCTCGTTCATCACGGTCTTCAGCAGTGCCTTGCCGCCGGGGAACTCGGCGAATGCGAAGCCCTCCGGCGCCGACTCGCTGAATTCCACCATGTCGGGCTTTATTGGGTACTTCGTCGTCCCGACAATCACGTCGAACCTTCCCTCGGCGAGCGCCTTGCGCAGCACCTCAGGCTCCGCCTTCTTCAGCTCGTCGCCCACTGCCTGCGCGTCCTTCTTGAACGCCGGGCCGAGCCTGTTGTAATTCACGCTGAACGAAAGCGCGGTCGGCGCCTTTTCCGCGATTTTTATCTTCTTCACGTTCGCCAGGTCCTCAATCACGAAGGGCAGCCGCTCAGCCGCGCCCCTGACTTCCGTGGACGAGGTGGCGATGAGAGCCTCCTCTAGCGGCCACCTGAGCTTCACGTTCGCTGACTGCCTCGCCGTTGCGAGAGCGCTGGATATCTCCACCGCGGCGGCCATCTGCTTCTCGAGCTGCGCATTAATCCTGTTCGCGTCGGCAGCGGGCCAGCCAAGCAGGAAAATGCTCTCCTCACCCTCGTATTTCCTGAATATGTCCTGGTAAATCTCCTCGCTTATGAACGGGACGAATGGCGCCGCGAGCCTGCACGCCGCAAGCGTGCCATCGTAAAGCGCCCTGAGCGCCGCGCCTCTCGCCCTGCCCTCCGAGAGCCTCTTCTTCGCGAGCTTCATGTAAAGGCGGCTCAGGTCCGTGACGATGAACTCCCTGACCGCGCGGTTCGCCTCGTGTATCTCGTATTTCTCCATCTTCTCGGTGCATTTGGCAGCCAGGGAGTTGATGCGCGAGTAAAGCCACGCATCCTCCAGCTCCTCAGGCTCCCTACCGAGGGGCTTCTTCGGGTCGAACTTCTCCAGCTCAATGATCCTCTGGAGGAAGAGGTGGATGTTCCAAAGGATTCCAAGCGCACGGTGCGCGTCCCTTATCTCGTCCCAGTTGAACTTCAAGTCATCCCACACGACGGAGTTGAGGCTCCACAGCCTGAAAGTGTCGGCGCCATACTTCGCCGTCACCTCCTCGAGCGGGACGAAGTTGCCGATGGACTTGCTCATCTTTTCCCCTTTCTCATCCACGAAGTGGCCGTGCATCAGGAGCGACTTGTAGGGGATTTCGTTCCACGCAATCACTCCGGAGCCGAGCTGCGAATAGAACCATCCCCTTATCTGGTCCTTGCCCTCCGTTATGAAGTCGCACGGGAACCACTTCTTCTGCTCTTCTTCGGTGAGCGACGCCCACGTGGAGTTCCCGGAGTCGAACCACACGTCGAGCACGTCGGGAACGCGCCTCATGACGCCGTCGCACCTGTCGCACTTCACAGTGAACTCATCAATATAGGGCCGGTGCAGCTCCGGCATCTTGTGGCCGTGCAGCCTCTCCACCTCGGCGCGCGAGCCGAACACGTGGTAGTTCGTGCAGCTCTCGCACTTCCAGATTGGCAGCGGTATGCCCCAGTACCTCTGGCGCGAGATGCACCAATCCGGCGCGTTGGAAACGAAATCCCTGAACCAGATGCGCGCGTGGTCCGGCTGCCACCTGCAGTTCTCTATCTCGGAGAGCATCTTCTCGCGCATCTTGCTCACCATTATGAACCACTGGTCCTTCGCGCCGAACAGCAGCGGCGTCTTGCACCTCCAGCAGTGCGGGTAGCGGTGCTCTATCGTCCCCTTGCTGAGGAGAAGCCCTTTTGCCTTCAGGTCGTCAAGGATTTTTCCGCCGACCTCGAGCACCTTCTCCCCCTTGTATTTCCCCGCCTCCTTCGTGTAGACTCCCCGCGAATCGACGGGGCAGAAGGGCGGCATCTTCTCCCTCTTCCCAATCTCGAAGTCCTGCGGCCCGTGTCCGGGTGCGGTGTGCACGAGGCCCGTGCCTTCCTCAAGCGTCACGAACTGGTCGCTCAGCGTCACGTAGTGGAACTTCTTGAACTCGGCGCTCCCTTGGATGGGCACCTCTTCAAGCAGGGGATGCTCATAGCGGACGCCTTCAAGCTTCCTTCCGGAGAACTCCTCCTCAATCGCCACCTTCAGCCCGAGCGGGTTCGCGATTGCAGCCACTGCGTCAAGCCTGTCCTTCGCGAGAATCCACTTCTCGCCGTCCACCTTCGCCTTCACGTATATGTAATCGGGGTGCGCCATCACCGCGAGGTTCGCGACCAGCGTCCAGGGCGTCGTGGTCCAGACTATCAGGTATTCGTCCTTCTTCCCCTCAACCTTCAGCCGCACGTAAACGCTCGGGTCCTTCTTGTCGCCGTATTCAAGCTCGTAGTTGGCCATCGTGGTTTCGCAGCGCGGACAATAAGGCAGGACGTAAAAGCCCTTCTCAAGCAGGCCTTTCCTTTCCGCCTCCTTTATCGTCTTCCAGGACTTCTCTATGTATTCGTCCCTGTAGGTTATGTAGGGGCGATCCCAGTCCATCCAGACCCCCATGGACTCGAACTGCCCTGTCATCACTCCGATGTATTGCGTCGCGAACTCCTTGCACTTCTCAATGAAATTCCCGACCCCGTATTTCTCTATGTCCTTCTTCGACGTGAACTTCAGCTCCTGCTCCACCTTCACCTCAATCGGGAGGCCGTGCGTGTCGAACCCGGGCTGCGCCCGCACGTCGAATCCCCTCATCCTCTTGTAGCGACAGACTGCGTCTTTGATGCACTTGTTCCACGCCGTCCCCGGATGAATCTGGCCCGTGGCGTAGGGCGGGCCGTCGTTGAAATAGAACTTCTGTTTCCCGTCGTTCCGCTTCTTCGCCTTCTCGTAAGTCTTCTCGCGCTTCCAGAAGGAGGCGACGCGCTTCTCGACCTCACTCGGATTGTACACTCTTTACCCTCTCCATGACGAGCTCAAAAGCGACCGGAAGCGCGAACATCGCCACCGGCAGCAGCATGAACGAAGTGAATGCGGAAAGCGGCGGGATGCGCAGCACCGCAGTGCCGAGCAGCGCGCCAACGAGCACGAACGCGATGTATGCTGAGTAGAAACCGGCCGTCTTCGCCACTCCGAGCCCCTTCTCCGCGTAGAGCAGAATCGCAAAGCCCGCCACGTAGCAGCAGGCGAGCAGCGGCGCGTTGAAGGCGCTGCTCCTCACGCCGAGCGCGTTTACGAACCAGAGCGCGGCTGTGAGTATGATTGCGGGCAGCAGCGCCCGCGCAGCAATCCCTATTTCCTTCTCGCCGTCCATCATATCCGCCTCACGGAAACACCATTTTTGGTGCTTGCGGTTTAAAAGTGTTCAGGCAGGGCGCGTGGTTTTTATTCTTCGGACGGCAAAATCCACACGTGCGAAAACTCGAAAAGCATGAGAGCGAGCCGAAGCTCCCGCTGAGGGCGCGGCTTGCGCTTTACTTTGCGCGAAACCGCCCCGGACAGCTCATGCAACTGATTCTGGAGGATGAAAAATGCAGCATGGCGGCCTACGAGCGGCTGAAGGCGATAGCCGAGCCGGAAAAATTCACGGACTTCGCCTTTGAGATTGCACTGAAGCCGCCGGGCGAAAAGTTCGGGAAAAGGGCAGTGGAGGACGTCCTAGGCGGAAAGATGACTGAGAGCAGGCGGCAGGAGCTTGCCGCAAGGCTTGCCCGCGGGTCCGAATCGCCCGTGGTCGCGGACCACGCTTACGCATGCATCGTCGCAAGCAAATTCCCGGACACGAGGAAAGTCAAAATGATTGCCTATGCGGCGCACACGCACATCACAGGGGTCAGGAACCGCGCGGTGGCATGGCTCGAGGCGAAGAAGAAGGAGGGGCAGCCTAAAGCCCTCGTTATGGAGATTGCCCACGCCCTTGAGGCAATCCCGCCCAAGGCTCTTGCCGTGGCGGCGAAGGGGGCGCACAGGGCCGAACCGGTGGCGCTGGCGGGCGAGGTGCAGACGCAGGGGGAGAAGCTGCTCGATGCGCTACTGGTCTTCAAGGAGGTCGTGGCAAAGCACTGGTACCATAGCGTCTCCGAAGAGGAGAGGCGCGCATTCTCCGACATAAACATCTACTACCGCACATACCTCCCGCACTTCAAAAAGGAACTGGAGGCTTTGGGAATCGAGTCAGAAATCGCAGAGGAGGCGGCGAGAACCCCGCTCACAAGGATGATGCTGAGTGGCGCCACCGCCGAAATCCTGGTGCTGCTCTACCTGACCTCCAAATATGGCAGGAAAGCCGTGAAGGGAGGCATCCTCTCCCAGACGAAGCCGAAAGCGGACTACCTCGGAAGAACAGGGAGGCCCCTGACGCCCGACTTCACGCTCGAAACTCCCGGCGAATACCTCTTCGTCGAGGTGAAGAGCAGGCCCCTTGAGCAGCAGGACCTGCTTTACATCCGGGACATCTATCTCCACAAGACGATTGAGACTGTCAGCGGGAAGATGAAGGTCACTGGCGGGCTGGTTTTCGCATTCAGCAACGGCAGGCTCTTCCCCAGGGAGTTCATGAAGGAGGATCTGGAAGGAATATTTGTCTACACCAAGTGGAAGTTCTTCGCGGAGATGGACCGCTACAGATACGACATGGACGAGCTGGCCGACAACATGCCCGAGGTGAGGAAGCTGCTCAGGGAAACGCACCTGGAGAGCCTGTGGGGGCTTCTTGAATTCCGGAAAGCGCTCGGCCCCATCGATTTCATAGACTACCAGATGAAGCGGCTGGAGCTGGGGAAGGCGCCGATTGTGCTCGGCCCGACGCTCAATGCGGAGCTGACGAAGATGTTCAACATCGCGAGCGAGAAGCAGCTCAGGACGATTGTGGAGAGGCAGGCGAGCAGGGCTGCGCGCGACGACGAATTCCTGCACTCAACGATTGTCAAGAACGGGGAAACGGAAAGCGGCTGAGCCGGCCAGCCTGCCCGCACTGCTTTTTAGGCTTTGCTGCGAATACTAGCCCATGGTCGAGGATGACCCGCCTTCTAGCGACATTCCCTGGACTGAGAAATACAGGCCGAAGAAGCTCAACCAGGTTTTCGGGCAGAAGGAGATTGTGGAAAGGATGGAGGCGTACGCGAAGCGCCGCGACGTCCCGCACATGCTGTTCTCCGGGCCGCCGGGAGTGGGCAAGACTACCGTCGCGCTAGCGCTCGCGCACGAGCTTTACGGCGAGCGGTGGCGCGACGCGTTCATGGAGATGAACGCGAGCGACGAGCGCGGCATTGACGTTGTGCGCGGCAAGATAAAGGACTTCGCCCGCACCCTCTCGCTCAGCGATGTTCCTTTCAAAATCATTTTTCTCGACGAGGCGGATGCGCTCACTTCGGATGCGCAGAACGCGCTAAGGCGCACGATGGAGATGTTCGCATCGAACACGAGATTTATTTTGAGCTGCAACTATTCCTCGAAGGTAATTGAGCCAATCCAGAGCAGGTGCGCCGTCTTCCGCTTCAAGCCGCTCATGGAGCAAGACGTCACGGACATGCTCCACCACATAGGGCGGCATGAGAAGATTGAGCTCAAGGACGACGCAGTCAAAGCGCTCATCTACGTCTCGGAAGGCGACATGAGGAAGGCAATCAACGCGCTCCAGGGCGCCGCAGCAGTCTCTAAGCACATCACCGCCGAGGGAATTTTCAAGGTCTCCAGCCGCGCCACTCCGGATGAGGTCCGCCAGATGCTCGAGCTTGCACTCAAGGGCGACTTCCTTGGCGCAAGGGAGAAGCTGGACAACGTGATGCTCAACTACGGGATGAGCGGAGAGGACGTGATGCTCCAGATGTACCGCGAGATAACCTCGCTCTCCATCCCGGACAGGACGAAGGTCGCCCTGGTGGACCGGATTGGCGAATACAACTTCCGTCTAGTGGAAGGCGCGAACGAACGCATCCAACTGGAGGCGCTTCTCGCCCAGATAATGCTTTTGGGGAGTGAGCGCTGAATGGCGCGCCGCTCGAAATTCGTAGATGGGCCAGACGCGCTGGAGCACGGAATAGACCGCGCAATCACAATGGTTTCGATTCCGCTGTGCCTCGTCTCCGCCGCAATCCTTTTCTTCGTCTTCCTTTCCGGTTCCAGCGCCCCCATTTTTTCCGGCACCTATCCAGACATAGTGCTCGGGCTCTTGCTCTTCCCCGCAGTGGAGATTTTCATCGCGGCGGCCGCGCTTCTAGTCCTCATCCTCGTGGGCTCACGCATCCCCCTTGGCGGCACGCAGGCAAATCTCACTCTCATACCACTCGCAGCTGCCATCCTGCTCCTCTGCGCATACCTGGTCCCGCTCTTCGGCCTGGAGGCAGCCCTACCAATCCTGCCGCTTGCGTTCGGGAGCTGCGCGAAGTTCAGGCGTGCCATCACTGCAAGGGGCAAGAGCGACCCGCTGGGCCGGCTCATCGGAGAGTTCGGGTTCAGCCTCGCCTTCGTGATGCTCTTCATAACCTTCCCCATGTTCCTCACCTCAGTATCCACACTCTCCTTCGCAATAGCAATCTGGTACATGGCCTCCGCCATCTTCATGTTCAGGAGCCTCCGAAAGGGGGTGAGCTGAATGGCTCTCACGCTAAAAATCCAGCCGCCTCCCGGGCGCCTTACCGCGATGCCCGACGTGCTCCTTAATATGGGCATTGCGCTCGCCCTGTTCGGAGGCGCGCTTTTCGGGATTCACCACGACTTCCTGCTAGGGGCTGCAGCCTATCCCCTAGTTGAGCTGGCCATTGTTGATATTGCGCTGGCCATATGGGTAGTGCTCGCGCCCGCCAAGCCGGAATCCCGCAAGAAGCGGCAGGCAGTCGGCGCCGCGTCCGGAGGGGACGTACGGCTGCGTCTGCTCACCATTCTGGGCCTCGTCCTCGCATTCTGCGTCCTCCCCCTTGCGCTGTTCCCAAGCCTTGTGGCTCCGGCATGCAGCATGCTTGGCATGGCAGCACTGCTGTTCGTTTCGGACGGCTTTCTGAAACTGGAGCACATTTCCAAAAGCGCGGACAAGAAGGCGACTGTGCTGGGCGACTTCCTGAATACTGTGGGGCTCATTATTGTGCTGGCGTTCTCCATCTTGGGCATGTTTCCAGGCAGATCACCGTTTCTCCTAGTCGCAATCGTCTTCGTCGCCTCCGCCGCCGCAATGTATTTGCGCGACCGCACACTTAGCGTGCGCGGCAAGCTGATGCTCGCAATCATCGGAGTAATATTCATCTCCGCGCTCGCCCTCAGCGCCGATGCGCAGAATTATTACCTGACCGGCACGTTTGGCTTCAAGGAGGGAGAATTTGTGCCGACAGCGGTTAGCGCCGGACTAGACGCGAGCATATACCGGATTGTCCTGCTTGTCGCGGGCGCATGGTACGTCTCCACAGCGTTCTCCGCGCTGTCCTGGCCGCGGAAGCGCGACCGGTGAGCTGAATGGCCTTCTCACTCGGAATCCTCGCAGCCATCGTTTCCTTCTTCGCGTGGGGAGTTGCGGACTTTCTCACTAGGGGAATAGTCATGCGCATGGGGCCGCTGCGCTCCCTGTTCTGGGTGCAGCTCTTCGGCATCCTCGCATTGCTCCCGCTGCTCCTCATCTTTCCAGTGAGCTTCCCATCCGGTGGCATAACCTTTGCCCTTATACTTCTCGCGGGCGTGCTTGAGGCGACGGGGACGTTCGCATTCTACCGCGCATTTGCAATCGGAAAAGTGTCCATCGTCGCGCCGGTTGTGGGCTCCGCAAGCGCAGTGACTGTCATCCTCGGCCTGCTCATTCTCGGGGAGGCGCTTTCGCCGCTCCAGGCTGCAGCCGTCGCTCTCCTCATCGTGGGAATTGCTCTCGCATCCTTTGACTTGAATGAGCTGAGGCACGCTTCCAGGCGGAGGCTTTCCGCAGGCGTGCCGGAGGCACTATACTCCATGCTCGGCTGGGGCGTAATGTGGTTCCTCATCGCATTCGCGGAGCGCAGCGCAGCCTGGCTTTTCGTAATCCTAGCAATAAGGGCGCTCACCGTCATCTCCACGGCCGCGTCCCTTTCACTCAAAGGCGAGGGCCTGCTTCCGGAAAAGCTGCCCTGGAAGGCCATCCTGCCAATCGGCATTTTGGACGCGGCAGCGCTTGCCGCGTTCGGCTTCGGAGTGGCATCGGAGTTCGCCTCCCTCGTGACGCCAATAGCGAACGCCTACCCCGCGCTCACAGTGCTCCTAGCCCTTCTCATCCTGAGGGAAAGGCCTGCGCGAAGCCAGCTCTTAGGCATACTCGCAATACTGGCCGGCGTAGTGGCGATCTCCCTTTAGCGACGGTTGAAGGGTTTCACCTTTATATAGTTGAAATGGGGCAAATAGCACATTCAGTAGGTATAGTCATGCCGACGGTGACGAATATGGCCGAGGGTCTTGTAAAGGGTGGGATCGGTGCGTACAACAGGTCGCTCCTTAATTCACAGACTGGCGAGCTCCAGAAGGAGATGGAGTTCGTGGAAAAGGTGAAGGCCGGAATCCGCACCGGGATAACCGACACGCAGCGCACGATGGAGGAGAACAACAGGCTCATCGCCAGCAAGACGGAGCTGATTGAGAAGCAGAATGAGCTAATCGCCGCCGAAGAGGAAGAGCTGGGCCGCTGCGTGAAAGCGCTGGAGCCGAAGATACGGGAGCTTACGGAAGCCAAGGCGGAGCTGGAAAAGGACAGGGAAGAGCAGAAGCAGCTGATGTCGAAGTCCGCCGCAGACGTGAAAGCGGAAAACCCCGAGCTAACCGACGCGCAGGCAAAGGCAAGGGCAGTCAACGAATCGAGCAAGATGCGCAAGGTGATTGCGTGGAAAGAGGGCGAGCTGGCAAAGCTCAAGGCGGCGACGGATGCGCTGGAGAGCAGCAGAAACGACACTGAGGCGAAGCTGGACGACTTGAAGAAGGAAACGGCGCGCCTCTCGGATGAGGCGGATGCGCTTACGCTCAAGAACAGGTCACTGGAAGTGAAGGGGGAGGCGCTCGTGGACGCGATGGACAAGGAGCTGGAGCCCTATGGCCGTGAGCTTGCCGAGCACATGGCGGGGCTAAGAAGCTTCTCAAAGCTCAGCGACGCCGCGCTCGCCACGAAGGTCGTGCGGCCGTTCCCAGAGAAGCCGCACCGCTACGCGCGGTTCCAGTCGCTCATGCACCAGACTCCCGAGGTGGAGAAGCTGCCCCGGGAAGCGAGGGAGAAGGCGGGGTTCGCGCTCATAGACGTCGCGACGTTCTACAGCATTTCCGAGATGACGGTGAAGGGGTGGAAGTTCGTGCGCGCAGAGGAGAAGGCGCCCGAGGCTCCGCCTTCGAAGTTCGGGGCGGACAAGACCCTCACGCGCGAGGAATTCACGGAAGTGGAGAACCAGTTGAAAAAGGGCCTGGAAGAGAAACCGCGGGAAGTTTTGAAGCCATTGCCCGTGCCAGTGAGGCCGCCAGTGCTGAACGTGCCAGTAAAGCCGGCAGGGACGGCGGAGCCGCCATTCCCTCTGCCGCTAATCAAGCTTGCCGAGGAAAAAAAGAAAGCCGAAGAGAAACCAGTTCCAGCCGGAGGCTGGGGAGGAGGGACAATGGTAACGACAGGAAAAGTTGCGAAAGAAGTGCTTGTCCCCGAAGTAACGAAGCATCCGATAGCGTTCGAAGATGGGAAATTCAAGACCACGCTCAAGGTGGGCGCGATTGACGCCAGCGTGGGCTTCACCGGGAACCTCGAGAGCGTGGAGTTCAATGGTGTGGACAAGGCGGAGAAAATAGCATGGGAGTATGAGCACACGGGAGAAGCTTCCCTAATCAAGCGGACGAAGGACGGCCGGGCTGTGAGCCTCTTGGTAGAGGTCGCAGTGGATACGCTGACTGGCAGCCCCTACCTGGATGAGAACGGCAAACAATACCTGATCCGCACCGTGGAGGATGTGGACAGCAAGACCGTGGAAAACGGCAAGGACGGCTCAATCACGCTTTACCTGAAGAACGCAGCCGGCAACTGGGAGAGCAGGGCGGTGCTGAAGCAGGGCGAAGAGCCTTCGAAGAAGTTCATGGAATATTTCCAGTTGCACAAGGTCGAACGCGCCAGGCTGTGGGGCGCACTCGACCACATCGAATCCGGCCTCTTCCCGAAGCTGGCTGACATAACCGGAAGCGATGCCTTCCAAAGGTATGTGAGCAGGGAGCTCCGGCAGGAAAGGCTGCTCGAGCCCACGCAGTACACGACGCTTGAGGACATGAAGGCGAGCTTGCTCGTCCACCCAAGCTTCAGCGGCGCGGCTGTGGAGAATTTCGACGCCGCAGCGGGCAGGGCGAGGGAGCTGAGGGCGTATTTCGACCAGCTCCCCGAGGAGCACAGGATAATTGCCGACAGGAAGCAGATAGACCACATCATGGAGTTCGCGCGCCGCAACGAGGAGGGCAGCGAGTTCTCGCACATGAAGCACCTCGGCAAGCACACGGGCCACGTCGACCCCATCGGCCGCTACATCCTGCAGATGCCGAAGAATGCGAAGGTCGTGGAAACTCTCCACACATTCACTGAGGCCCTGAAGGGCGATAACGCCAAGCCCATGGACTCGAAGTCACGCGATGAAATATCCGAGGACCTGAAAACGGAGGGCGAGAAGGTTGTCAAGCAGACGAACACAATACTGGACGCCGTAGGCTCGCTAAACGCCCAACTGACGAAGTACCAGGAGGAGAGGCTGGGCGAGCGCAAGATGTTCAAGAGCCACCTCACTAGGGCGTATCTCAGGGTCAAGGTGGCGCTTTACGAGAATCCCGAGCCCATGCGGAACGCGAAGGCGAAGAAGGACATACTCGGCTACTTGGACGGATGGAGGATGGGGGACTTAGTAAGGCCGCTCCTTGATCCGCATTACTCCATCTACGTGGTTCCGCGCGAAACCTACCTGAAGGAGATAAAGGATTTGTTCAGCGAGAGCAAGGTCCCCGCGCTCAAGGAAACGGGCGCGAAGACGCCCATCGCGGCCGTCGAACCCATTGCCCCCAACACCGCGGCCTGGCTAGAGACGAAGGGCGTGACCGAGCTCAGGAGGGTGGACGAGAAAGAGTTCTACGTCAACCGCTACAGCCCGAGGATTAAGGACACCATCGTCGCGCTGGACTCCGAGGGCCTTCCACGCGAGGTCTTCGACAGGAAGAAGCCGCTGAGGGAAAGCAAGAGCATATTCTACGATTTCAGGAAGGCGAACGCACTCGACCTCATCTACTACGAACGCTGGCAGCGTAGGATAAAGCCGAAGATTGCGAAGCCGGGGGACGAATCCTGGAAAGCAGCGAACGAGCTGCGCATCCGCGCAGACGCGGTGAAGGCGGCCATCCAGAGAGAGGCCGACGAAGTGCGCAAGATTTGGAAGCCCATGAATGCCAGCCACCAGAGGGGGCTGGTTGAAATCGCGTTTGACCTTTTCGGCACTCGCCGCAAGCTCGAGGATATTCAGCTGGACGAGAACAAGGTACTCAAGCCAACGGACGCGGCATCGCTTGCAGCCGTCGCTGAGGCAGTGCAAGTGGCCGTCGGAGAAGTGGCGGAGCGCCACACCGCAGTCACGCTGGCCGTCACCACGGACGCCAAGAGCAGGTGGGAGTGGAGGCGGCTGAGCGCAACGCAGCAGGCTGACGTCCTCAAGAACTCCATAGAGAATGCGGAGTCCGGGCGCGGCCTGTACCTTATGAAACCGGATGCCACGACCAAGACGCTGGACTCTGACTCCCTGAAGGCGATAGGCTTCTACGTTACGGAGGAGATTGCGGCAGAGATGACGGCGTTCAACAGCTACCTCACGCACTTTGTGCGCGAGGTGAAAGGCAAGGGAGACACGACGGAGAAGACGGAAGTAAACCTCAAGTTCCGCCACCCAATAGACTCATACCATGCGAGGAAGCTGGCCGTCCTCATAGACCGGTATGAGATGAGGGAACCGCTCGACACCATGAAAGTGGTGCTCGTGGAGAATATGCGCGACCTTCATAAGGACGTTGGCGCTGCGCTTCTGAAATACACACAGGAAAAGAAGCCCAAAGTGAAAGGCTACCTGGAGGATATAAACAGGAGAATCAAGGCCAAGGAAGAGATAACGTCGCCGTCATCGGAGGTCATCAAAAAAACGCAGCTGGGCGAAACGGAGGACAGGATTGACGAGGCCACGCACGAGCTCAAATCTCCCGAAACCGGTGCGTTCCGCAGGATGAGGCTGAGGTCGGATCTATCCGACCTCCGGAGGGAGAAGGCGAAAACCGAGGCTGAACTCCTCATCTTCAAGCTGGGCATCAGCGCAAAGGCGGAGTGGAGCGCGTGGGATGAACGGGCATTCTTCGTGTACAGCGAGAAGAACATGAAGGTCCTTTGCCCAACCAACGAACACCCCACCCATACCCTGGTGAGCATGCAGCCGGGAGGAATGCAATTTACTGTTGACATAAACCCGGAGGGCAAGGCCGTGGAGCCGGTAACCGCAGACAACGAGAACGGCCTTGAAATAGGCTTGAAGAAGGGCGCCAGGAACATAGTGGTCGGCGACTCTGACGGCACCATCATCCTGAAAGCGGAGAACTTCGCGGACTTGGCAGGGCTGAAAACCTACAAGGAGGATGACATTGGCGAATCCGCCTGCACGGGTTACCCGCGCTCTGTGGCAGGGATGTCGGGTACAAGCGTTGCCTATTACCCCATCGAACCAATCGGAAAAGCTGGTGCGCCGCTTCCAGCCGAGCAGCAGCGCCAACTCCACAAGGCTGCGGTGGAATTCGGCAAGCAGTACAAAACCATCGCCGAGCTTGCGAAGAAGATTACAGACAAGGATTTCGAGATAACCGCCGAGCTGGAGCTGCCCGGGGCCAAGGCGAAAAAGGTGGAGAAGCCCGAAGAGGCCAAACCCGGAGAGACCAAGCCCGAAGAAGCCACGGCGCCTTTGAGCAAAGAGCTCAAGAAGCTGAAGACCCAGATAGACAATCTGAAGGCGAGGGCAAGCGAAACGAACGCTGTGTCAAGCTGGTACAGCGTCCACGTGCTTACGCAGAAATATAGGATGACCCAAGTGAGGGAGGAGTTCGGTGGCGAGTTCGACTCGAAGCTGAAATGGAGCAGGTTTGCAAACAGGCCCTACTTTGACTACAAGGGCATGACAGTGATGCCTGCGTGCAAAGACAACGAAACGCACCGCATAACCTTCTCGTCCTTATGGAATCTGTCTAAGGTCGACATAGCCGTGGACAAGAACGGAGCGCTGACGTCGATAGACATAGCAATGGACCTCAGTCACGCGAAGATGGGCGTCACCAAAGACGGCAGTATTGCGCTGGACGACGGCAGGTTCATAGCCTACAAGAAAGGCATGGGCGTTGCGGACCTGAAGTTGGATACTGACATCGAGATTGCGCGTTTCTCAAAGGACGGATTGATGCACCGTAAGGGCGATGAGTTTGGCGAATCCAACAAGGTCGTCATGAACGCGCTCGCCCTCGGCTTCAAGGACAAGTGGGCGGACATCAGCCTAGTGGTCAAAAGGCTGACTGGCGAGGACGCGAAAATCACCGCCCTCATAGAAGTGCCGCCCAAAATAATAGTAGCTCCGCCGAAGCCTTCGGAAGGAACGGCGGGGAAGAAAAAGTTCGTAGAAGTCGCCCCGCCCATATCTAGGGAGACAGAAACCACCGAGGAAACGCACGAGGAGAAAAAGATTGACGGAAAGACAGCGAGGAACTGGGTCAGTGAGGGGCTGAAGGCAGGAACGGCCAGCGACTACGACAAATCACTTGCTGCATTTGAGAATGCGCTCAAGCTGAACCCCATACTAGAAGAAGCATTGTTCCACAAGGGCAACGCCTTGGTGGAGCTGAATAAGCCGGACGAAGCGCTTGATGCCTACAACAAACTAATCGGAATAAACCCCAAGCAAAAGAGCGTGTATTCCCGGAAGGCGGTGGCACTCGAAAAGATGGGCAGAATCCCAGAGGCGCTGGAAGCCGTAAACAAAGGTCTCGCGATAAACCCCGAAGACGAAGCTCTGCGCACCAACGCTGCGCGCCTCGAAAAAATTAAGTCCGCTGAGGAGAAGTCGGAGGAAAAGAAGGATGAGCAGATAGAAAGCATCCGCAACGCCTTCAAATCCCGGAGCAGCGAGCTGGACGATGTGGAGCGCAAAATCCGCGAGGCCTTTGCCAGCGAGAGGATAGACGAAAAGCGCGCCAACGAGCTCCAGAAGAAGGTCGAAGTATACCGCGAGCTCATTAGGGTAGACAGCGAACTGAAGATTGAGACGTTCGACGAGAAAGACAGGCGCGACCTGCTCAAGGGAATCACCGGGATGGGCGACTCGATACGCAAGATGAACGAGGAGCTGGTTGCGCTCCTAGGGGCGAAAGTGGAAGCGCCCGTTAAGCCCGAGGAGAAGAAGGAGGCGGCCGGGGCGAAGGAGGAGACGAAGCCTGCCGAAGAGAAGAAGGAAGAGAAGCCCGCAATAAATGTGGGAACGCAGGAGAATTTCAACAGCATGGCGAACGCTATAGCAGATATGATGCGCAAAACAGACGTGCTGATAATGGAAGCTACTGTGACGAACAGGCTAAACGACGAAGAAAAGAAAAAATACGACGACTTGCAGTCTGGGCGCAGAACGGCACTTGAAAACCTGCGGCAGTTCGTCAAAGACGCGCCTGATGATGTGAAAACGAATCTCACGAAGCTCGAATCGCTGCAGGGCGTCGTGAAAGGCACACATGATGAACTGGCCGAGATAATGGCGAAGGGAGAAGCCAAACCCAAGCCGACGCTGACTGAGGAGAAGCGGAATGAGGTCAGCGCCAAGATGGATAGGCCGGCGCCCGTCCATTATGACACTGGGGTCGAGCGGTTGAAGCTTGCCGAAGCCGATGCCGCAAAATTACTGCCAGGCATGCGCTTCGATGAGCCGATAGCAATTCCCAAGGCGGGGGACAAAGGCCCCAACTCGCTCTCAGGCCTCCACTCGCTCCCCAGATACCTCAGGGAAAAGAAGGTGGACAGGCTCGAAAGAGTAAATTACTCCGACTTCAGCACAATCCATCCTTTCATCAAAAGTGCCGAGGCGGTGCTTGCGATTGGGCTGGCAAAGAACGGTGAGCTGAAGCTGCTGTTGCTGAAGGATGGCGACCTCGCCCGCATAACTGAACCCACTCCCCAGGACCTGGAGGACTACAAGAAAATGGAAGACAAGAAAATTGCCAAGAAGTAGGCTCTAGTCCATGAAGTCCTGCGGCGTAGGAATCTCCTTCTTTTCCCCTTTCCTTTCCCTAATCAGCGGCACAATCTTGTTCTGCAACTCGGGCGTCAGCTTCTCGTAGCCGGCGAACTCCAGATACCAGACCGCGCGGCCCTGCGTCGCGCTGCGGAAGTCGTTCGCCAGCCCGAAAGTCTCGGCGACGGGCATCTTCGCAAGCAGGGTCACGACCTCGCCCCTCTCATCCTGCTGGATGTCGAGCATCTGGCCGCGCCTTCCCTGCACCTGCTTGATGACCTCGCCCATGTATTGCGACGGGCACTGGATTGTGAATTTCTGCTTAGGCTCAAGGAGCGTGTCTCCGGCGACGAGCATCCCTGCGTAGATGGCCCTGCGTATCGCAGGGATTATCTGTGCCGGGCCGCGGTGCACCGGGTCCTCGTGGATGGTCGCGTCGATTACCCTCACCTTTAGGCCGGTAACCTTCTCCCTTGCGAGCGGACCCTGCTTGCATGCTTCCTCAAACCCTTCAATCAGCAACTCCATTACCTCATTCAGGTACTGGACCCCCTTGGTGCCGTCAACGAGCATGTTCCTGTTGTAGATGTCCTTCACGTTCTTCGCTTCATCGCGCTCCATGCCCGCGCCTATTAGCACGTCCCAGAGCAGCTTGCCCTTGGGCCTGCCGTCCGGAATCTCGCCCTCTATCATCTTGTCCATTACTCCCTGCTCGATGGGTTCGACCTCAATCTTGAATTTCGTGTGCTTGTTCGGCGACTTGCCCTCAATCGGCCCTGCGCCTCCCGTGATGGTCTCCTTGTAGACGACAATCGGCCGCGAGGTCTCCACTTCGAGCTTGTTGTCCCTCTTAATCTTGTCCTCCACAATCTCGAGGTGGAGTTCGCCCATTCCCGAGATGAGGTGCTCGCCAGTCTCCTGGTTTATCTCAATCCTGATTGTCGGGTCCTCCTTCGCGACGTTGCGAAGAACTTCGACGAGCTTCACCAAGTCTTTCGTGTTCTTCGCTTCTATGCTCTTCGTGAGCACGGGCTCGGAATAGTGCTTTATCTGCTCGAACGGATCCATGTCCGTTTCGGAGAGCGTTTCCCCCACGTAGAGGTCGTGCAGGCCGACAACCGCCGCTATATTCCCGGCTGGAATCTCCCCCACAATCACCCTCTCGGGGCCCATGTAGATTGAGACCTGCTGTATCTTCTCGCGCTTCTGCTGCGCGTGTATGAGCAGCTCCACTCCTTTCTTCGCGGTCCCGGAGAACACGCGGCCTATGCCGACCTCGCCTGCGTGCGGGTCCGTGGCCACGCCGAAAACGACGATGACCGTCTTCCCCTTCGGGTCGCACTTCGCCATCGTCTGCCCGACCTCGCTCTCCATGTCGCCCTTCCAGAGCACGGGCACGCGGTATTTCTGCGCCTCCAGCGGCGTCGGCAAATGCTTTATGCACATCTCGAGCACCACGTCGTCTATGGGCGCTATCTCAATGAGCTCCTTGTGGTTCTCCTCGGCGCAATACTTGTATATTTCCTTGAACGTGATTTTCGTCTTCTGCATTATGGGGAACGAGATTGCCCACTTGTTGTAAGCGGAGCCGAACGCGACGTTGCCCCTGTCCACCTTGAGCATCCACTCCTCCGCCTTGTCCCTCGGCCCGTACTGGTCTATGAGCTTGTTTATGCCGAAGATGATCTTCATCAGCCTGTCCTGCATCTGCTCGGGCGTGAGCTTCAGCTCGTTGATGAGCCTGTCTATCTTGTTGATGAACAGCGTTGGCCTCGCCTTCTCCTTCATCGCCTGCCTGAGAACCGTCTCGGTCTGCGGCATTATGCCTTCCACCGCATCAACGACAAGGATGATGCCATCTACTGCTCTCATCGCCCTCGTGACGTGGCCGCCGAAGTCCACGTGCCCCGGAGTGTCTATAAGGTTGATGAGATAGTCCCTTCCCCCGTACTGGAACCCCAGCGAGATGTATGCCGCCTTTATGGTGATGCCTCTTGTCTGCTCAATCTCATCGTAGTCAAGGACCCTCTGCTGGCCTGCGAGCTCCTTGCTTATGAGCCCCGCCCTCGCGACGAGCGAGTCGCCAAGCGTCGATTTCCCGTGGTCCACGTGCGCGACGATTGCGATGTTGCGTATGTGGGCCGGGTCGTACATCATCTTCTGTACTTCCTCGGCTACGTATTCCTTCCTCACCATGCAAATTCACCTGCTTACCTTGCGGACCTCGCCATGCGCTCGGTCTCGTCCCTCTTCTTAATCGCGTAGCTCTTTACGTCGCCGGCTGCTGCCATCGCTATCTCGTCTGCGAGCGCCTCGGAGAGCGTCTTCTTCTTGTCGAACGCGCCCATGATTGCCGCGAGCGAGATGTTCCTGAGCGCCATGTCCAGCCTCCTTTCCGCTGAAACATCGACCGCCACCTGGTAGGAAACGCCTCCGTACTGCACCCTCGTGGTGTCCTCGCGCGGCGCGCTGTTCTGGAGCGAGTCTATGAGCACCTGCACCGGGTTCTTGCCCGTCCTCTTCGCAACCTCGTCAAGCGCCTGCTCCACGATCTTCATCGCCTTGAACTTCTTCCCCTGCAGCCTGCCCATCGTCCTTATGACTTTGCCGCCCGTCTTCTCGCCCGTGCCTCCCCTCATCAATTTGTTCACGAGCCTCTCGACGATGTTCACCTTCTTCTTCCCGAACTGCTTCTGCGCCTGCCTCCCGTGCGAATGGGGTATGGAAACCGGGGCAAGGCTCACGTATTCGGCGAACGTGGGGTCGGTTATCTGCACGTCGCTCAGGCTCCATTTGTCAAACAGCTTGCTTGCCATCGAATCACCTTACCTCTTCGGCTTCTCCTTCTTTCCCTTTATGAGCGAATTCAGGTCAACGCCGTTCACGAGCAGCACCTTATACCTGCAGCCGGGGATTGAGCCCATCTGCCCGCGCTGCGAGCCGCCCAGCCCCTCAATCGTTACCTCATCGTGCTCATCAATGTAGTTTATCGCTCCTGAGCGCGGGGCGAAGGCT
>CAIXRF010000059.1 GCA_903921825.1 uncultured Microcaldota archaeon | reverse complement strand
GCGCGGCATCACCGACCTGAGGACCTCTGCTACGCAGACGATGTTGTCCAGGTTGCCGTAGTAGAGCCTGCGCCTCTCCTTCCTGAGCAGCTTTATCCGCGCAGCTTTCCAGATGACGTCGCAGTGGACGCTAACAATTATCTTGCCGTCGTTCTTCCGCATCGGACCGCCTTGGAGGTAGTTTTGCGGGGGAGAAGCGTTTAAATGTAGCGCCCACGCCGGAGGCCGCCCCCCGGCCCTATCACGTGTAGTCCCTTCCAGTGAAATGCTTTAGATTCTCCCGGTGATTCTGTGCAAGCAAAAAGACTGGATCCTCCGCCCGCGCATCCTCAAGCAGGTATCTCAGCCTGCCGAACACGCCTTCCAGGCTGCCGTTGCCTCCGTGCTTCTGCGCCCACTCCGCCATCTCCTCAAGCTCCTTCGGCCCAGGCGTGGAGAGCTGCGACCTTTTCAGGTTCGCCTTGAGCGTTTCCACCAGCACCTCCGTTTTCAGGTCTTCTTCGAACCAGAGGTGCACCGTCTCCAGCGCCTGTTTATATGTAGGAGCAGGAGCGGCAAAGCCGGCAAGCACTCTGCACTCGCGGTGCCAGCCCCTGCCCTGGGCCTCCTTCGCAGCCGCGTCCATTTCCGTTTCTGCCGCAGTCGGCGTGTTCTTCACCTTCTGCATGGTAAGATGCCGACTTCCAGATATATAAAAGTGGAGCGCGCAAATCCCATCATGCGCGTGCTGAAATACGTGAAGGACGAGGGCCTCGTAAAAGTGAAGGCCGACAGCGTCGAGGACCTGTGGCACATAGAGCGGGTCATCGTGCCAGGCGACCTCGTCGCAGCGAAGAGCTGGAGGCGGTTCAAAACCTCCGAGGGCGAGAGCGGAGAGAAGAAGGAGATACTCGTCCAGGTCCGCGCAGAACAGGTCGAGTTCAGCGAGCACGCGAACAAGGTGCGCGTCACCGGCAGGATAATCGCCGGCGGTCCGGAGGAGTTCATACAGGTCGGCAGCTACCACACAATCGACATAGAGCCGCAGTTCGCAGTGGACATAAAGAAGGCGGCCGGCTGGAGGCAATACGAGCTGGACCGGCTCTACAACGCTCAGAGGGCCGCGAAAAAGGTCCACATCGCCATAGTGGTCATGGATGAGAGGAACGCCCTTTTCGCCAACGTGAAGGAATACAAGGTGGATTTCGCGTTCGAGATCGAGTCCCACGCCTCAAAGCGCGACAAGGACAGCGAGTCCAAGCGGCTCCAGTACTACGGCGACGTAATGAAGGCGCTTTCCGAGCTGAAGGCGGACGTGATTGTGGTAGCAGGCCCGGGCTTCGCGAAGGACGGGCTGCGCAAGTTCATAGCGGACAGGGCGCCTGAGCTGCTGAAGCGCCTGCACTTCGAAACCGCCTCCTCCGCCGAGCACAGCGGCGTCTACGAGCTGCTCAAGCAAGGCGTGGCCGACAAGATTCTTGGGGAGGACCGCACCGCGAAGGAGTTCGCCCTTATTGAGGAGATGATGGTCCGCATCTCGAAGGACACCGGGCTCGCAGCCTACGGGGTGGCGGAGGTAAGGAAGGCCGTCGAGTCCAGCGCCGCGGAAAAGCTGCTGGTCACCGACGCGCTCCTGCGCAAGGATAAGGCTGTTGAGGCATTGCTCGAGGATGCGGAGAAGCTCAGGTGCGAAATCCGCATCTTCAATTCGGAAAACCCGCCCGGCCAGCAGCTCGCGGGCTTGGGCGGGATTGCTGCGCTGCTTAGGTTCAAGATTGCCTAGCTAGGTTGGAGGCCCTCCCCCGGACTCATCCGCAGGCCTCTCCGCACCAAGCATCTCCGGCCCGAAGAGAAGGGTCGGCTCGGGAAGCAGCTCCGCCCTCATTCTTGCCACTTCCCTCATCATCTTCGCGATGTCGCTTATCTCGCGCTGAGTTGCTTCAAGGCGCCCATCCGCAGTCAGCGCCTTCTCCTCGACCATCTCTACGAGCTTCGCGCGCGCAATCCCGGCATCGCTTTCGCCGAGCTTCACCATTGCCTCGTCAAACTCCTTCAGTGTGTCGGATGGCTGCTTCGTTGGCATCTTGGTGAGTCCTTTGGAGTTGGCAAGGGCGAAGCCGTCATTGAGCAGCATCCTCTCCGTCTCTGCCTGTACCTCGGAAACGATGGCTTCAACCTTTTCCGCCGCCCTCTTGGTCTCGCCGTCCTCGAATCTCCTGACGTCCTCGCTCCTCTCCGCCTTGCTAAGGAGCAGGAGGTCCGCATCCAGCTTGTTCTTGGCATCGGTGATGCGCTCCGCCTCCGCGGCCTTCAGCTTCTTCCTCATCACCGAGGCCTGCATTTCCGCAACCCCGCGCGCCACTTCCGCGATGTGGTCATGCATGTCCGGCGAGAGTACGCGCTTCTCCTTTATGGTAATGAAGACTGGTCCGGTTTCGAGCGTGATTGCGCCAAAGTCGCCAACCGCCCCGCTGCCGATTATTCTCTCCTTCTCCAGCTTGCCCTCGAGGTCCTCGGAGTGGTTGCTCGTGACGCGGACGAGTGCCGCAAGCACCGTGTATTCCAGGTCGTTGAGCCCCTTCTCCGTCTTGAGCTGCGAGACGAGGTCGTTCATCATGCCGGTGAGCTCTTCCATCCTGCGTTCGCGGCTGAACGTGTCAACCCAGCTCTTCTCCCTCCTCACCCACATCCTCGCGCGCAGGCCAAGCGGCTTCGGCACCGGCACGTCAAGGTCCCTCTCTATGCGCACCGCCTCCTCCTCAATATCCTCCTTCTTGATGACGTGCCTGCTCTCCTTTGTGACCTCCGCGGTTATGCGCCTCTTGCCATCCGCGTCGTAGAGTGCATATCCCTCCTCCGTGGTCACCACCGCATTGCCCAGGAGGTCCCTTAGCGGCGCCTGGCCGTTCTGGTTCATGACAGTGAATGTAACGTTCTGCGCGGCGTTCTCGAACTTCGGTATGAGTGCCCTCGCCTTCTCCAAGACCGTTGATTCTGGATACTTGGTGAGGTCTTCCAGCCGCTGCCTGAACTCCTTGCTTATGCCCCCAAGCTCACCCTTCAGGCTGTCGTAGCCAGGCGCGCCCTCCTGCATCACCTTTCCATCCGGGCTTTCCTTGTAGACCGGCTTGCCGCTCAGGTCCATGGTGCGGATGTGCTTCCCGCTCCTGACTTCGACAATCTCCATAGGCGTCGCCCCGCGGATGGCCATTTTCGCCTGCTGGTCCCCACGCATAAGCGTGACGGACTCCGGCTTCTGGAGGTCGTTGAACTCAACCGCCACCGTCTCATCCTTCCGCTCGGTGGGGAGCTCTATCCTGCATCTCCCGTATCCCGTGCCGGTATATGCGTTGCCGGTCTCCTCAGCCGTTCCCTCCTTCAGCTCCCTCACCTGGAAGGCATCCATGACTCCGTTCCTCGCAGCGAACAGGGGTTGCGCGTGCGCCATGCTCATCCTTCCCGTATCCTCATTGTATCTCCACTGCATCTCCCCGCACGCGAGTGTATCCGAAACATCGGACGCGCGAAGCAGTTCTATCATCCTGGCGTTGACGTTCGCGAGCTTCTCAAGGTCTTTCTCCCAGCCCTTCCTAAGCTCCCCCTTGGAATCCACAAATGCGGTCGCGTCGTTCAGCAGCGCAGTCCTCAGCCGTGCGTACACCTCGTGGTGGTGCCCTCCTGCAATCTCTTCGACCTTGTCTTTGACCTGCTCCTCAACCGCGGCGGCGAGGAAGACGGTAAGCTCCACCCTGCCCATGAGCAGGCTATTAAGTGCCACGGGGTCTGGCGCGAGCCTGCCATACTTGCCGTCAAGCTTCTCGTAGCGCATAATCTGCTTCTCGTCCTCTCCGAGCCTGCTGATTTCCACAGCGTCGCCCTTTGCGACCGCCTTCTTCAGGTCACCTGCAATCTTTTCCCTCTCGCGTGGCGGCACGGTCTCCAGGGTCCAGCTCCTCAGGTTCGCATACTCCTCAATCTCGGCGCTGACCTCTGCTATCCTGTCGTTGAGCTCCTTCATCCGCACCATGTTGGGGTAGAGCTGCGAC
The DNA here is from genome assembly GCA_903921825.1 of uncultured Microcaldota archaeon. Classification (GTDB taxonomy): domain Archaea; phylum Micrarchaeota; class Micrarchaeia; order Burarchaeales; family Fermentimicrarchaeaceae; genus CAIXRF01. The sequence goes on along the minus strand of CAIXRF010000059.1, from coordinate 2,414 downwards.
TTCAGCGTGTCCAGCCCTTTCTGTTCCTTCATGGTTGCCTTGCTAACCATCGCCTCCTTGAGCGACTCGAGCGCGCGCTGCCTGGATTCAGGCGGCAGTAGCTTCACCCTCTCCTCCTTGAGCAGGTTCAGCTCGGCAATCCTCCCCCTTTCCGCCGCCTCGTATGCGTTGCGCTTCGTCACCAACTCGCTTTCTGCTGTGGCTTTCTCCGCCTCGAGTGACCTGTTCCGCCCAATTTCGCGGTTCAGCGCGACAATCTCCTCTTCCTTCAGCCTTTCCGCAACCGCAGGAGCGAACTCCGCCTTCACAATGTCCCCCACTGTCTTGTGCATCTTGGCAAGCGCGTCGTCCATCTCCGTGGAAGCGCGCATCCTTCCCTTCGCGCGCTCATTCGTAGTGCTATCAGCTTCCTTCCTCTCGTCAATCATCCTGTCAATGCGCTCTACGCCAGCCAGCAGCTTCCAGGACCTTTCTTCAAGTGCATAGAGCCGCGCGCTGGCATTCCTTATCCTCTCCGCTATCTCCGCCCTCGCCTGTTCCTCTCCGAATTCTTCAGGCGTGCTATTCAGCAGTTCGAAGTCCGCGTTCGCCTGCTCGCTCAGCGCCACGGTCTGTGCCGTCACGCCCAGGAGCTGCGCCGCAGCCTTCCCTCTTTCCGCGAGCCGCTCCTCAGCGCTCATGTCCGCAAGCGCCTTCGGCGCAGCGGTCTTCCCCTTTGCCTCTTCCGCGAAAGCCTTCTTGTACATGGCGATGTCCGCATTCACTCCAGCAATTTCGGCCTCCGCCTGCGCATACTCGTCGGTCCCTTTCGCGGCATTCTGCAGCCTCTTATTCGCCTCAGCAAGCCTCTCATCCAGCATCTTGTTAATCATAGTCCTGCGGTCTGCCACCTCGACTGCCCCGCCGGCGAGCTGTGTAGCCACCCTGCGCCTCTCCACCTTCGCCTTGAGCACGTCCATCTCAGTGAGCGTGAGCCCCAGCTTCCCGGCCGCCGTCCAGTATTCGTCTTCAGGCTTGTGCTCCAGCGCCACCATCTTCGCGTAGAGCTTCAGCCCTTCCTCAATCTTCGGAGTCGTCACCGTGCTTCCAGTGAGTGCAGGCGGCGCCGTAACGATTGGCGCAATCGCAGTCCCGTCCGTAAACCGCTGCGCATAGAGGACGACGTCCGCCGCTGTGACCGGCGATTCCATATCTGCCACATGAAGATCCGCCTTCTGCGGGCCGTAGATGCCTATCATCAGCATCCTGCCGACTGCGCGCCTGTTCCAGTTCTCGAAGTTCGTCGCGCCATGGCGCATCGCAAGAAGCCGGTATATACTGGGATCCTGCGCATAGTGCATGTCGGGCTGCAGCCTGTGCGACCTCACATACTTTATGTCCTGCGTCGCGATTATGCTTGGGTGCACGAAGAGCGAGTAGTAGCGCGACTCGAGATACTCCTTCCTGAATCCCTCCTTCCCGATGAGCCGCTCGCCATGGGACCTGGACAGCTTCGCAACCATCACGTCCGCGAAGGACTCCAGATACCACTTCTGCAGCTTCATGAACCATGGCGCGGCCGCCTCCTCCACTCCGAGCGAGGTCCCGTATGCACTCGCCAGGTAGGCGTCGCCATAATGGTAGCCGTATTTCGAATCAAGCTCCTTAACTGCTGCCACGCGCACTGCCCTGAACGCGTCCCTGTTGATGAAGAACTGCTGGTATGGGTCCCTCGTGAATGCCCTTCCGGAGCCCCTCGTGGTCATCATCATGCTGTAGCTCCTTATTTTCTTGAGGCCCGCAAAGACGTCGCCTCCGTAGCGCTCCGTCTCCCTCCGCTGGAACATCCTTCCATTCACCGCGACGGCCAGCCTGGTCGCCCACATGCTCGCCCCTGCGATCCCAAACGCAAGCCCAATCGGAGGCGCAATCGCGACCCCCGCGGTCACCAGTATCAAGCCTCCGAACGTGAGCGCGCCACGTGCCAGGGGTATCGCCAACTTTTGCCCGGGCGTCGCCCCGACCGCCCAGTCCTCATATGCCCTGGGGCCGTGCCTCATCGCCTGCCTCCAAGTCACGGTCCTCGCCCTCGCCTTATAGAAATTCATCATGTCGATGTATTCCACGACGTTCTTCAGCGCCATCTCCCTCTTGGTGCCGAGCTCCTTAGCCGCATCGTAATTCTCCTTGAAGTGCGGCGCCTTCCCTTCGATATAACGCAGGCGGTCAATCGTGTTTTCATGCGCCATGCCCTGCTTTTCGCGCGCCCTGAGGACGCGGTACTCCACCTCAAGCGCCGTCCAGTAGATGCCGTACTCCAGAAGCTCTATCTCCTTCGCAATCCTGTAGCGCTGTATGTCCTCCTTCGCCTCATCCAACTGCGCATACTTCTTGGCGCTCTCACCAAGCAGCTTCCTGTACTGGACTTTGAGGTC
>CAIXRF010000058.1 GCA_903921825.1 uncultured Microcaldota archaeon | reverse complement strand
CGAGAATGCGGTTCATCCGGTTGGCCAGGCCGGTCAGGATCGTCGGGTCGACCGCGGCGAGCAGGTCGTCGGGGTCGCGGACGATGATCCCCGGGAGGAGCGGGCGATAGCCGCCGCGCGCCGGGTCCTCCTTCACCCTGGACAGCGGCCCGATCTCCACGCGCGGACGCGGCCCGACGTTGACGCCGGGAAGGGTCCCGGGGTCGAGGCCGCGGATCGTCTCGGCCTGCTGCGCCTCGATCTGGCGCCGCGAGGGCCCGTGGGGCGACGCCGTCTGCTTGCCCTCTCCGAGGCTGTAGCCGCACAGGTCGCAGATCCCGGAGTGGGCGCGATCGGACCACTTGATCCCGCAGTGCGGGCAGTTTCGGGGCGCGAAAAGCATCCCGCCGTTCCTCCGTTGCGCTCGGTTTCTTATGGCACGGTTCGGCGGGCGAGGCAAGACCGGTTGGACGGACCGTAGGGGCAAGGCATGCCTTGCCCCTACATCGCGTCAACGGCAGGCTTACTTCCCCTTGCCCTTCCCGCCTTTCGGCGCGGGCTTGGGGACCTTCTTCCAGTCTTCGAGGAAGAGGTCCAGCCCCTTGTCCGTGAGCGGGTGGTTCCACATCTTGGCGAAGACGTCAGCAGGAACCGTCGCGATGTCCGCCCCGGCCTTCGCGGCCTCGACCACGTGGTTCGGGTTGCGGATGCTCGCAACAATCACCTGCGTCTTGAAGCCATAGTTCCTGTAGATCTGCAGGATGTCGCGCACCAGCTGCATCCCGTCCTCTGAAACATCGTCAAGCCTTCCCACGAACGGGGAAACGTAGCTCGCCCCAGCCTTCGCGGCGAGGAGCGCCTGCGAGGGGCTGAAGATGAGCGTGACGTTCGTGTGTATCCCCTCCTTCTCAAGGATGCGCACAGCCTTCAGGCCCTCGTGCGTCATCGGCACCTTCACCACGACGTTCGGAGCCCACGTCTTGAATATTTTCGCCTCCTTCACGATTCCATCGCAAGTGTCCGTGTCCCCCTCCACTGAGATGGGGCCCTTCACGATTTTCGCAATCTCGCTTATGAGATGGTCGTGCTTCTTCATCTCCTGCGCGATGAGCGTGGGGTTCGTCGTCACCCCATCGCACATGCCCAGCTCGACCGCGCGCCTTATCGCGTCAAGGTTCGCCGTGTCCAGGAAGAATTTCATCCTCTCGCCTCCTTCACGAATTTCGCAATCCCGGCAGCATCGATGCCGTATTTCTTCATCAGCTCGAACGGCTCGCCGGACTCGCAGAAGCGGTTCCTCATGCCGTGCCTCTTCAGGATGCACGGAGTTGATTCGGCGAGCGCCTCCGCAATCGCGCCGCCAAGCCCGCCGTCAATCTGGTGGTCCTCAACGCTCACGAGGAAGCCCGTTTTCTTCGCCCAGTATCTCACCGCCTCGGAGTCGAGCGGCTTGATGGTGTGGCAGTCTATCACTGCGCAGGAGAGCCCCTCACTCTCAAGCTGCTCTGCGGCAATGAGCGACTCATAGACTTGCGGGCCGCAGGCAAAAATGGCGACGTCGTTCCCCTCGCGATAAACGTTCGCCTTCCCAATCTGGAAGGGAGTGGAAGCGGTGGTGAAGACTGGCATCTTCTCCCTGCACGTGCGGATGTAGACTGGCCCTTTCCACGAGGCTGCGGCAACCGTTGCCTTCCTCGCCTCCTCCGCATCCGCGGGCGCAATCACGGTCATGTTCGGGAGCACGCGCGTGATGGCCATGTCCTCGAGCGCCTGGTGCGATGCGCCATCCGGCCCGACGGTGACTCCGGTGTGCGAGCCGTGCAATTTCACGTTCAGGTCGTTGTAGCAGATGGACACGCGCACCTGGTCCCAGTTCCTTCCGGGGTTGAACACGCCATAGGCTGAGATGAAGACAACCGAATCCTCGCAGGAGGCGATTCCCGCGGCAACTCCCGCAAGGTTCTGCTCCGCGACGCCGGCCTGCACGAACCTCTCGGGGAATTTTTCCGCGAACCAGTGCGTCCTCGTGCTCTCCGAGACGTCCGCGGTCATCACCCAGATGTTCCCGTGGGCCTCGCCCAGCTCGACGAGCGCCTTCCCGAAGCCGTCCCTGCTGGGCTTCTTCGCCTGCGGCGCGCCGATAGGCTCAATGAGCCCCATGTCTTTCCGTATCATGCTCCCTCATACCCCTCGTCAAGCTCCTTCAGCTCGGCAAGCGCCTGCTCCATCTCCTTGGGCCCGGGCGACTTGCCGTGCCATTCCGTGAGGAATTCCATGAACGAAACCGACTTCCCAGGGACGGTGTGCGCGATTACCATGGTCGGCCGCTCAATCACGTGCTTCGACTCGCTGCACGCTTTTATTATCTGGGCGATGTTGTGGCCATCCACCTCAATCACGTGCCACCCGAAGGCGCGGTATTTCTCCGCGAGCGGCTCGAGGGGCATCACGTCCTCAGTGAAGCCGTCAATCTGGATGTTGTTCCTGTCCATTATCGCGGTGAGGCTCCCCAGCTTGTATTTCGCGGCGAACATCACCGCCTCCCAAATCTGCCCCTCGTTGTGCTCGCCGTCCGAGCACACGCAGTAGGTGCGCCACGACTTCCTTTTCCTCTTCGCGAAGAGCGCCATGCCCGCGGCAATGGAAAGCCCCTGTCCCAGCGGCCCGGAAGAGTTCTCAATCCCCGGGAGCGAGCCCCTGTGCGGGTGGCCCTGCAGCCTCGAGCCCAGCTTTCTGAGCGTGAGCAGCTCCTCCTTCGGGAAATAGCCCGCCTCGGCCAGCGTCGCATACATCACCGGGCACACGTGGCCGTTGGAAAGCACGAACCTGTCCCTTCCTGGCCAGTCGGGGTTCTTCGGGTCGTGGGTGAGCACGTTGAAATAAAGAGCAGTAAAGATATCCGCAAGCCCGATTGAGCCCGCGGAATGGCCTGACTTCGCCTCATGCAGCATGCGCACGACGCTCTTCCGCACTTCGTTCGCAATCCTCTCCAGCTTCCTAACGTCGGTAATCTTCTGCATGCCCTGCGCTGGCGGCGCCTGCTTCTCGAAGAGCATCTGCTTTGATTCTTCGGCCATAACTCACTTCCTTTCCGCAGCATTCCTTATATTCTCAATCGCGAGCTTCGTATCGGGTGCGGAATATATTGCGCTCGCAGCGGCGAGCTTGTCCGCGCCAGCCTCAGCCGCCCTTCTGGCGGTGAATGGGGTGATGCCTCCGTCCACTTCTATCTCCAGCTTCGGGAACATTCCCCGCAGCTCCCGGATTTTCGGCTCAATCTCCGGAAGGTATTTCTGGCCATCATAGCCCGGGATGACCGCCATCACTATCACGCGCGTAACGTCCTTGAGCACGGGCTCGATTTTGCTCACCGGAGTTTCGGGGCTCATCGCGATGCCGAGCCTGCCACCCGCTTTCCTGCACGCCCCCTTCACCGCATCCCAGTCCGCGACAGCCTCGATGTGCACCATGTGGAGGTGGTTGCCGGGGACTTTCGCAATCCAGTTCTCCGGCCTCATCACCATCCAGTGGAACTCATAGTCCATTCCAGCGGGCAAATCCGCAAAATCGTCAGGGCCCACGGTCCAGTTGGGCACGAATTCCTTGTCCATCACGTCGATGTGCACGGAGGAGACCAGGCCGTGGACTCTCTTAATCCGCTCCAGCAAGTCCTCCCTGCGCTTTACAAGTATTGCGGGAATTACCTCGACCACCATCTGCACCCCTTCCAAGTATGCTGCAACGCAGGAGAATATAATTGCTATGGCAGGATGTCCTTAAGCCCGCCTGCGATGCTGACGACTGCGGCAGGGCCCGGCACGGTGTCCGTCACCACGACCTGCTTCGCGCCCGCCGCCCTTATCCTGTCGAATGCGTTCCCGGCGAGAAGGCCGTGGACCGCAGCGCCGATTACGCTCCTCGCCCCGCCCTCCTTGCACGCCTGCGCTGCCTGCGCCATCGTGCTCCCGCCCGCAATCACGTCCTCCATTATCACAACGTTCCTTCCGGCGACGTCGAAGCCGAGCCCCTCCACCTTCGAGTGCCTAAACTCCGTGTCCGCGGCGATGTAGCCGCCGTGCACCTTCTTCAGCTTGTGCTTGCTGTCGCCGCCCACCATGTATGCCGTCCTCTCGCCTATCGTGACAATCAGGGGCTCCTTCACCCTCGGCTTCAGGTGCGCGAGCAGTTCGGGCGCCATCGTCCTGTTCTCAATACGCAGCCCCTCGAACTCGACAGTGCCCGGCCCCTTCACGAAGTGGCAGTCGAATGTCACGAGCTTCCCCAGCCCCGCGTTGGCCAGCATCCTGCACAGCATCTGCGCCGAGAACGCTTCACCTGGCTTGGAGATGTCGTCCTGCCTCTCATAGGGGAGGTAGGGCGCAACCGCGGTCACGCTCGCTGCGACCGGCTTGAGCACGCTGAGGACCTGGAAGAGCTGGAATATGCACGAGTCCTGGCCCGGAAAGAGCCTGTGCAGCACGGTCACGTGCTTCCCCTTCAGCTCGTCAATCATCGGAATGCAGACGTAGTTCTCGCCATCAGGGAACTGCTTGATTTCAAAATTCGGGGCTGCAAGGTCGCTGAAGGTTGGCGAAACAAGAAGAAAATTTTCCATAATGCTATGATGGAAACGGATTAAATAGCTATTGCCCTACCACTTTGAGAGCGAATCCAGCTGGTCCTGGAGCCACTGCTGCCGCTTCTTCCGCTCCTCGTCCTGCTGCCAGAATGGATTCGATGAAGTCTCGACCATGACTATCAGGAAGGACTGCGATTAGCCCGAATATATACCTATCGCTTGCGTCGTGCTAACCGGAGTGGGTTCCAGTTTGGGCTACTATGAGTAAAGGCAGTTCCCCGAGCTAACATCACAATACATGCTACTCCCGCAATCAGCGTCACTGCCGCAGCAGTAACCCCCGGTTGGCTCGCAGCAATAGCTGGCAGTTTCTGGATAATTAGACTGGCAGTTGGCGGAGTCGCATTCGTCACCGCTGGAGCACTCCGACCCGTTCGGGTTTCCCGGAGGCGGCGGAATATATGGCACGCAGATGTTCGACTCGCAGTCTCCGGAAGCACAATCACTGCCAGTGCTGCAGCATATGTCCGAGGCGCAGCAATAGTAATCCCCGTAGTCACTAGACCCGCAGTAGGCGGAGGTGCATTCGTTGCTGGCGCTGCAGGAATCCCCGTCCCCTAGCGTAGGCTGGCATGTGCCCGAGTCGCAGTAGTTGCCTGAATCGCATTGGCCGTCGGAAGTGCAGGCTTCGCAGGTGCCTGCATCACAGTAGCCGGAAGCGCAGTCCGGGTTGGACGTGCATTCTGGTGTTGGCTCGGGAGTAGGCGTCGAGCAAGTGAGCCAGCCCGTGCAGGCATCCGGATTGTCGCAGATGTTGCTTCCGCCGTCACTATTTGAGCCCGAAGCGTCGCAGCTGAAATCGGATATGCCATTGCTGGTTGCATCGTTGCCCGTGAAGTTGTTGCTGTTGCTTGAAGCGACTAGGAGGATGCCATACTGGCCGTTCGAGTTGGCGATGTTGCCCGTGAGGTTGTTGCTGGTTGAAGCGCTTAGGTAGACTCCATACCATGCATTTGAGCTGACATTGTTGCCAGCGAGGCTGTTGCCGCCTCCGCCATTCAGGTAAATGCCAAACCAGGCGGTTGAATAGACGGTGTTGTTTGTGAGATTGTTGCCGCCTCCGCCAATCAAGTAGATGTTCACGTCATGGTTCGAATAGACGCTGTTGTTCGTGAGGTCGTTGCCGCTTCCGCCGGTCAAGTGGATGCCGTCCCAAAAGCCGGTCACGTTGCAGTTCCTCACGGACACTCCGCTGACGCCATTGAGGATGATGCCGTGGTAGTAGTAGACGACTCCCCCTATCAACTGGGCGGGGTTGCCAATGTACGTGATGCTCTTTCCCCAGCAGTCAAGGGACGAGCCATTCGAACCGGCCTCGAAGTCAATTCCGTTGCTGCCAGTGCAGCTCAGGTCGCCGCTCAGCGCGTAATTGCCGGGTGAGTTTACAGTGGCGCCGCATGAAAGGGGTATCGCCGCGCAGGTGAGCCAGCCGCAGGAGTCGGAGTTGGCGCAAATGTTGCCTCCGCCGTCTATGTTGTCGCCAGCCCCGCCACTGCCGCCTGCGCAGTCGAAGTCTGGCGGGTAGGTCGTCAGCACCACTATGTTCCCCGTGAAGTTGTTGCCGGTCGAATCCGAGCCGGAGAAGCCGATGCCGCCGCCATTCCCGGTGAGGTTATTGCCTGTGAAGTTGTTGCCGTTGCTGCCATCTTGTATGTACATAACGTAGCCGTCGGCGCCGGTTGCATTGTTGCCCGCGAAGCTGTTGTCGGATGACTGGTCCAGGACGATGCCATAATTGCCGTTTGAATTGAAGTTGTTGCTTGTTACGTTATTGCCACTGCTGTACGTGGTCGTGTCGTCATCACCGTTGTAGTAGTAGGCCAGCCACAATCCGCCCCCAGCATTGCCGCTTGCGTCGTTGCCATTCACGTTGTTGCCACTCGCACCCATCAGGTCTATGCCATCTCCATCGTTCGGGCCTGCCGTGTTGCCGGTTAGGGTGTTGCCGTCCGAAGTGTACACGGAGATGCCAGCGTCCGAATTCGAGCTTGCATTGTTGCCCGTTAAGCTGTTGCCATTTGAGGCGGACTCCAGCCAGATGCCTTCGTTGTTGTCCGTAGCGATGTTGCCGGTGAGGTTGTTGCCGGAGGAACCGTAGAGGTACATGCCAAAGTCGAAGCTGGTCACGCTGCAGTTCATCACTTTGACGTTGCTTACTTCATCGAGGTAGATGCCGTAGCCGCTGCCCGAGTCGCCCGTGAGCGTGGTTCCGTTGCAGTCCAGCATGACGTTACTGGCCTCTATCTCTATGCAGACGGGCGCGCTGGCGCTGAGGTTGTTGCTGACGATATAAGTGCCGCTTGATGTTATTGTGTAAGTAGTAGCGCAGTTGTCTATGTAGGTTGGCGGGCACGTGGTCACCCAGCCGCAGCTGTCGTGGTCGTCGCAGGTGTTCCCAAGGTCGTTGTTCGTGCTCGAGTCCCCGCAAACGAAGTCATGGACGGAGTTGCCAGTCACATTGTTGCCAGTGACGTTGTTGTCGGCCGAGCCGCCGGTGAAGAGCATGCCGGAGTTGTGGTTCGAGGTAACGTTGTTGTACGCTACGGTGTTGTTGCTGGAGCCCTGCACGTAGAAGCCGTAATTGTTGCCCGTCACATTGTTGCCGCTTACGCTGCTGTCATTTGCAGATTGCATGTAGATGCCCAAGTTATTGTTCTGGCTTGCGTTGTTGCCCGTGACGTTATTGCTATTGGAGCCCTGCAGGTAGAAGCCGTAATTGTTGCCTGTCACATTGTTGCCCGTGAAGTTATTGCCGTCGGACTCGTATGTGTAGATGCCAAAAGCGCCGTTAGAACTGGCATTGTTGCCGCTTACGCTGTCGCCGTCCGAAGACTGCAGGTAGATGCCGTAATTGTTGTTGGAGTGCACGTTGTTGCCCGTCAAATTGCTGCCGGCTGACTCGTACATGTAGATTCCAAAGTTGAAATTGGTTACGCCGCAGTTCTCCACTGCCACATTCGTAGCACTGTCTATGTAGATGCCGTAGTGGCCTCCCGAGTAGCCCGTGAGCGTTTTGCCATTGCAGTCCAAGGTGACGTCACTTGCGCCTATCTCTATGCAGGTCGCATCCGTAGCCATGCTTATGTTGTTACTCACGACGTACCTGCCGCTTGAGCTTATAAAGTAGGGGCAGGTGGTGATGGGCGCGGCGCAGGTGAGCCAGCCGCCCAGCGTTGCGTTGCAGCCGTCGGAGGTGGCGCAGGTGTTGCTTCCGCCGTCTATGTTCGATGATGAGCTGCTGCATTCGAAATCATAGTTTGTTGTGCCGGTCACGTTGTTGCCCGTGAAGTTGTTGTCGTCCGAGTAGCTTATGGTGACGCCGTTGTAAAAGCCGCTGACGCTGTTGTCCTCCACGGTCAACCCTCTTATGTTGCGAATATTTATCCCGCTGTCCCCCGTGCCGGTGATGTTGTTGCCCTGCACCAGCATCGGATGCGTTTCTACCGACCAGCACCAGATGTAAATGCCTATACTCGTGTTATAGACGGTGTTGTTTATCGCGCTTGAATTGTCTTCGCACAGGAACTCAAGCCCGTAGCTGCCCGTGCTCCCGTTTATCGTGTTCCATGCCACGGTGTTATTCTGCGAATACGGGAGCGAGCCCCCATATGTGCTTGAGTTGCCGCCATCGTAATGCCTCGTGCTGTAGGTGGAGAGATATTCTTGGTGCGCGGCGTCTGTCGGGTAGCTCTCATTTGCGGGATAGGGGTAGTCGGACATTGCGGCAAATGGCAGCGGGTCCACGGTTGTGCCATTATTTGAGGCAGGCCTCTTGTAGTAGGCGTAGCTGTAGAGAAGGTAATCACGCTGCGAGCCCGTCGGCACAGGCCCAGCCTCTGGGAACGCGACGCTCATCTCGTCCCCATGGTGCATTATGACGTACTCGTCATCCGTTGCAGTCAGCAGTGGAAGCACGTCCCCGTATTTTGTGAAGTTGCCCGATGGGTCAGAGAAACCCGCCACGAAGCTGTTTACGTGGTTGTAGTCCGGATATTGTACCGTGCCTCCGGACAGCTCCGAATAGCCCCTGGAATGCAGGTCTGCAGAATTTGGGTCATAGGCGTTGACCGTGAGCGGCTGCTGCGGGGTGGTGTCCACCGCAAGGTAGTCTATCATTGAGGTCGGGAAGATGAGCCTGAGCGAATGGTCGCTGGTTATGAACTTGCCGGTCAGGTCTATCACCAGCGTCTTCGGCATGCCCGCGGTCGCAGTCAGGTCCTTGTCGGAAATGACGGTCACCCAGCTGCCCGCCGCATCCTTGACCTGGATGCTCTTGCTGTTGTTGGCGAGCTTGAGCCCCTGCGCCTTGGTGTAGGAAATTATCAGCTTTATGTTCGTGGCGCCGGAAAGGCTGCCCAGGTCCAAGTCAAGGGTCTTATTCTTAGTGGCGCTTGGCCAGTCAGTAACGACATTGTCCAGGTACCTTACAGCAGGCAGGCAGTCCTTGCCGTTCTCATCGATGCAGGAAACCGGCGCAGATGGCGTCTTGCTGACCGTGTAAATTGTGCTGCGGTTTGCCTGGAGCATGCCCATGTAGATGTCATAACCGGGCGGGTGGTCGACTGTGAGGAGCTGGAGCTGGTCTACATAGGACATCTCGTCATATTCCTCCGTAACCTGCGTAGTGTAAACGCCGTCCTCGGCCCGTAGCTGCTCCCCACTTATCACAGAATAGTCCGCAGGATGTGTCACCCTTCCGAGCGTGCCAGTCCTCTTGGAGGAGCCTATCTCGCCGTCGCCGGAGAAATCGCTGACAAAACCGTATCCCGCGCCGTTCCACGTGTATACGAATGGGCATG
>CAIXRF010000057.1 GCA_903921825.1 uncultured Microcaldota archaeon | reverse complement strand
GCCAGAATATGGACGGTGCCGAATTTCTCTATCGTCTGGATTGCGTCCTTGTAAAGCTGCACGTCGTCCCCGAAGCTCTTCGCCATCGCCCCCGTCTCGGTCAGGAACACTGCCTTCACCTTCGCGGTGAGGGAGTAGGATTTCATGACGCCTTTGAAGACCGGCTCGAGTTCCTCCAGCGTTTCGGGCTTGCATTCGGAAAGGGACTTAATCTGTTCACTGAACTTGTCGCTCAGTGCGAGGCGGGAGTCTATGTAAGGGCTTAGCTCCGCACTCCACGAGTTGAAAATGCCGTTAATCAGCTTTGCCGCCATCTTCTCCTCCGTAGTCACCTTTGGCTCCTTTCCCTTCATTTCTTTCTGCATCGCAACCACCTGGATAAATTAGGCAATAGTCCTATATAAACGCCGGCGTGAGCGACGTGCTCCGGCTTACTCCTTCTTCAGTTCGCGCGCGTGCGACGCGAGCAGCTTCACGGCCCTGTTGATGGAGAACTCCACCTCGCCCGCGCTCTTGCAGCCCGTGCAGATTATCTTCCCGTTCTTGAAGAGCAGCAGGCTCGCCCTCGGATCCTTGAGCTTCAGGATTGCGCCGGGGAACTGCTCCGGCTCGTACTCCACGTCCTTTACCTCCTGCGCTATCTCGTAGAGGTCCAATTCGACTCCAAGGTTCGCGCTCGCGACGATGTTCTCTATCTTGAACGTCGGCTTCACGCCCTCGAGGGGCGACTTCTTCGGCGCGGGTCTCGCCCTCCTCACCTTAACCCTGACCGTAGCCTTCGCCTTGGGCTTCGCTTTCGCATTTTTCTTCGCCATGCGCATCACCGTGCTCCCACCAAAAGCTTTTTAAGCAGGACAATACTCTTCCGAGGGTAAAGTTTATAAACCATTTATAAAGCGGCCAAGCGCGCGCCGCTGCGAGGGAGTGTTTTTATAGGTGCTTCCGCAAAACTCTATCTTCCGGAAGCTTTCAGTAGTGCTTATACCGTGAGGTGCGAGAATGGTAAAAAGGTCGCTAGGAAAAATGTCGAAGCGGAGCAGGCTGCTCAGGAAAAGGATTAGCGAGAGGCGGCTGGGAATACCGCGCCTCGTGAAGACTTTCGAGCTGGGGCAGGCGGTCTGCATAGACCTGAAGAGCGGCTACTTTTCCGGCATGACGCACCCTCGATACAGGGGCAGGCGCGGAGTGGTGGTGGGGAAGCGTGGGAAGGCCTACATCGTGGAGATACACGATTACAAGGCGACCAAGCGGCTAATCATCCCCGCAGTGCATCTCGAGCTCGCATAGGTGTTCTTATGATAGGAAAATCCGTCATCAACAGCAGGCCAGCAGCCCTCAGCGAGGTTGAGGGCGTGATGAGCAAGCGCATGGAAGAGGCCGAGGCCGAGATGAAGAAGATGAAGAAGGAGAAGAAGGTCATCCCGAAGCCCGAGCCCGTGCCGGAGCCGCCGAAGGAGGGCGAGGAGGCCGTAGAAGGCGCTCCGCCCGCCGCCATCCCCGCGCCACCCGAGGAGAAGGCGCCGCTCGGCCTGGAGCAGCGCACCGCGCTGGAGTATGCGAAGAAGTTCTCCAAGATTGGGAAGCGCAAGGCCGAGGAGATGATGGCGAAGCTCATGAAAATTGAGAAGATGAAGCCCGAGGTCGCCGTGAAGATGGTGGACCTCATGCCGCTCAACGTTGACCAGGTGAAGCTCGTGCTCGCGAAGGAGAAGATAAGCCTTGGCGAGAGTGAGATCGCCTCGATAATGAAGACCGTAGAGGAGTTCAGGAAGTAAGTGGTCGCGATGAATTTGCAGAAGCCTGGAATGGAAGAGCATGCATACGTCATAGATTCGCTTCCCTACGGCAAGTCCGCGGACGTGCGGAAGGAGCCGGTCATCCAGGTGATAGGCGACCTGAACTTCACCCTCCTCGAGGTGGTCCCCAAGCCCGGCGCAATCCCCACCGTCGGCGAGAAGATATACATCGGCAAGGGCGAGCGGGACAAGGTGGACCACATAAAGGGCAGGATAGGCTACAACGAGCTCACGAGCTCGGCCCGCTCCGAGCTCGAGCACGCAATCCGCGTGATAATGGACGAGCGCGAGCAGGAGTTCGTCGAGTTTTTCAACAAGTGCGGCCCGGTCACCATCCGCCTGCACCAGCTGGAGCTCCTCCCCGGCGTGGGGAAGAAGCACATGCTCGACATCATCTCCGAGCGCGAGAAGAAGCCCTTCGAGTCCTTCAAGAGCATCTCCGAGCGCGTCCCGCTCCTGCCGGACCCGCGCAGGCTGCTCGTCGCCCGCGTGCTCG
>CAIXRF010000056.1 GCA_903921825.1 uncultured Microcaldota archaeon | reverse complement strand
GGCAATCTCCAGGTAGACGAGATTCTGCACGTCGAGGTCGTACTTCTTCATGCGCACCCCGGAGATCGTGCTGATCGCATCGCTCTTGCTCACCCCGAGTTCCGTGAGGAGGGTGACGATGCCGCTCATGCTCATCCCCTGCTTCTCGAGCAGCGAGACGAGCTCGGTCATCCTGAGCTTGTAGTCGCTCTTTGCGAGCAGCGAGATTATCTCCTTGAGCTGCTGCTCGGTGAAGCCCGACTTGCGCAGGCTCTTCTTCAGCACATCAGGGTCGAACCGCAGTATCCCGGCCATATCGCTCACACCCTCATGAATACCTTCGAGATCTCCTGCTCGCCCACGCCCACTTCGCGCAGGAAGTTTATCTGCACTGGGCGGGCATAGCCGAAGCTGTCAAGCGTCTGGACAAGGGTGAGCACGCTTATCTTGTTCTTCTTCCCCTCCAGCATCATTGACACGAGCTTGTTGAGCTGGTCCTCGCTCAGCCCGAGCTCCAATAGCTTCCTCTTGAGCTCGTCCAGATGGAACTCCATGTCTTCCCGGTTGAGTTCCGAGAAGTCGAGCTTCACCACGATGAGGGGCTCCTCCCCGTCAACGCGGCTGAGCAGGAACGTGGATGGGAAGCGCGTGGACTCGGAGAAGACAAGGTGCACCGCGGCCTCGCCTACGCCGAACCGGTCTATCCCCTGCGCGATGAAGTCCGAATAGTTGAGCGATGAGCGTATGTAGTCCTTGAACTGCCTGAACTGGAGGCGCATTATGAACATCGTGCCGACGTTTGAGAAGATGGCCTCGTTCACGTCCGTCGGGTTCTGCGTGGCGACCACGAGGCTGAACTGGTACTTGCGGCCCTCGCGCACTATCGTGATAGCGTCGCTGCGCGGGTCCTTCGCTATCTTCCACGCCTCATCAAGCACAACGAAGAGCTTTATGCCCTTCTCCGCGCTCCAGCCGACCGTCCGCATCCTCTCCTTTATCAGCTGCAATATCATGAGGCCCGCGAGCGAGCGGAACTCGTCGCTGGGCAGGTCTGTCAGCACGATATCCACGAGCCCGCTTGTTGTGAGGTCCTCTATGCTGATCGTGCTCTGCTGGGCGAAGTAGTCCTGCCCCTTGCGTGTGAAGCGCCTGACCATGTCGCGGGCGCTCTTCACCTCGTCCTCCTCTATGAAGTTTCCCGCCTCCTTCGCCTTCGCGAGCTTCTTCTCCAGCGTCTTGAGCACATCCTTGAGCGTGGGCGGGACCATGGGCTCCCCGTCCTTGTCCGTCTGCTCGCGCACGCTGAGCTCGAAGCCGGCGGCCGCATAGGCCTGCTCAAGCGCCTCCTCGATGTGCCTCTTCTCCCTCCTCTCCGCAGTCAGGTCGAGCAGTATCTCGAGCGACCGCAGTATCTGGTCTATCCTGTCATATGGCGCCATCCCGCCGAGGTCCAGGAGGTTCAGATGGTCGCCCTTGCCGAACCTTACAACCCTCCCCCCGCTCTGCTTCGCGTAGTCCACGTATTCCCCGACCCAGTCGATTATCACGGCATTCGAGCCCCAGACGAGCGCTGCGCGCGTGAGGAAGCTCTTCACCAGGTAGGATTTGCCGCTTCCGGTTATCCCGACTACTGCTATGTGCGGGTTGGTGAGGTTTGCGTATGTCCAGTGGAACGGGACGTGCATGAGCTTCGTCCTAGCCATATAGATGGAGTCGTTTGGCGCGCCCATTATCTTTTCATACGGGGGCTCTGGCGGGTGGACGAACCAGCGCCGCTTGGAGAGCTCGCGGCTGCTGAAATCCTGCACCTGGAAGGTCGAACCCCGTGTGATTAGGTCTATCAGCGGCATGCCACCATCTCAGAACCTGAGGTCCTGCATCTCGCGCTCGCTTGGGAGCATGAACTCCCATTCGAAGCACTTCTTCATGTCCTCCCCGACTAG
>CAIXRF010000055.1 GCA_903921825.1 uncultured Microcaldota archaeon | reverse complement strand
GCAAGCCCCGCAATCCCGACAATGTGGTCCGCGTGCGCGTGCGTGATAAATATGCATTTCACCTTCGCGTAGGAAAGGCCAAAGCGCATCATCTGCCTCTGCGTGCCCTCCCCGCAGTCGAAGAGGTAGACATCTCCCCCGTAGCGCAGCCCCACTGCGGGCAGGCTCCGCTCGACGCTTGGGACCGCGGCCGAGCTCCCCAGGATTACCAGCTTTATCACGGCAGAGAGATGGGAAAGATAGTTATAAAAGGCGTTCCTGAGAAATTACTTCGTAGGAAAAAGAATGCGTCTTTGGATGCCGGACTTGACATTCCCCGATGGGCGAGTTGCTCAGGTTCGGGGGCTTCGCTGGACGAAGCTCTTTCTGAATTAGGCAGCATTCAGCGAAAGGTGAAATTAGGAATGGCAGGATTTGAGGAGTTGCGGCTTAGCGCAGCAGTACTGAAAGGAATAAGCGAGATGGGCTTCAAGGATCCCACTCCGATACAGGCAGAAGCGATTCCGCTCCTTTTCCAGGGCGAGGACGTGATTGGGCAGGCGAAGACCGGGACGGGAAAGACCGCCGCCTTCGGCCTCTACATCCTGGAATGCCTGGACTACCCGACGAAACGGCCTCAGGCGCTCATACTGACACCCACAAGGGAGCTGTGCATGCAGGTGAGGGACGAGATTGCGCAAATAGGGAAGCACACGCCCCTGAAGATTGTGGCAATCTACGGCGGGCAGGACATCGAGAGGCAGTTCCGCCTGCTGAAGGAGGGCATGCACGTGATTGTCGGCACCCCCGGCAGGGTGATGGACCACCTGAAGCGCGGCTCGCTGAAATTCGACCAGGTGCGCTTCGTCGTGATTGACGAAGCAGACAGAATGCTGGACATGGGCTTCATAGACGATGTCGCCTGGATTCTCAGCAACACGCCGCAGGAGAGGCAGACGCTGCTCTTCTCCGCCACGGTGCCTGACGCGATAAGGAAGCTCGCCGGGAATTACATGCACTCGCCGCAGATGGTGAAGGTGAGCGAGGACGAGACTCCTGTGATAACGCACATACTGCAGACGTTCGTGCCGATTGCAGACCCGAGGGAGCGGCTCGATGCGCTGCTGGCCTACCTCTCAGAGGAGAGGCCGAAGAAGGCGATGATTTTCTGCAGGACGAAGTTCGGAGCAGACAAGCTCGACCGCATACTCAACGACAGGGGCTTCCGCTCCGAAGGGCTGCACGGCGACATGAGCCAGGGGAAGCGCGACGCCGTGATGAAGCGGTTCCGCGCGGACCAGATTGCAATCCTCGTCGCAACCGATTTGGCGGCAAGAGGGCTTGACATAGACGACGTGACGCACGTGATAAACTACAACATCCCCGAGGACCACATCACCTACGTCCATCGCGTCGGCCGCACCGGGCGGATGGGGAAGGCCGGTGCCGCATTTACGATAGTGGAGAGCGCGGAGATGGGCGCGCTCGGCGAGATCGAGCGGGCCATTTCCGTGCGCATGGAGGAGAGGAAGCTGGTATTCAGAAAAGCCGTCGGCCCGAGGAGGAGCCAGCGCGGCTTCACGAGGAGGGAGGAGACGGCCCGCTCGCCAGTCCCGCACACTTATAATCTTTGAGGCGAAAATCCGTTCGCTGAATTCGCGATTCAAGGTGGTTTCCGATGGCTGAGGGAATCGAACTCAAGGTTGCAGAGGCGCTCCAGAACGACGTCGGCAGAGGAATCGTGAGGGCCGACTCGCGCGCGAGGAAGATACTCGACGTCACCACTGGCGACATAGTGGAGATAAAGGGCAAGAAGAGCACCGCTGCCGTCGTATGGCAGGCGCACCCGCAGGACGAGGGCCTGAACATCGTGAGGATGGACGGCTACCTCAGGCAGAACACGGGAGTTGCGCTCGGCGACAAGGTGTTCCTCAAGAAGGCGGAGCTGAAGGAGGCGAAGAAGGTCGTGCTCGCGCCCTCGCAGCCCATGAAGTTCTCCCCAGGCTTCGACGACTTCATAAAGAAGAAGCTCATAGGCAGGGCGCTCACGAAGGGCGACACGCTCCTCGTGGGAATCCTCGGCACCTCCTCCTTCCCACTGCAGGCGGTCGTAGTGCAGCCGCAGGGAATCGTGCTCGTGAAGGAGACAACGGAAGTGCAGCTCAGGGAGGAGCCCATGAAAGAGATGGGCAAGATTGCGGACATCAAATACGAGGACATCGGCGGGCTGAAGGACGAGGTGCAGAAGATTAGGGAGATGGTCGAGCTGCCCATGCGCCACCCCGAGCTTTTCGAGCGGCTGGGAATCGAACCGCCAAAAGGGGTGCTCATCTACGGCCCTCCGGGAACGGGCAAGACGCTGCTTGCGAAGGCGGTTGCAAACGAGAGCGAGGCGAACTTCATCCACATCGGCGGCCCGGAGCTCGTTTCCAAGTTCGTTGGCGAGAGCGAGGAGAAACTCAGGCAGGTGTTCAAGGACGCAGAAGAGAATGCGCCGACAATCATCTTCATGGACGAGATAGACGCCATCGCCCCGAAGAGGGAGGAAGTGACGGGCGAGGTAGAACGGCGGATGGTCTCCCAGCTCCTCACCCTTCTGGACGGCTTGAAGGGGAGAGGGCAGGTCATAGTCATAGGCGCGACGAACCGCCCCAACGCGCTGGACGCCGCGCTCAGGCGGCCGGGGAGGTTCGACCGCGAGATTGAGCTGGGCGTGCCCGACCGGATTGCGCGCAAGGAGATACTCCAGATTCATACGCGCAACATGCCCATCATGGGTGGCGATGAGGAGAAGGAGAAACTCATAGACGAGCTCGCCGGCATAACACATGGCTACACTGGTGCGGACATCTCGCTCCTCGGGAAGGAGGCGGCGATGAAGACGCTACGGAGAATCCTCCCGAAAATTAACCTCGAGGAGGAGTTCATACCCCACCAGATTCTCGACGACCTCAAGGTCACGCGCGACGACTTCCTCAAGGCGATGAACGAGATACAACCATCCGCGCTGCGCGAGGTCTTCCTTGAAGTGCCGAACGTAAAATGGTCGGACATCGGCGGGCTCCACGACGTGAAGAAGCTGCTCAAGGAGGCCGTCGAGCTGCCGCTCAAGAGGCCGGAAGTGTTCAGGAAGATGGGCATACGGCCGGTGAGGGGCATGCTCCTCGTGGGCCTGCCCGGTACGGGGAAGACTATGTTCGCGAAGGCCGTCGCAACGGAGAGCGAGGCGAACTTCATCTCCGTGAAGGGGCCGGAGTTCCTCTCAAAGTGGGTCGGAGAGAGCGAGAAGGCAGTGCGCGAGCTGTTCAGGAAGGCGAGGAGCGCGGCGCCCTGCATAGTGTTCATAGACGAGATAGACGCAATCGCTTCCGTGCGCGGCATGGAGGATGGAGGAAGCCGCGTGACGGAAAGGGTCGTGAATTCCCTGCTCACCGAGCTGGACGGCCTGCAGAACCTTGAGAACGTGGTCGTCCTCGCGGCGACAAACAGGCCCGACATCCTCGACCCCGCGCTCCTCCGGCCGGGAAGATTCGACAGGGTGATTGAGATTCCACCGCCGGACCTCAAGGCGCGCGTGGAGATATTCAAGGTCCACACGCGGAAGATGCCCATAGCCGATGGCGTCAACCTGGAGGAGCTCGCGAAGGGGACGGACAACTACACCGGCGCGGACATAGAAGGAATCTGCCGCGAGGCGGGTATGAATGCGATTCGCGCGAATGCGGACAAGGTCACGATGCATCATTTCGAAGCGGCTCTCAAGTCACTGAAGCCGACAATCAGCAAGGAGAAGATGCAGAAAATAAAGGAGTT
>CAIXRF010000054.1 GCA_903921825.1 uncultured Microcaldota archaeon | reverse complement strand
GGTTGTTCCCCGGCTTGAGGAAGAACTCCAGCTTGTCTGAAAATGTTGCGAAGCCCAGAAGGTCGCCCCGCTTCAGGACGATGTGCGAGACGAGCACAGCGGTGTTGATGCCCGCGTCGAGCATTGAAACCTCCCTGCCCGCGTGCATGAGCTTCCCGCAGTCGAGCAGGATGAAGATGCGCTGCTTCCTCTCCGCCTCGAACGTGCGCACCATGAGCTGGCGCGTGCGCGCCGTAGCCTTCCAGTCTATCTGCTTCAGTTCGTCGCCCTGGGCGTATTTCCTGAGCGCTATGAAGTCCGTTCCCGCGCCCTGGGCAATCCCTTTCCGTATGCCCTGGAGCTGGACGTTCGTGCGCCTCCTTATCTGCATGTCGTATTTCTTCACGTCCCCAAGGCTTGGGTAGACGAGGAGCTGCGCAGCGTTCGGGGGAACGAAATCCTTGGTGAAGAGCCCGGTGGAATCGCGCGTGGTTATCTTCGTGGGCCCGATGTCGAAAAGGCCGCGGTTTGCGCTCGCGAGCCTGTATGTGAACTCAACGCTGCCCACCGCTTTTCCCGAGTGGGAGCCGGCAACGTCGAAGAAGGCGGGCGCGACATCGTAGTAGGCGAACTGCATTTTCTTCCCGAGGTCGATGGCGACGGTGCATTCGGCAGGCTGGCTCACGGCTACTTTGTTCAGCGAAAATTTCCTCTGCGAGTTTATCTGGAGGGACTGCGCCTCCAGCTCGAAGCGGTAGTCAGCAAACGTGAAGAGGAACACCACCGCCAGCCCCAGCAGCGCAAGGAAAGGGTTCTGCAGGAGGATGGCTGCGAGGGAGAGCGAAACGCCGAAAATGAAGAGGAGCACGCCTCTCAGGGTTATCATGGCTTCATCGCTTTGGGCACTTTCACGCTGTTGAGTATGTCCGCAATCACGTCATCGACCTTCACGCCGGCAAGCTCCGCCTCAGGGTTGAGCATTATGCGGTGCCTGAGCGCGTGGTATGCGAGCGACTTCACGTCGTCGGGAATCACATAGTCGCGCTTGTCCAGCAGCGCACGCGCCTTTGCGCCCCACAGGAAGGCGATGCCTCCTCTTGGCGAGGAGCCCAGCTGGACGTCGGTGCGGCTCCGCGTCGCGGTGATGATGTCCACGATGTAGTCGAGTATGGAAGGGTCGAGGTAGACCTTGCCTATCTCCGCGTTTATCCCCTGTATCTCGTCGGGGTCGAGCACCTTCTTCAGCTTGTATTCCTGCTTCATCTTCAGCTTCAGTATTTCTTTCTCCTCTTCGCGCGTTGGGTAGTCCAGCACGAGCTTGAAGAGGAACCTGTCGACCTGCGCCTCAGGAAGCGGGTAGGTCCCCTCCATCTCTATGGGGTTCTGCGTGGCGAGGACGACGAACGGGTAGGGCAGCGGGTAGGTCGTGCCGTCGATGGTCACCTGCCTCTCCTGCATCGCCTCCAGGAGCGCGGACTGCGTCTTGGGCGGCGCGCGGTTTATCTCGTCCGCGAGGATGATGTTCGTGAAGATTGGCCCCTTCTTCAGCAGGAACTTGCTCAGGTTGGAGTCGTAGACCATCGTCCCGATTATGTCGGAGGGAAGCAGGTCGGGCGTGAACTGTATGCGCTTGAAGTCGCAGTTGAGCGTCTGCGCGATGGCGTTCGCCATCCTCGTCTTCGCAATCCCCGGCACGCCCTCTAGCAGGACGTGGCCCTCGCAGAAGATGGAGATGAGTATGTTGCGTATTATCTCCTCCTTCCCGATTATTGCCTTTCCGACCTCGCTCATCGCGGAGTCGTAGTTCTCGTAAACCCATTCCCTGTCGTTTCCCTTAGGCATCCAAATCACCTACCTTTTAAGTTTTGAAATATACTCGTCCATCAGCGTGCAGAGGTCGTTCGCCTCTTCGAAGGACGTTACTGCCAGCTCCCCTGCCCTGACCTTCTCGCACCTCGCGAGGGCCGCGCGCAGCGCCGATTCGTCTAAGCCGTGCTTCCTCGCGGCCTTTTTTGCGAGCGCGTCATTGTCAATCTCGCGCCTGAACGGGTCGATGCTCGCGAGGAGCCTGTCGCGGAAGCGGTCGTACTGCATGAGTACCAGCCACGTGTAGGGCTCGGCGCGCAGCCGCGCGTTCGCCACTATGTCCCACACCATGTCCCTGTAGGGGTGGACCTTGAGGTCGGCCTGCGCCTCGACGCGCTTCTCCTCGCTTTGCGTCAGCAGCCTGTGCGCCACGAGCATGAGCCCTGCCGCCACGCACGCGACCAGGAGCATGAATGAGGCGTCTCTCATCTGCTCCCTGTAGGCGTAGAGCAGGATGAGCAGATCGTCCTTCTCGCCGAGCCTGTGCGACTCGTCGAAGGCAATGATGCCGTGGGAGTATGCAGAGAAGATTGCGGCCGCAAATTTGAGGTTGTCGCCCCTCGGCAGCAGGTCATTCGTGAAAACGTCGGAATCCGAAATGACGACGACCTTTCCCTTCCCGTAGTCCTCAGCGATGGCAACGGCGAACGGGCCCTTCGCGTCCTGCGGGTCGACCGCGCCGTTGAAGTTGAGGTCTATGTAGCTTTCTGGCGAACTCGCGGAGATGATTGTTGCCGCTGCGGGGTGTATCATGATTGCGGTGGGGAACTTCATGAACTCCATGCCGGAGTCGCCGCCCACCGCGAACGGCAGCACGGGGAAGTCCTGCCTCCTGTTGAATGCGAGGTAATCCACGAGCGTCGCGTTGCTGAACCTCACGTTGAACTCCTCGGAAAGGTCCGCTGCCGCGCCTCTTGCGCCCGTTAGTATGAGCGTCCCGCCGCCGGAAACGAAGCCGCGGAGCGATATCTTCTCCTTCGCTGTGAACGGCCGCTCAGGCGCAATCACGATGAGGGTGGAATCGCTGCCGAGCGCGGTGAAGTCGTCAATGGAGGCGAAGACCGCCTTCGCCTGGTAGCTCCCGGAAACGTATGCATAGAGCGCGGAGGTGCCGTCCCAGTCGCCGTCGTAGACGGAATATTTCGGCGCAACCTGGTAGGGCTGCGCAACCAGGGCATACGCGAAACTGAAGAGCAGGAGCACGAGCGCCGCGATGAAGAGCGGGTAGCGGAAAAGGTATGCGAGCCTCAGGAAGAGCAGGGCGAGCCTCCTGAAGAACTCGACGAGCATCACCGCGATGAATTTGAGAAAACTCAGAATGCCCATTCATTCACCATATTTCGCCAGTTTCACCAGCGCGCCAAGGAACTCGCCGAACTCCGCTTTCCCGGCGTTCTTCGCATACCTTGTCTTCTCGAAGACGTAGGTGATTGCCTTCAGCGAGTCCACGTCCACGTCCGCTTCGACTGCCTTCGCGAACTCCCTTGCGGTCTTGCTCGGGTCGTTCAGGATGCGGAAGACGAAGGAGATGTAGTCCGCAAGCTCGTTGTAGCCGTAGACGATTGCCTCGTCGTATTTCTCCTCCGCGCCAAGCGCCTTCACCTTCCTCACCACTTCGCTGATGTTCACCCTCCTGAACATCTCCTTCGCTTCCTTCACGCGTGCTTCCTGGACCCTGGAGGTGAGCCGCGCGCGCGCATAGAGCACGCCCGCGACCAGCGTCGCCCCGAAGAGCGCGGCGATGAGGAAGAGCCAGAAGTTCCGCGGGTCGGACGTGGCTTCGCGCAGGAACTGTATTGCCGTGTTGTTCGTGAAGGAGGTGAGGTTGCGCAGCATCTCCTGCCTTTGCTTTTCCTCCTCTTTGGACTGGTTAATGCGCGTTTCGTTCGGCGTGGTGTAGTTGTGGTACGTTTCGTTCAGGTGCGTCTGGTTCCACGTCTGGTTGAACTGCGACCAGTTGCCCTGGTTAGTGAAGTTGGAGCTCCAGTTCCATGTCTGGTTGGGCTGCGACCAGTTCATGCTCTGGTTCCAGGTCTGGTTGTATTGCGACCAGTTCATGCTCTGGTTCCAGGTCTGGTTGTATTGCGACCAGTTCATCGTCGCGTTCCAGGGCGTGAAGTTCTGGCTCATGTCCGACCAGTTCATGTCCGTGAAGTTCATGTTCGTGAAATTCCCGGAGGTGAAGTTCTGGCGCGAGAGGTTCAGCAGCTTCTCGAGGAACTGCTGCATCCGCTGCTGTCCTTCGCGCTGAATCTGCTGCTCGAGCTGCTGCTTCTCCTGCTCCGTCATGTTCTTGGACTCGTTGAGCGTGCCGTTCCTTTTCATCTCCTCCCTTGTCTGGTTCTCGAAAATCTTCTGCAACTCCTTCTCGAATGTCTTGTTGAGCGTGAACTGGAGGTCGATGGTGGTCTTTCCTGCGTCGCTCCACTCGATGCTCACGTTCTGCTTCTCTCCGCTCGTTTCGTTCTTCCTCTCGGTGACGTTCCCGGTCGGGTCAACAGGCACCCAGCCGTATGGCGGGACGTAGACCTCGGCCCATGCGTGCGCGAACATCGGGAAGATGTAGGTGGCGTTCTCCATCGGTAGCCGCCGGCGAAGCCCGTCGCGACGCGCGCCGGAATCCCCTGCAGCCGCGCAATCACGGTGAAAAGCGTGGCGAAATGCGCGCATATTCCCTTCCTGTGCGCGTAGGTCCAGTTCGCCATCTCCGTTCCCTGGGGAATGGTCTCGTTGCTCGCCCAGTATAGGTCGTAGGTCACCCACGCATGCACCCAGTCGCGATCCGCCCCGGCCTGCTGGAGCAGGTTGAGGCTGGAGTTCGTTAGGTTCGTTGCGAGTTCCCTTAGCTGCGGATCGATGTTCTCCGGGAGTTGCGTGTTCTGCTGGCGGATGGCCTGGGGAATGTCCTGGAGTTTCCCCACGCTCTCGTTCTTAATGTTGTCCGCCCAGTAGAATGTTGCGTTGTAGGCGAACGTGGCGTTCTGGGTCGCGTTTATTTCCAGCAGGTAGTCGTTGTAGGAATCCGCGGTGATTGGCGTGTAATTTGCGGAGCCGTTTACAAGGAAAGTGGTGAGATTGATGTATGAGCCGCTCGTAGCGGGCTTAATCAGCTGTATGGTGTAGTTGCCTCCGTTGAGCACGCGGAGGATTTGGAATTCCGTGCTGTTCTTCCCGTGAGCGGTCGAGTAAGTGCCGTTCCCGGAAGTGCTCCAGTTCCAGCCCGAATAGACGTCGTAGGTCTTGTCCTTCCAGTAAATATTCGGCTCAACTGGCTTCACCACCCACACCACGTAGACTTTCGGAGTCTCGTTGTTCTGCCCGCCGTTTCCTCCGCCTCCGCCGCCCCCACCGCCGCCCCCGCCGTCAAACTCCATCCACCATATCAGCCACTGCTGCTCCGGGCTCACGTAGATGGGCGGCGGAGTTGGGATGAGGTAGGGGTAGGAGTAGTTGCTCACGTTGTCGTATGGAATGTGGATTGGCACTTCTTCCCTGCCGCTCTCGTTCTGCGCGAGCGCCAGGACGGCAAGGAGCGCCAGGACTGCGGCTGCCGGCAGCAGGTAAGCCCTCACGCAGGTAGTTTGGAAACACCTATTTAAAGCGATTACGAGATAGTTAGGCATGGGGCTTAACGCAAAAGAAGTTGCGGAATATGCCATCTACGCGCTTTCGCTCCTCGTCTTCCTCGCCTCATCACTTTACCTCAACCTCAACATCTTCCTCATCGCGCTCGCCTTCCTCTCCTTCGCCGTTGCCGCACTCATGCGGAGCAACGCGCTCTCCTTCGCGGCACTCTTCTCCTATTCCGCAGCGGTTGGGCTTGCGCAGATGAGCTTCTCGTTTGGCAACCTCATGCTCTTCGGCTTCCTCAACCTCCTGCCGTTCTTCGTCTGCTTCCGAATCTCGGGCTCGAAGTCGCGCGGGACGATTCCTTTCGAGGCCGCCTCCGTGCTCCTTCCGGTTTTCGTTGGCGCGGCCCTGTTCCTCGTCAACCTCGGGCCCATAGTTTCTTCGGAGCAGGCGCTCACCCCCCAGTGGCTCTTCGCCTTTTCCCTCCTGCTCCTGCTTGCCATCACGCTTTCCGTCCCGCTGATGGGCAGGCTGTGGGGGCTGCTTACCGCAAGCCGCAAACCTATTTAAATCGCCTTTCGGATAAGGAATCATGAACGAACTGCTTGGTAAGCTCGAGGCGGAGGCGCCAATCTCCTCAGGCGACGAGGAGGGCAAAATCTCGCTCCATGAGAAGGGGCTCGTGTATGACGGCCCCGGAGTGAACGGAAAGATATATTCGCTCTACAGCTACGTGGAGAAGGTCGAGGCGCTTGAGGACCTCCAGCTGGGGAAAGTGCGGGTGCGCATGGTCTTCTTCAGCACTCTTGGCGAGAGGTTCGACTTAAAGTTCGTGATAAACGAGCACTTCCTCCACGAGCTGAAGGAGCGGAAGGGGAGGGTCTGAATGCCTGTTCGCGACCGCTGCGGCATCTTCGGAGTCTATTCGCCGCACAAGGATTACAGGGCTGCCTACGCCGTCTACAACGGGCTGGTTAGCCTGCAGCACAGGGGGCAGGACTGCTGCGGAATCTGCGTGCAGGACGGGAAGGGGCTGCAGGTGGAGACGGGGCTCGGTCTGGTTTCCGACGTCTTCGGAAGGGAAAAACTGGACAGCATGCCCGGCAACATCGCAATCGGCCACGTCAGGTACCCGACCACCGGCGGCGGGGGCATAAAGAACGCCCAGCCAATCCTCATGTCATTCACCAGGAATGACTTCGCGTTCGCGTTCAACGGAAACATCGCGAACTACCCGGCCCTGAGGAAGCAGCTGATGGCAAGGGGCCTCACCTTCATGTCGGACAGCGAGATGGAGCTCGTGGGCATGCTCTATTCCATCGCGCTGAACAGGAAGGACAACATATACGAGGCGAGCCGAGAGGTGATGGAGCAACTGGACGGCTCCTACAACCTGCTCTTCCTGGATGGAGACGGCAGCCTCTACGCAGTTAGGGACCCGCAGGGCTTCAAGCCCTTCGTGGTCGGAAAAGACTCAAAGGGCAACGTGTTCTTCGCTTCCGAGTCGTGCGCGCTTGAGGCTGTCGGGGTGAAGGAGTTCAGGGACCTGAAGCCCGGCGAGGTGCTCAAAGTCTCGAAGGAGAAGGGGCTGCACGGCAAGCAGGCGGTCGAGCCCAAGCTCATCACGCATTGCATGTTCGAGTTCCTCTATTTCGCGCGCGCCGATTCCGTAATCGAGGGAAGGCTGAACAACGACGTGCGCAAGAGGCTCGGCGAGACACTAGCGCGCATGCACCCGGTTGAGGCGGACTACGTCGTCCCGGTCCCGGACTCCGGCAGGAACTTCGCCGTCGGCTACTCACGTGCCTCCGGCATCCCGTATGAAGAGGGACTGATGAAGAACAGGTATATCTTCAGGACGTTCATCATGCCGGAACAGGAGTTGAGGGAGAAGGCAGTGAGAGCGAAGCTGAACCCAGTGCGGCAGATTATCGATGGCAAAAGAATCGTGCTTGTGGAGGACAGCATTGTCCGCGGAACTACGCTTAAGGCGATAGTCCAGCTTCTCAGGAAGGCGGGGGCTAAGGAGGTGCACGTGCGCGTCGGCTGCCCGCCCGTGATTGCGCCGTGCTACATGGGCATGGACTTCCCGACCTACAAGGAGCTCGCTGCGGCGAACTATTCCGTTGAGGAGATAAGGAAGATGATTGGCGCGGATACGCTCGGCTACACGGATTTGAAGGCACTTGGGGAGGCAATCGGCCTCGATGGGAAGCTGTGCATGGCATGCCTTACGGGCAAATACCCGCTCAAGCACACCCCGAAGAAGGGGACGCCAATAACCTGCTGCTAAGGCGAAACTATGGAAAAGAGGGCCCACATCGAGCAAATGGCGCGGCTCAAGGAGCTGCCCCTCAAGGACCTGCTCATCCGCATGCGGAAGACCGTGGAAAGGACGAGCAAGCTTCTTCTTGCGAAGAGGGGCGCCGCGGACGTGCGCATGGAGAAGAAGCTCGGCATGATGAGGATGGCGCTCCTAGACAGGATGCACAGGAAGCTGAAGGAGCCGATTGACGTTGATTTCTTCATGGAGATGATTGAGTTCATAAACCGCGCCGAGGAACTGCTCGAGGAGTATGAGCACGACGTGAGCGAGTGGCAGGAGTTCCTCGACATGCTCGACAAAAAGCTCCAGGAGAAGGGCATCATCGTCGAGGATGAGGAGCTGCTCGAGCAGAGCAGAAGGCTCAGGGGCGCTGTCGACAGGCTGCGGACGAAGCTGGAGGGCAGGCCTCCCTTCAGGCCGATGGAATAAGTGGGGATTCGCATGAAAGTCCTTCTTGTCGGGAATGGGGGAAGGGAGCACGCCATAGCCTCCGCACTCTGCAGGAGCGGCCAGGCGCTCCAGTTCTATGCGTTCGTGAGCGCGAACAACCCAGGAATCACGCGGCTTGTGCGCGAGCACCACGGCGAAATGGCGATTGGCGACATACACGACGGCAAATCCGTTTCGGAATGGGCACTGAACAAGAAGATTGAGCTTGCGGTCATCGGCCCCGACGCCGTCCTGGAAGCGGGAGTGGTTGACGAGCTCCAGAAGCGCGGCGTGGCATGCGCCTCGCCCGAACGTGCCGCTGCCCGGCTTGAGTGGGACAAGTCATTCGCCCGCGAGCTTATGCAAAAATATTCCATCCCTGGGCTGCCGAAATTCGGCGTGTTCAGCAACGCTGCAGATGCCGGACAGTTCATAGACGAACTCAAGGGCGACGTCGCGGTGAAGCCCGCTGGCCTCACAGCTGGGAAGGGCGTGAAAGTGGTTGGCGCGCAGCTGAAGAACGGCGCCGAAGCAAAAAGATACGCCTCCGAGGTTATTGAGAAGAATATTGGTGGCGCGCCTTCCGTTGTCGTGGAGGAGCGGCTTGAGGGAGAGGAATTCACGCTCCAGGCATTCGTGGATGGGACGAGAGTCGTGGGAATGCCTGCTGTGCAGGACCACAAGCGCGCCTACGCGGGCGACCTAGGGCCGAACACGGGCGGCATGGGCTCCTACTCCGATGCGAACGGCATTCTTCCCTTCATGGGGAAGGAGGATTACGAAACGGGGCTCGGGATAATGCGCAAGACAGTTTCCGCACTGCGCGAGGAAACGGGCGTTTCCTACCGCGGAGTCCTCTACGGCCAGTTCATGCTCACGAAGAAGGGGCCGATGGTGATAGAGTTCAACGCGCGCTTCGGCGACCCGGAGGCGATGAACGTCCTCTCCATACTAGAGAGCGATATGCTTGAGATTGTCCAGAAGACCGCAAGCGGCAGCCTCTCCAACGATATCCGGTTCTCGCCCAGCGCAACCGTCTGCAAATACATCGTGCCGAAGGGCTATCCTGACAAGCCTGCGAAGAACGCGCCCGTGATTGTTGATGAGTGGGCGATAAGGGACGCGGGCGCGCACCTCTACTACGGCTCGGTGAACAAGCCCGAGGGCGAGCTTGAGGAGAACGTGATGTATACGTCGTCGTCTCGCACTGCCGGGATTGTTGGGGTCTCGGACACGCTGGAGGAGGCGGAGAAAATTGCGGAATACGCCACCCGCTTCGTCATGGGCGAGGTCATCCACAGGAAAGACATTGGGACGAAGGCGCTAATCCAGAAAAGAATAGAGCACATGAAAAAGATTAGGGGTTAGGTTTCGCCTTCAGCACGTATGCCTCTAAGCTCAGGCGCATCCCTTC
Organism: uncultured Microcaldota archaeon; assembly: GCA_903921825.1. Classification (GTDB taxonomy): domain Archaea; phylum Micrarchaeota; class Micrarchaeia; order Burarchaeales; family Fermentimicrarchaeaceae; genus CAIXRF01. The sequence continues at coordinate 4,284 of CAIXRF010000054.1, read as the reverse complement.
TTCCGGAGTATATTCACCGAAGCCCAGGTCTGAATAGAGATTGTCGCACACCGCCTTGTCCACATGCAGTTCCACCTTCCCGAGGGCAAAGCCCGCTGTTTCGAGACTCTTGGCCAGAGTCGGGATGGGGCGGCTGAAAAGGTTCGGGACTATTATTACGTCCCTGCCAGTCGCATTCGCGAGTTTTACAAGCGCATCTACCCATCCGCCCTGCGGGGCAAAAAGGTCGTAGGTCGTGTTTTCATAGAAGGTGGAATTCACGAAAAAGCCCTTGTCGCTCTCCATGAGCGATACCCGGCCTATTATCGGACCATCCTCATTGCCATCCGCGGCGTAGAGCGTCACGTTGTTGGCGTCTATCGTCCTTGCGACTGCGCCATGGCCGTTGCTCTTCTTGGTTACGTCAAGGCAGGATGGGAAGCCAACGCCCATGCGGAGTTTCTTGATGGGGTCGGTCGCAACGAAGAAGGTGACTTTCCCGCCCTCCTTCACAGTGTGGAGCTGACCGAGCGCGCTCTTGAGGTTTTCAACGTGGCCGTTTACGTCGTCCACTATAAGCTTCTGGTCGGATGAGAAATTTCCTTCCCTCAGAAGCTGGTTGAGCACCTTCGCCAGCGCCATCCCGGTCGCCAGCCGGTCATCAGTCTCTTCAACTCCGAGGTCCTTCATTTCCTTGTAGCCGAGCTGGTGCAGGAGGCTGTGGAGCTCGCCATAGACCTGTGAGGCCCTTATCTCGTATTTCTCCTGGAAGTCCTGGGTCTGCGCCTCGTATGAGGCCTTGTACTTGCTTATCGCGTCAAGGTCCGTTCCCCTGCTTTCCATCAGCTTGATTACCTTCCTGTTCCCCTCGAGCCCGGAAACCCATCTCTCCGCCTCCTCAGGGCCCTTGAGATAGTACGTGCGCAGGAGCTCACCCAGCAGTTCCCTGTTGTGCTGCACATTGAAGTAGCCCTCGAGCGCAATCTTGAAATCGGCTGGAAGCTCGCCTTTCCTTTCCACCTCCCCGCCGCACACCAGTTCGAGGATGGCGTGGTGGATGTCTGTCCGCTCCATGAATGATTCGTATCTCGCCCTTTTCTCAGCCACCTGCAGCTCGGAGAGGAATTTTTTCTCGTATTTCTCCTTTATCTCGACCTTCGCCCCCATCTTGAGCTGCTGCTTCTCGATATTGACCGTGCCGAGGTTGAGCGCCTTTCCGAGCGAAAGGCAGGCTGACAGGAGCGGGAGAACCTCATCCCTGCTTATTGCGGCATGGCGGCCCAAATATTCCATCACGTCAGGATACGCCTCATGGAGTTTCTCCTCGCTAACTGAAGGGGCAAAGGAAAAGAGCTTCGAGCGCGCATCTGCTAGCTTATCCCTCGCCTCATTGGGAAGGTCGCGCGCAATCCTCGTAAACGACACCATCGTGTCCAGCGCGGCTATCCTCTCCACGGGCTTGAAGTCCTTCCTGAGCTTCACAAGGTATTCGAGATCCGCCGGGTATTCCTCCTTCATGGCGTAGACCGCCATAAGGTTGAGGGCAAGCCTGGTTATCTCCGCCTTGTTTCCCTTCTTTATGAGGAACGCTGTCTCTTCGGAGGCGTCATATCCAACACCTGCAAGGGCTCTGTGATACACTAGGAGCTCGGGGGACCTGTCGATTACCCTCGCCATGGCGTCCGGGAAGCGCTTCCACTGGTCCAGAATGAAGCTGAGGGAGGAAACCGGCGTTCCGTGCAGCACACCGAGGAATTGGTAGGCGTTCCCGCCGACTGCGGAGATGTAGCCCTTGAGCGCATCGCTGGTGAGCACTTCGATGTCGCTTCCCGCCCTGTTTTCGAATGCCCGGAGGTAGTGCTCGGCCAAGGATGGTTCGAGGGAGGTGGTAAACTCTATGAACTTGCCGAAGCGCTCCTTGGAATCTATCAGCTCCCTCAGCGCTGGCAGGGCGCTTTTGAGCAGGGGCTCGGACTTGATGCCGTTGTCTGCAAGGGAAATGCAGGCCTCCATAATTCTGTTGAAGCGCTCTTCGGAGGTGAAAAGCTCCTTGGCTGCCGGCAGACCCTCGCTGAAGACAGGGTCCGACTTTAGTCCGCGCTTATGGCACGTGACGGCGAGCCTGATGAGCATGTCGCCGGATTTCGGGACGTCTTCCGGCGATTTAATAAGGTCTTTTATTGCCTCCAGGCCTTTTTTGAAGACGAGTTCTGTGTATATGTCCTTTTCTTCTTCCGTGCATTCCGCGAGCTTGCAGGCCTCTGCAAGGTCCGCGAACGCCCTGCCCCACTCTGCGATGTCCTTGGGTGTTTTGATATATTCCTTGAACACTAGGAAGCCCTTTAGCATAAATTCCGGTTCGATACGGCCGAAGGCGGTTCTGCGTTCCGCTGCGGACACGCAGGCTGCGAGGAGCGCGTTGAAGTGCTCCTCGGATGCAATCAGGGGCTTCGCTTCCGAAAGGTATAGCGTGAGAACATAACGCGGCCTAACTCCGCACTTCGCTAGGGCGATGGCGGCATCGATGACTGTGTCAAAGCGCTCCTTGCGGCTAATGAGCCAGTCCTCGCTAGGAAGGCCCATCAAGGTGTTGCCTCCATCGTATTTGCACAGCTCTACGAACTTGCTGCCATATGAGGCCGCGTCTTCAAGGGATGATATGTAGCTCTTGGCCATGGAAAAACCGTACTTGAAGACGTATTCCGGGTCAACCTTCTCCTCCTTGTAGGAGCGGGCAAGGCCGATTACGAGTTGGTCGCATTTCGCAAGGCTCTCCTTGGAGGTGATGAACTTGCTGACTGCTGGAAGGCAGTATTCGGCCACATAGCGGGTGCCCTCTCCGCATTCGCCAGCCACCCTGAGGAACCTCTTGCCGTATTCGGTGATGTCCTTGGGCGAGGAAACCAGCGCGTCGGCTGCTTTCAGGTAATAGTACAGGTGCCAGGAGGCGCCGCCTTCCGCCTTGTATGACTTGGCTATCGCCTCAATCGTTTTGAGGCAATTATCCATCCCCTCAGGCGTTGCGACCAGCCTTTTGATTGTGCAGAGGTATTTGAAAAGGGGTTCAGAAAACTCGTTATTCTCAATGCTGGAAAGCTCTGCTTCAGCAATCATCTTCAGGTGCTCCTGCGAGACGATTACCTCCTTCGCCTTGCTGAAGCGCTTCAGCACGTATTCCGGGTCTATGCGCGTATCCTGCTCTTGCGCGATTCTCGCGCAGCCCTCAAAGAATTCCAGGAAGGTCTTGCCGGCCTCCGTGATATCCTCCGGTGTCTTAATGGCTGCGGCAGCAGCGGAGAACCCGTCCTTGAAGATGGAATGGGGCCGGATTTCCTTCTCGATGCAGGTTAATGAGAATGCGAGGAGTCTGTCCAGGTGCGCCTCCGAGAGGATGAAGTTCTTAGCATCCACGAGGGTGACTTCCAAGGCTGCATATTCGTGTATGGGATGCCCAAGAAATTTAAGCTTCGTGCATGCAAGGGTGTAATCCAGAAACTTGCCGCCGTATTTCGTGACGTCGTCGGGGGACAGAATTAGGTCATTGACCAGATGGAAGCCGCCCTCATTCAGGAAAAGCGCGCCTGAGTGTAACCCGTGAGCTTCGAAGGATTTTGCAACGTTGATGAAGGCGGTGCAGTATGCGGTTATGTCCTCCGGCGTCCTTACCCTGTCTTTAACGAGCACAAGGCCGTTCTCAACCACATACTTCGCGTCAATCTTCTCCTTCCAGCAGGATTGAATGACTTCAGCGAGCCTTTCGAGGTGCTTCTGCGAAGTTATCAGCTCCTTTGCATCCTCAAAATGCTTTGCGGTCTGGTGGGTCTGCCAAGTATCCCTGTTCTCCTTTTCCCAGTCAACCCGATAGAGCGTGAGAATGGCAGCATCGAGTTCCTTTTCGTTCTGCGGCTTGTACGGGAACGCGGAGATTAGCTGCTTGTAGTAGTCGCGGCCTTCTGCGCTGATGACCGGCTTTTCAGCTACCGGCGCCTCAGGCTTCTTCTTGTAAGCTTCTCTACCAGCCGCCATGATTAGATTATGCCTGAACGAGTATATATTCACTCGTTCTTCTCTGCAATTCCGAGGGCGTGCTCAATCATCGCCCCGTATGCGGGCCTCGTTACGAGCGCGCCGATGAACATGCCCAGGTCTTTGCCGCGCGTCAGCAGCAATTCGAGCTGGTTGACGTTCGTCAGCAGCAACCGCGGCCGGCGTGCAGCCATCTCCTTCTCTGTCAGGCTTTCTTCCCACGGTGCGATAGTCATCCGCGTGTGCTTGGCGTGCTCGCGTAGCGCGGCTTCGTAGTCG
>CAIXRF010000053.1 GCA_903921825.1 uncultured Microcaldota archaeon | reverse complement strand
CCTGCTTTTCGCCTGCATCCCGCTCGCCATCTATGCCGTCATTAGGCGAAATGAGCTTTTGTGGGGATTTGTGGGCGCGCTCTCGCACCCGCTCATAGATTTGCTGGATGTGCATGGCACGCCGCTACTCTGGCCATTTTCGAACCAGATGTTCGGCCTTGGGCTCTGGAAATCGACCTCTTTGAGCGACATCAGCCTGCAGGCAATCCTTTCGCCGGATGCCTTCGTTTCGGACAAGCTCCTGCTCATTATATTAATACTCTACCTTGCCTATTACTTCGGAAGGCGGTATTATGATTCTGTCAAACAAGGACGTCGAAGAGCTGCTCAAGCGCGGGACAATCAGCATAACCCCAAGGCCTGAGCCGGAGCAGATTGGCCCCGGCTCCATCGACCTGACGCTCTCGAACGAGTTCTGGGTCTTCGTGCATTCGGCGAAAGGGAAGGAATTCGAATTGGACGCAATAGACTTGGATGAGGTCACGAAGAAGGTGGTTGCGGATAAGATAGTGCTCAAGCCCGGCGAGCTCATCCTGGGCAAGACAGTCGAAAGGATAACGCTGCCGGAGAACATATGCGGCCAGCTAGAGGGAAGGAGCAAATACGCGAGAAGGGGGCTGGCAATCCACGTGACCTCCTCCTTCATCCAGCCCGGGAGCGACAACCGCCAGGTGCTGGAGATTACGAACTTCGCCCCATACTCAATCGTCCTGAGGGCCGGGACGAGGTGCTCGCAGGTGATTCTCGAAGAGCTGAAGTCTCCGACGACGAAGCCCTACAGGAAGTTCGGGAAGCTTGCGGCAAGACAGTAGGCTTTTATTCCGCAACCTCGCGGGGTTTGGCATGGGATGCCTGGACCGCTTGGGGATAGACAAGGGCGGGCAGGAAAAGGAGAAGAAGCCCGAGTTGTGCGAATTCTTGAAGAACCAGCGGGAGCTGCAGAAGAAGTGGCCCTTCCTTTCGCGGAAGCAGAAGGACAAAATCCTGAGGGATGAGGCGCCCAAGTGTGCGCTGCTGAAGGAGAAGTGCGAGAGCCTGGAGAGGATAATTGCAGAAGACAAGCACCTCACGAAGAAGGAGTGGCTGGACTTTCTGGCGCTTGAGCACCTTATCCGCTCCATGGACAAGTTCGGCGTGATGACGATGGGCGAAATAGCCATCGGGCCCACGCAGGGCAGCTCCATCCGCGGAACGATCGGGAAGGAAGTGACCATAACGATAAACAAGATGGATGACAACCTGTGGAAAAGGGAGCGGGACGTCACGCCGGGCCCCAAGACTTTCACGTTCACGAATGAGGAGATAGTTGGGCGCGCGAACGAGCTTGGCGCAGAGCTGTTTCCCGGAGGATAACGCCAAATGCCGAAGAGTCTAATTTAAAAGTCCTAGCAGAGAAAAGGGAGCGGAGGTTTCCTATGCTTGAGATTAGGCTGCACGGCAGGGGAGGGCAGGGCGCTGTCACCGCCGCCGAGCTGCTCGCGGTTTCCGCCGCTGAGGGTGGGAAGATGACGCAGTCCTTCCCGTTCTTCGGGGTGGAGAGGACGGGCGCTCCGGTGCAGGCGTTCTGCAGGATTGACGACAAGCCTATCAGGGTTCACCAGAATGTTTACGAGCCCGATGTTGTCATGGTCCTGGACGCATCGCTTTTGCCCGTCGTAGACGTATGCTCCGGGCTGAAGAAGGGCGGAATCGTGATTGTGAACACGAAGAAAAAGAAGGAGGAGCTGGGGCTGAAGGCAGACAAGGTTTTCACAGTGGATGCCTCGAAGGTCGCTGAGCAGTATCTTGGGCGGAGGGACAGGGTGAATACGGTCATGCTAGGCGCCTTCGCGAAGGTCACGGGCCTCGTGCCCATGGACGCGCTCAAAAAGGCGATTTCCCACAGGTTCAAGGGCGATGTCGCCGAGAAGAACATAAAGGCGATAGAGGAGTGCTACAACTCTACGTGCTGAGGTGATGGGATGCTTTTGCCGATAGCGAAACCCGGGACGAGCCGGGAGAACAAGACGGGCTCATGGAGGAGCCAGAGGCCGGAGACGGACACCAAGAAGTGCGTGAAGTGCGGGATGTGCGAGCTCTTCTGCCCCGAACCGTGCATAACGGGCGTGGAGATGGGGAAGAAGCCACAGGAGAGGAGCTTCCCGAAGACCGACTATGATTATTGCAAGGGCTGCGGGGTGTGCGCGAACGTGTGCCCCGTGAAGTGCATAAAAATGGTTCCGGAGGAGAAGTAGATGGCAAGGAAAACTGTTGAAGGCTCGTTCGCAGTCGCCGAGGCAGTGAAGAACTGCGAGCCCGACGTCGCCGCCTGCTACCCCATTACCCCATCAACGCACGTTGCGGAGGAGCTGGCGAGCTTTTACGCGAACGGCGAGATAAAGGCCTACATCGCAACCGAGGCCGAATTGTCCTCGATGTCCGCGTGCATAGGCGCGAGCGCCGCAGGCAGCAGGACGGTGACCGTCACCTCGTCGCAGGGCATGGCGCTGATGCACGAGGCGGTCTACAATGCCGCGGGAATGAGGCTGCCAATCGTGATGATTGTGGGCAACCGCTCGCTGAGCGCGCCGCTGAACATCTGGAACGACTGGCAGGATTCGGTCACGGAAAGGGATTCGGGCTGGATTCAAATCTACTGCGAGAACGGGCAGGAGGCAACGGATGCCGTGCCGCAGGCGTTCAAGATTGCGGAAGCGGTCTCCCTGCCGGTGATGGTGTGCTTCGACGGATTCTACATAACGCATGCGGTCGAGCCCATAGACGTCCCGAGCCTGGAGGAGGTTAAGAAGTTCCTCCCGCCATTCAGGCCGGCAGTGAAGCTGGACCCGAAGAACCCGATGAGCATGGGCGAATACGCCTTCCCGGCGCACTACCAGTTGTTCAGGGACGACCTGCAAAAGGACATGGTCGCCTCCGAGAAGAAAGTGAAGGAGATTCACGATGAATACGCGAAGATGTTCGGCAGAAGCTATGGCAGTGGCGTGCTCGAGGAATACAGGTCGCAGGATGCGGAGAGCGTCCTTGTGAGCATGGGCTCCGTATGCGGAAATGCGAAGGAGGCAGTTGACCAGCTCCGCGCAAAGGGCGAGAAAGTTGGGCTGGTGCGGCTGAGGCTACTGAGGCCGTTCCCCTACGCCGCCGTAGCGAAGGCGCTCGAAGGAAAGAAAATCGTGGGCGTTTTCGAGAAGTCATACAGCCTTGGCGCGCTCCCGCCGCTTTATGGCGAGGTGCTGGCCGCGGCTGCTGACTTGAAGTCAAGGCCGGTAATCTCGAGCTTCGTGGGAGGGCTTGGCGGCAAGGACGTGACCGTTGGCAACGTGCTCGAGCTTTACGGGAAAATGAAGCAGGGCAAAAAGCTCGTTGAATGGGTGTGATGATATGGCTGAATACGAACCGCTTTTCTCGGCAGGGCATACGGCGTGCGCAGGGTGCCCGATGCCCGTGATTTTCAGGCACATTTTGGACATCACCGGGCCGGACGTGGTAGTGGTGAATGCGACGAGCTGCAGCGAGATTATTTCCTCCGCATACCCGAGGACTGCCTGGCGCGTCCCATACGTGCATTCGCTCTTCGAGAACACGCCGGCCGTAGCCAGCGGGGTTGCGAACGCGCTCAGGGCGCAGGGGAACGATCACACGAAGGTCATAATCTTCGCAGGGGACGGCTCAACCTACGATATTGGCTTCGGCGCGCTCTCCGGGATGCTTGAAAGGAACGAGGACGTGCTCTACGTCTGCTACGACAACGAGGCATACATGAACACTGGGGTGCAGCGCAGCGGCGCAACGCCCTTCGGCGCGAGGACGACAACCTCGCCAGTGGGAAGGGTGCACCACGGGAAGGAGATATTCAAGAAGCCCATCGTGGACATAGTCGCTGCGCACAAAATCCCGTATGCCGCGAGCGCGAGCATCGGCTACCATGCGGACCTGGCAGCGAAGGTGAGGAAGGCGCTGCCAATGAAAGGCTCGCGCTTCATAGACGTTCTTTCGCCCTGCGTCCCCGGCTGGGGCATAGACTCTGCAATCACAATCGAGCTGGCGAAGATGGCGGTTGACTGCGGAATCTGGAAGCTCGTCGAATATGAAAATGGGAACTTCAAACTGAACCTCAAGCCCGGCCAGAGGAGGCCGGTAAAAGACTACCTCTCCAAGCAGGCGAGGTTCAAGCACCTGACCGAGCAGGATGTCGCGAAGATTCAGGCGCAGGTGGATGAGGAGTGGAAAAAGTACTGAGCGACGTCCGCATCCTGCCCCTCTCCGCTTTGAGGCTGCACGAGATGACGCAGCGTGAGCTCACGAACAGGATAAAGGGGATGATACGCGCATCCCGCACCGCGCGCAGCCCGATAATCGTCGAACGCAAATCGCGCGTGGTGCTCGACGGCATGCACAGGGTGGAGGCGTTCCTTGAGCTTGGATACAGGAACATCCTCTGCCAGCTTGTTGACTACGACGCGCCGGGGCTGCTTGTTGGCGCCTGGTTTCCCACTTTTGATGCGCGGGAGCCCATGCAAGAAGTTGCGAAGCTTGCCGAAACGAAGCCCGTGGCGCTTGCGACGGGCATGAGGATGCTCAAAACTTCTAAGGCGGCATTTCTTCTTGCCTATTCCGAGAAAGGGAGGCGCAAGTTCGCGCTCGTCGCCCCATCCGCAAGGCGTTTCTCCACGGAAGGGCTGGTGAGGGCGCAATATTCCCTCATCAGGAAGCTTTCGGCCAGGCACGCTATGAGCTATGTCCCTGATTACGAATGGGAAGAGCACAAGGGCGCAATCCTGCTGAGGCGGAGCTTCTCAAAGGGCGAAGTCCTCGCAATGGCGCGGAAGGGGGTCCTGTTTCCGCCGAAGGCGACAAGGCACTGCTTCCCGCTGCGCGTGCTGAACGTGAACATGCCGCTAAGCTGGCTGAAGCTGGCGCCCTCTGAGGGGAACAAAAAGCTGCAAAAAATGCTGCGCCAGTCCGCAACGCTCAACGAGATGCGCCATTACCCCGAGTCAGTGCTCGTAGTGGATGACGCGCGGTTCGCGTAAACGGCTGGCTACGTCTTCCTCACGAAGTCCGCCACACATTTCGTCTTTGGCGCGCAGCTCTTCAGCCGCAATTCATACTTGTGCGCTGGGAATGCGCCGGGCCCGGTCGCAACCGTCATCCCTCTCGCGCACTGTGGCTTGACTTTCTTGTCCAGCATCCAGAGGCACGCCTGCTTGTACAGGCATGGCGCCTTTACCTCCATCCGGATGCCCTTCCCCACCTTTTTTAGGCGTATTCCGCCCTTCTCCTCAAGCCCCGCGCTCTCCAGAAGCTTCACGTATTTCTGCGCGGCCTTCAGGTCGTCCCTGCCTTTGCCCTTCAGCCCCATGTTCTTCGCCCAGTGCCTGCTCGAGAGCAGTGCCGTTTCGCGGAAAAGGCGCGGGTTGCGCATGTGGGCAAGCATGTTCAGCCCGTAAATCCACTCGTTCAGCATCAGGTGCTCCACGTTGCGGGTATGCGCCGCCTTTTTTGCCATAAATATCATCCCCACGGGGTTATTTCCGCCAACCAATTTAAACCTGAATGGAGCGGAATAGGCATTATGGAGAGGCAGGGAAGCGGATTCGGGACTGGCGAGGAAGATTGAGATGAAATTTAGAAGGGCTAAAACGGAAATCCAGCAGGTCGACCGGAGCGACCTGAAGAGCGCCATCAAATCTGAAACGTGGTTCGTGGATAACATGCTTGAATTGGCCGCAAAGGCTGCGACCGACCACGACGCGAAGTTCAACCTCGAGATGGCCGAAGGCCACCTAAGGAAAAAGCTTGAGCTCGGCGCGATACTGGAGGACGCAAACCATGTGGAGATAGGGGAGAGGCTCGAGCACACCAGGGGCCTCGTTGGCATGTGGAACAAGAGCGTGGCGAGCAACCTTTCTGAGGAGAACCTCCAGTTGGCGGAAGAGCTGCGCGATGCCAGAAAGCTGATGAAGCAGGTTCAGGAGGATTTGGCTGCGCTTGCGAAGAAAGAGGCGGAAGACGCGAAGGCTACTCAAAAAGCTGCAGAATTCCCCTCACATCTGCCATCAGAAAGTCCGGCTTCTCCCTGAGCAGCCGCTTTACAGTGTGGATTCCGCTCGCTACTGCTGCGGTCTTCGTCCCTGCCCTTTTCCCGGCTTCGAGATCGTCCGCCATGTCCCCTACGTATAGCGCCTCTTTTGGCTTCACCCTCAGTTCGCCGAGCGCATAGGCAACGCCTTTGGGTGAGGGCTTGAACTCGGGGATGTCGTCGCCGGTCACGATTGCGCCGAAATAATGCCGGATTCCGTGCTTCTCCAATTCATCCAGGATTCTTCCCCTGCTCCCGTTTGAGACCAGCCCGATTTTCATTCCTTTCTTCTTCAGCCCTGCGAGCACGCGCTTCGCGCCTGGCATGAGCTTCAGGCGGCCGCTTCCAGCCCCGTAGAGCCGTATCCACTCCCTGTCCACCTCATCAAAGGCTTCCGGCGGAATTCCCTTCTCCGCGTAATACTTGTGGTAGTCTGCGCGGAACTCCTCGCGGAAATTCCTCCAGTGGACATCCGGGATGCTCATGAGGTTGAAGAGGCGCCTGTAGACTGTCAGCGCGTATTTTATCGAGTCAAAAAGCGTGCCGTCCCAGTCGAAGATTACCGCCCTGATCTTTGCCATCGGCCTATTCTTGCGCCGGAGCATTTATTAGCGTGCCAGCCGAATATCCGGGCATGGCGCCAACGCTCGAAGGGATGCAGCGCGGGGAGATAACCGAGCACAACATATACGGGCTGCTTTCCAGGAGCACGAAGGATGCGCACAACCGCGCGGTTCTTGCGGGCATAGCAGCGGATGAGCTCCGGCATTACAACGCGCTCAAGGAAGTCACCGGGAAGGAATTCCAGCCTGACACGATGAAGATTCGCAAATACGTATTTCTTGGGCGGGCGCTTGGCCTTGCATTCGCGCTCAAGCTGATGGAAAGCGGGGAGGAAAGCGCGCAGGAGAGCTACGCGAGGCTTGCAAAAGGCCACCCAGAGCTCAGGCGCATCATAGGGGACGAGGAGGCGCACGAGAAGAAGCTAATCGACATGATTAAGGAGGAGAGGCTGGACTATGCGAGCGCAATCGTGCTCGGCCTGAATGACGCGCTCGTCGAGCTCACGGGCGCGCTTGCTGGCCTTACCCTCGCGCTGCAGGAAAGCAGGCTCATCGCGGTTTCCGGGCTCATCATAGGGGTTGCCGCCGCGCTTTCCATGGCTGCGTCAAGCTACCTCTCCTCGAGGGAGGAGCAGGGGAGGAACCCGCAGAAGTCCGCGCTTTACACCGGCACGACTTACATGGCAACGGTCTTCCTTCTCCTCTTGCCCTATTTCCTTCTCGATAACGTCTATGCCTCGCTTGCCGCGATGTTTGCGATTGCGCTGGCGCTTGTGGCCTGCTACACGTTCTACATAAGCACGGCAAAGAGCCAGCGGTTCCTTCCGCGCTTCGCTGAGATGGCAGCGATATCGCTCACCGTAGCTGCAATAAGCTTCGCAATCGGCTACTTCGCACGGATTCTCTTTGGGCTGGGGGCTTAGGAAGGCGCGACTGTCGGCACGTCCGCCAGGTAGAAGTCATCGACCTCGATGTAGCCCCAGGGGCGGTTCGGGGTTCCGTCATTCACCTTGACGTATGCGCTCCTGCCCATCCATTGCGAGACGTCGAGCGAAACGCGTTTGAACTGCGTATTCGGGTTGTTGGGCAGGTAGTGCTTCACCGGCTCGCCGTCAACCCACACCTCGACGTAGAGGAGCGCGTTCTCAATCCCCGTCACGAGAAACTCGAGGTAGGGCTTCGTTATGGTGAAATTCTCCGAAGTGAGCGTCCCTGTCGCTCCGGCGTCGCGCTTCGGGAGGAAGCTGCTCGCCGCGTATCTTCCGTGGTATCCGGTGTACGGCTCATCCACGTAAAGGCCATGCGCATTCGCATAGTTTAGGTCCGAGGGAGCCGTGCCAAAGCCTTCGTCTCCCACTGTCCAGTGCATGTAAGTCCCGGTCTCGAAGTCGCCATTAGGGATGGGCACCTTTCCGGGAGCCGCCGTTGGCACGGGGGTTGGCGTATTCGCCGGCGTAGGGCGCGGGGTGGGCGTGTGCGCCGGCGTATGCGCAGGCGTTGGGGTGAGATGCGGAGTCGGAGTCACGACCGGCGGGGTTTCAGTCCCCGGAATCGTGAATCCGCACACGCTGAGCAATACAAGCAGCATCCCTGCCACGATGAAAACCGAAACGTTCATGCATTGGATTTCACCAGAAACGGTTTTATACCCCTTCCCCAAAATTCCAGCGAGGCGATTGGCAATGGGCGAGGATGTTTGCGGCATGAGCCAAAGGCAATTTTACGACACGCTCGTTTCCCATGGGATTCCGGGGAACGATGCCAGCCTGATTGGCTACGGCGCCCTGCGGAAGAAGTCTTTCACATGGCAGAATGACGAGGCAGTCAGCCAGCAGGCGGTCTCTTCGGCGAATTCGTTCCTTGCAAGCATCAATGCGGGGATAAAGGTCTCCGTTTCGGAAGGAAAATGGGGAAAGACGATTTGGGAAGTCAGCGTTTTGCGCTGACCATCATGTTTAAATCCCTTCAGCCACACAAGGTAATCCTGGGTCGCTCTTGGCCGAAGAAAAATTGCGAAATGCGGTTCTGGTTTTAAGCGACGGCTCCATTTTTCGCGGACTGGGTTTTGGCGCTGAGCGGAGCGCAGTTGGCGAGCTTGTCTTCACAACCTCGATGACGGGTTACCAGGAGACGCTCACGGACCCGAGCTACGGCGGGCAGATTGTAATACAGACTTACCCGCTGATTGGCAACTACGGGATAGGGAAGCAGGTTTTTGAGAGCAGCAGGATTCAGGCCTCGGGCTACGTGGTGCGCGAGGCGTGCGAAATGCCGTCGCACAAGGATTCGGTTGAGACGCTGGACGCCTACCTTGGGCGTTCCGGCGTTCCCGGCATTGCAGGAATTGATACGAGGAGCATAGTGCGGAGAATCCGCTCGCGGGGAGTCATGCCCGCGTGCATTGCAGTCTATTCGGGCAAGGAGCCGGACATCGCGCAGCTTGTCTCAAAGGCGAAGGCGCTGGACTATTCAAAAATAAACTTCGTGGAGAAGGCGAGCGTCGCCAAAGTCGAGAGATATGGGAAGGGCGAAAAGAAAATCGTGCTCCTTGACTGCGGGGTGAAGATGAGCATCATCCGGGAGATGAACGCAAGGGGCGTTTCAGTCATCGCCATGCCCTACGATTCGACGCCTGAAGCCATACTTGCCCAGAAGCCGGCCGGGCTGCTCATCTCGAACGGCCCCGGCGACCCTGCGGTGATGGGCGGCGTTGCAAGAAACGTCCGCTCCCTTTTTGGGAAGCTGCCCATCTTCGGAATCTGCCTCGGCCACCAGCTGCTCGCCCATGCCGCGGGAGGAAAAACGTTCAAGCTGAAGTTCGGGCATCGCGGGGCGAACCACCCCGTGAAGGAGCTGGCGAGCGGGAAGGTCACGATTACATCGCAGAACCATGGATACGCCGTTGATGAGAAGTCGCTGCCGGGCGAATTCGAGGTCACGCACATTAACCTTAACGACGGGACTGTGGAGGGGATGAGGCATAAGGAGCTGCCAATCTTTTCCGTGCAGTATCACCCGGAGGCGAACCCCGGGCCGCTGGACTCGCTGCCGTTGTTCGACAGGTTTGTTTCAATGCTGAAGTGAGAAGATGCCGAAGAGAAAAGACATCAAAAAGGTGCTGGTGATTGGCGCAGGGCCAATCATCATCGGCCAGGCCGCGGAGTTTGACTACTCCGGGAGCCAGGCGTGCAAGGCATTGCGCGAGGAAGGGGTAGAGGTCGTCCTCGTGAATTCCAACCCCGCAACAATACAGACGGACAGGGAGATGGCGGACAAAGTCTATATCGAGCCCCTGAAGCCCGAATTCCTGCGCAGGATAATCGAGAAGGAGAAACCGCAGGGCCTCATCGGCACGATGGCAGGGCAGACCGGGCTTAATTTGACGGTGCAGCTTGCGGAGAGGGGAATCCTGAGGGAGTTCGGCGTGGAAGTGTTGGGCACTGGAATGAAGGCAATCACCGCCGCGGAGGACAGGGGGAAGTTCGCGGACGTGATAAAGGGGATTGGCGAGCCTGTTCTCGACAGCGTTGCGGCCACCTCGGTTGAGGTGGCGCTCGAATTCGCGAAGGCGCACAAATACCCGTTCATTCTTCGTCCGGCATACACACTCGGCGGAACGGGCGGGGGAATTGCGCGCAATGAGGAAGAACTCGTTTCGCTGATGAGATACGGCTTGCGGATGAGCCCCATCGGCCAGGTGCTGATTGAGGAGAGCGTGCTCGGCTGGGCAGAGTTCGAATACGAGGTCGTGAGGGACGGGGCGGACAACTGCATAACCGTGTGCAACATGGAGAACTTCGACCCCATGGGAATCCACACGGGCGATTCCATCGTCGTCGCTCCCTCCCAGACGCTGAGCGACGACGAGCACCAGATGCTCAGGAGCGCGTCGCTGAAAATCATCCGCGCGCTGGACATACGCGGAGGGTGCAACGTTCAGTTTGCCCTCGACCAGAAGAGCGGGAGGTATGTGGTGGTCGAGGTGAATCCGCGGCTCTCGCGCTCCTCCGCGCTCGCCTCCAAGGCGACGGGCTACCCGATTGCGCGCGTCGCAGCCAAAATCGCTTTGGGCTACACGCTGGATGAGATTGAGAACGCGGTCACGAAGGGGACGCCCGCCTCGTTCGAGCCCGCGCTCGACTATGTAGTTGTGAAGATTCCGAGGTGGCCGTTCGACAAGATGCCTGAGTCCAACCGCGTGCTTGGCACGCAGATGAAGAGCACTGGAGAGGTGATGGCAATCGGCCGCAGCTTCGAGGAGGCGCTCATGAAGGCGGTGCGCAGCCTTGAGGTGAAGGGAAAGGGGTTCCGGATGGAATGGAAAGACCGCGACGCGCTTGCCAAAGTGCTGCATGATGCGACGGACCAGCGCCTTTTCGCTGTTTACGATGCGCTGCGGAAAGGGATGGCACCGGATGAAATTGCGGGAATTTCCGGAATTAACCCGTGGTTCATCTGGAAGATGAAAAACATCCTGAAGATGGAGGGGAAATTGCGCGAAGGCAAGCCGCTTGATGACGCCGCTCTCCTCCGTTCCGCGAAGAAACTTGGCTTCTCGGACAGGCAGATTGGCGAATTCGTTGGCAAGCCCGAGGCTGACGTGCGGAGGGTGCGGAAGAAGCTCGGGATAATTCCGGTCTACAAGATGGTGGATACTTGCGCTGCGGAATTCGAGGCGAGGACGCCATATTTCTACTCAACCTACGAGGCTGAGAATGAGGCGCTGCCGGAGAAGGCGCGAAAGGTAATTGTTCTCGGCTCCGGGCCGATTCGGATAGGGCAGGGGATTGAGTTCGACTACTGCTGCTGCCACGCCTCCTTCGCGCTGCGGGAGGAAGGGATGCGCTCGATAATGATTAACAACAACCCGGAAACCATCTCCACGGATTTCGACGCAAGCGACAGGCTCTACTTCGAGCCCCTCACGCTTGAGGATGTCCTCAACGTTGTTGAGAACGAGAACCCCGACGGCGTAATCGTGCAGTTCGGCGGGCAGACAAGCATCAACCTCGCGAAGGGGCTGCATGACGCCGGAGTGAAAATCCTGGGCACGCAGCTGGAGGGCATAGACCTCGCAGAGGACAGGGAGAGGTTCAGGGAGCTTCTGCACGAGCTGGGCATTCCGCAGCCGCGCAACGGGACGGCGCGCACGCCTGAGGAGGCGCTCGCTGCTGCGGAGGAGGTCGGCTACCCGGTCGTTGTGCGGCCCTCATACGTGATTGCAGGAAGGGGAATGCAGATTGTCTATTCGAAGGAGGAGCTGCTGCGCTACATACATGAGGCCGTAGACGTCAGCGAGGAGAGACCCGTGCTACTGGACAGATACATCGAGAATGCAAGGGAATGCGAGATTGACGGGGTGAGTGATTCGCAGCGGCTCTTCATCGCAGGAATCATGGAGCACATAGAGCGCGCAGGCGTGCATTCCGGCGATGCTAGCTGCGCGACCCCACCGATAACATTGAGCGAAAAGACCCAGGAAACGATCGTCGACTACTCGAACCGCATCTCCAAGGCGCTCAAAAATATCGGCGCAATAAACATTCAGTTCGCGGTGCAGAACGGCACCGTGTATATTCTGGAGGCGAATCCGCGCGGCTCTCGGACGATGCCGTTCATGAGCAAGGCGACAGGAATCCCGCTCGTGAAGATGGCGACGAAAGTGCTGCTTGGCAAAACGCTGGATGGGCTAGGGCTGCACGAAACGCCGAAGCTTCGCCACTTCTCCGTGAAGAGCGTGGTTTTCCCGTTCATCAAGCTGCCCGGAACGGACACCGTGCTCGGGCCGGAGATGAAAAGCACCGGTGAAAGCATGGGCATAGACCATGACTTCGGCAGGGCCTATTACAAGGCGCTCCTCGGCGCGGGGATTGAAGTTTTCACAGGCGGGAGGGCGGCGCTCACGCTCGCTGCTGCGGACAAGGCAGAGGCGGGCAGGCTGGCGCGCAGCCTGCAGGAGCTTGGCTTCGAGATATCCGCAACCAAAGGGACGGCGCAGGCCATTTCGGATACGGGAATGGCCGTGCTCACCCTGCGGAAGCTCTCCGAAGGCGAGCCGAACATCGTGCAGCTCATCTCCTCTGGTGAAATAGACTTGGTTGTGAACACGCCTACGAAGGGAAAGAACTCCGCAACGGATGGCTACAGGATAAGGCGCGCCGCGCTCGAGGCAGGCATACCGCTGATGACCACGATGGAAGCCGCGTTCGGAATCGCCGAGGCGATAAGGGCGCGGAAGCGCAACGAGCTTTCAATAGGCACGGTGGACTCGTTTTATATACCGAAGGCGGGGCAATAACAGCGGGGATGACGATAGAGGTGATCGCTGAGCCTTCGGGCCATGAAGAGCGACGGACGGTCTGACCCATAACCCTTTTCGGTTGCGAGCGCCGCTCGTGAGGTTCACCCACTCGCTTTCGCTGCGCTCACGCTCGCATATCCTAAAAGCGTTAACGGAAAAGTTTCGCACTTTATTGCTTCGGCTTCGGGATGAGCTGGGCCACGTGCTGCAATCGGGAATTATATTGTTTTCGCTCCAAATATATTGTGCGGAGGTTCGCGGGCCTGTCCCATGCCCCGTTCCGCATGCTGTTCCAAACCCCAGTCCATATGGTGCTTTCATGTCAGAGAAAAATATTGAGAAAAAAGAGCCGCTGCGGGAACTGGTTACAGGATATGGGCCTGTGCGTTCAGGGGCCTGCGCGCCAAAGATTGAGGAGAGGGCTGCATCAATAGATTTATCAGGCAAAATAGGCCTAGAATCAAAACTCAGCCTTGACACGGGAGAAATCAATTTCGCAGAAGGAGTTAGTTACGTGCCTATTAATCGCACCTTAAGGGACTTCGTAGAAGCGGGCGTCGTTTATCAGCCAGAAAAAATCCCTGAAGCGGCATTGGACAAGGTCATGTGCCGGATTTACAGGCTAATAAACGATGAAGAAGTTTTGAGGCTGCAGGGATTGCCCGAGGATACGGTAAACGAAGGGTTCAAGTACGACATAACCGTTCTTCTTCCTTACAAGGCAATTGCCCAAAGTTGGGTGGGGGAATTCCCCAAAACAACCGGGCATTACCATACGCCCATACCTGGACAGCCCGTCGCATCGCCTGATCTCTATCAAATAATTTACGGCACGGGAGAAATAATCCTGCAAAGGCGGGTGGGTTCGGGCGTCAATGCTTATCGGGTGCAGCCATCTCAATTGGACCCCGTTCTTATCGGACCGGAATCGGGCCACACTACAGTAAATACCGGGGAATGCCCGTTAGTCTTTTGCAACATCTGCGTCAGGGCGCCTCACTTGGATTATAAGGATGTTATAAAATTCCACGGCGCAGCCTACTATGTAACCAGAGGATTGGATGGGACGGGGAGATTGGTCCTAAACCCAAGTTATAAGGAAAAGGGGGTCACGGTCAGTGAAATAACCGGCTTGAAACCATCTTTCAAATCACTTTCTGAAAACGGAATTGTCAGGGGAAAACCATTTTACCAGTATATAAAAGAGAAACAGGATTTGGATTTCCTTTTGCGCCCTTGGTCTCATCTATCCCAGTTTGACGCGGCGCTGGTTCCCGCCAAAGGAGCATCCGCTGAAGGCGAGCAGGATTAAGCATAGCGACATGGAACTTCCAGGCCATAGGATTTTCGAGCAGGCGGCGGTTGCATCATAACTATCAGATACTTTAGTAAAATATCCTATACTATTATATTACTTTCGCTACAAAAGTAGGACTTGGAGGCAAACACTCCTATGTTTGGGAGAATAGGAAAGGATTTAAATCTCGGGTGCGAAAAGAGTGGCCTATGGGCGAGATTCCTGAGGGGAAGAAGAAGGACACCGTGTGGATTGCGCGAGAGCTGGCAACGCGGCCGAACTGGGCCGTGGTCAAGCTCCTTATGGATGGCAAGCCGCGCACAAACAGGCAGATTTATGCGGCACTTGGCAAGCAATTCACAAGAAAGACCCTGATAAGGTCGATACGCGTCCTCTCCCTTGAGATAAAGGCGCTCGCACCGCAGCACCTCACAGGCGGAACTGGTTTTGAGGTGGGGTATTCGCTCGCACCCGATGTGGTCGGCATCGCGCGGGAACTGGAAGAATTCCAGAAAGCCGTCAAAAAGCGGCTCTGATTTTCCGCGGGCCTGAAGAGATCTGCCTCCGTTGGTAGGTAGATTGAGGCTTGTTTGGCACGAAGACAAATGCGACAGATGCGGCGAGTGCGCAAAGGCATGCCCCAAGGGAATCCTAAATCTTAGCGACGCTGCGCTCGGTTTCTGCAGGCATTGCAACCCCAAATATGCGGTGTGTGCACATGCATGCAAGAATGGCGCGATAGTGGCAAACAGGCGCGGGACGCTTATTGTGGTGAAGTCGCGCTGCGATGGCTGCGGGATGTGCGGCCTGGAATGCGCGTCGTGCAGAATTAAAGGCGGAAAGGCGGAAAAGTGCGACCTTTGCGCGTCCTTCGGGGACACGCCCCGTTGCCTCAGTTCATGCTCGCGTGGTGCACTGGAGCTTTCGGATGATGGGCAGGAGGAGAGCCACCTCGTTGAGATTCCCGCCGTGGAATTCGGCGCTAATTCTACAGCCCCCCGAGAAGATGCGGTCCCCGCTGCCCGGACAGCTCCAGTTTTTGTGAAGGAGCGCAAGAATGTTGCGCGGATTGGTGGTAAGGTGTGCTTTGTAGGCGACGGAAAGCGAGTGCCTACTATAAGGTACAAGGATACGTTGCCCTTTGCAAGCGGGGGCAAGCGCTTTGCGAGCGAGATAAGCTTCCGCAGCCTCGGCATCCCGCCAGGAAGAAGGATGCAGCTCCTTGAGGGGAAGGGAGCCGCGCGCGTATATGCAGTGGAGGGCGTGGGGAACGTCTACTACATGGATTTCCCGCAATTCACTCCGGAGGACTGGAAGACGGCGGAGCAGGCGAAATACTTCACCGTAAGGCAGCTCGCGGATGAACTGCTGAAGGTGGATGAAGAGGGAGGAAGCAGGTTTAGCGCCGATGAGAGGAAGATGAAGCTCGGAGGGGTGGCACAGATTGCTGGGCGGATAATAAGCGAGCTCGAGCCGAGGATGGACGCGCACAGAAGGGAGGCGCTTGCGCAGATAATCGCTGCAGACAGCGTTGGCTTTGGCGCCATCGAGTTTCTGTGGAGCGAAGGCAGCGATCAGCTCGAGGAAGTGGAAATAAACCACCCGGAGCGCGAAATAGTAGTATATCACCGGAAGTTTGGGAGGTGCATAACGAACCTCGCGCTATGCGGAGAGAAAAGCTTCCGGAGGACTATGAACTCGGTGCTGCGCCCTGCGGGAGGTGTGCTCGACGACGTGCACCCTTCGGTGGATGCACAGCTTCCGGATGG
>CAIXRF010000052.1 GCA_903921825.1 uncultured Microcaldota archaeon | reverse complement strand
GGGCATGCTCGCGTTGTTTCTCAGCCCATATCCCATAACCGGCCTGAAGAACTGGATGTTGACCTTGTCCGTGAATGGCTGCGGGGCGACGCCTGAATAGAGGGTGAACTCGTTTATATCGTGGGTGCCGCCAGCACCGCTGACGGTCTTTTTCTGCACGCTGCCCACTGTGAACTTGTTCACAATCCAGACCGCGTCCCTGTATGCCGTGAGGTTAAACAGGGCTTTTCCTTCGAGGCCATTCCCTGCCGAGGTCGAGTCGGGGTTGGAATAAGTCGCTATGCAGTGGTCTCCGCTGTACTGGGCGTCCTGGCACTGGCTTGTTTCGAGGTCCACGTTGTAGGTGTATGGCGTGGTGTCAGGCCTGAGCGCGGCGGCGATGTTCGAGTCGTCCAGCACCCCGCTCGCTATTCTTTCGTATATCAGCGTCCAGTTCCTGAACTGCACGGTCTGGTTTACGTGGACCTCTGGCGAAGGGTCCTTGGGGTATCTTGGGAGGCCGCTCATCCAGTTTATGGCGTCGTTGATAGAATCTGCTGAGGGGTCCCCTTCGCGCATATATTTCTCTTCGTCGCAGCTGCCGCCCATCCTCGTGGACAGGGTGACAGTGTAGGACATGTTCGCGCCCTCCACTGCGGTGCTGCCGGATGTGCCGCTGACCTCCATCTTTATAGGGTCGCCCGGGAGCACGTTGAGGGTTGCGCTTGCCTGCCCGTCGGTCCCGCCCGTGGTGTTCCAGACCGTGACGCTGAGTGGCTGGCCTACTCCTCTGCAGCCCTCTATGGCAACGCTCTGCGTATTAGTAAGTTTCGTTTTGTCAAAGCCCGGCGTGCTGCAGTCCCCGCCGGAGAACTTCGCTCTTGAAGTCAAGTCCATTGATGCTACGGTCCAGGTGCACGCGTTGCTCGTGGTGCCTGCCGCGCACGTGACGTTCGTATGTACGTATACGGGCGAGCCGCACTGCGTCATGGCGCTGACGATGTTGGCCCCGGCCGCGTCGCTGGTGAAGTTGATCGACCCTGCGGCTGATGCGAGGTAGGCAAAGGCTAGAATTATGAGAAGGGAAGCTGAAAAAGCACGGCTGTATTTGCAGGGCATGCGAAGCATTTTTTGGTCGCTCCACCTTTATAATGGTTTTCGGCGAACGCAGGTCAGCGCAATTCCGACATGCCGATTATCGGGCCGAGGGATTCGATGTGCGTGAGCATCACCTGCCTCGAGCCCATCTCCATCTTCAGCGCGACCGCGAGCCTCGTGGGCGCCGGGCCGAGCCGCTGTGTGAAGTCGTGGAGCTGCTCCCTGCTCTCGAAGACTATGAAGTTCTTCCCCTTCTTCGCGCAGAGCAGGGCGCGCCTCACGGCCTCCTCGTCCTCGTAGATGTGGATGAATATGTTCTCCCCGCGGTAGTTCACGAGTATGTCGCAGTCCTGCCTCTGCCCGACGTCCGTGAACAGGATTGCGTGGCTGATGAGGAAGTTCCTGAGCTGCCTGAACATGGCGAGGTAGCGCGCGCTTTTGCCGCTCTGCTTCTCCCACGAGCCTAGGCCGTAGAGGCCGAGCGCCTTCGTGACATCGCCGCTCTCGGAGAGGCTCCGGAGCAGCTTATCGAGGTTGTAGTCCGAGATGAGCACTGGCCTGCCCTGGTAGGTTATGCGCTTCCGCACCCCTGCCTTTATCTCCTGCGCGGTGAGGGGCATCCACTTCCAGCGGTATTCCTTGTTGATTGTCTCCATAAGGTTCGTGAGCGCGAACCTGGAGAGCGGTATGCGCTCCTTCTGCTGCGGCGGGAAGTCCGGGACGTCGATGAAGTACTTGGGCGGCTCGGCGCGGCGGAGCGCCAGGCCCATTATCACCACGAGGATCGTGACGACTATGATGATCTGGTTCAGGGGCTTGTCGAAGAATGTCTCCGGCTTTACGCGGGAGGCCTTCAGCGTGAATGACCTGCCGGTTGCGCTCAGGCTGAACGAATGGTCTCCGAAGCCCGGCTTGTCCGCGGGCTTGTAGGTGAGGACGCCCCCGCCGTCGGTCTTCAGCGTGACCTGCGGCAGGCTGTCGATGTTGAACAGCACGTCCGTGTCCCGCACCGGCACGCCGTCAGAGAGAATGGCGAATGTGAATACGCCGTTGTCCCAGTCCGCGCCGATTAGCTGCACGCTCACGAGCGGGATGTGGAGCAGGGATTGGGCGTATGTCTTGCCGGAGATGTCATTTATGCGGAGTACGTAGTCCCCGCCAGTCAGGTTGACCGTGTAGCGCTTCTCGGTCGAGTAGTCCGTGATGAAGTTGACAATGCCGAGGTTCTGCTGCTGCTCAACCGTCCCGTCCTTGTAGGCGTTGAGGAACAGCTCAAACTCCCTGGGCTCGCTGAAGTTCTCGTGAAGCTCCAGCTTCACGGGTATTATGGTGCCGTTGACGCCGAAGTTCGTGTTGAAGAGCCTACCGGTGACTGGGTTGGATATGCTGAGGTCCTCGTGCTCGTTCGCGATCCGCGAGTCCAGCGCGGTGACTGTGCTGTAGAGGCGCACGTAGCTTCCGTTCTCGGTGGTGGGCGAAAGGAAGATGGAGTCGGTCGCGTTTATCACGCCGTAATAGTCCGCGGTGAGGGTGCGGCCGCCCGTTGCGATGGGCTCCTGCCAGCCCACCTCTGAGATGAACCTGGCGACGTCATGCGCGGCCGCGGAGCCGTTGCCCCCTCCGCGCGAGTTCCAGCCAAGGTCGAGGAAGTTCGGGAACG
>CAIXRF010000051.1 GCA_903921825.1 uncultured Microcaldota archaeon | reverse complement strand
CAATGATGCTGTGCCCTTTGCAGTTGATTGTAGAGCCGCCAGCGCTCGGAAATACTATTATGCAGTCGCCGCCGATGGAGCTAAGGTCGGAATCGAGCGTGTAGCTGCCGGGAACGCTTAGGATGCAGCCGCAGGAGCTTACCACCCAACCTGGCGCGCAGGAAGGAGGCGGCGCTGGCGGGCAGGTCGGATTGCAGGTGACGCTGCCTGAGCATACTGTTCCGCTGTATGGAGTGCAGATGTTGCCGCCTTCGTCATTCTGGCCGGAGTCGCAGTAGATGTTATTTGAGTTCCAGCAGGCAGTGTTGCTCGTAAGGTTGTTGTTGCTGGCAGAGCCCAGGTAAATGCCGGCATTGGAATTGCCCAACAGGGTATTACCAGTAATAATGTTGCTGCTGGCGCCGCCATACCAGAAGGCGATGCCTACCCCATTTGAATTTGCAGCATTATCGCTGAAAATGTTGTTACTGCCGGAGCCCCATAGGACTATGCCAAACTGGAAGTTGCTAACATTGCAGTTCTCAACCGTCACCCTGCTGGTGCTATAAAGGGAGATGCCACCGCCGCTTTGCGATGTGCCCGTGATGCTGTAGCCATGGCAGTTGAGCGTCACGTCACTGGAGTAAATGGATATGCAGTCGCTGCCTTGGGACGTCAATGGGCCTGTAAGATCGTAACTGCCTGGCGCAGTTATGCTCGTGCCGGCCGGCCACTGGGTGTTCGGGTCGCAGGACGCAGTGGTTGGCGCGGGGCTGGGCGTGGGCGTCGGGGTCGGGCTGCCTCCGGGCGTCGCAGTGGGCACTGGCGGAGGCGCAAACTCGAACTTCGCATTAATGTCACCGCACACTGTCCTGTTAACGTAAGTGTCCATTTCTGTGTACTTGACGCACACTACTCCCTTGTATCTCTCCCCCTGTTGCGCATTTTCAGGTGAGAGGGGCTGGCCATCTTCGCCAGTGCAGAAGACTGTGTTGTTGGAGTTGCCGCCCGTAATCCACCGGTGCTCACCTGAAGGAATGACGGTCTTGTTGTTGAGGTCTTGCAATGCTGCTGAAGAATTCTGTGAGCAGTAGATTGCAGTCACCATAACTGACTTGCCTGTTGCCTGGCCGAAATCCAATTCAAGGGAGCCGGTGCCATTGCCTACGCGGAAGGAATATGCAGAAGTGCCTGGGGCGAAAAGGAGCGTGCTGGTCTGCGCATTTTTTGGATTCATGATACCAATGTAGAAAAGGACGGCAACGACTATTAGCAGGACGAGAATGGCCCAGCCGTAGGTCATGAGAAATTCCATCGCGCTCTGCCCGCGGCAGGCGCGATGCGCAACGCGAGTTGCGCAGTTGTCGCCGCAGGCGACTTGAGGCTGTTGCCCGCAGGCAACTTGCATTGCGCTTTGTGCGCGAGCACTCCTGCTCATTCCTCCACCCCCAGTTGCTTGTAGAGCGCCGCCCTGTCGAGCGGT
This sequence comes from uncultured Microcaldota archaeon, assembly GCA_903921825.1. GTDB lineage: Archaea > Micrarchaeota > Micrarchaeia > Burarchaeales > Fermentimicrarchaeaceae > CAIXRF01. The sequence goes on along the minus strand of CAIXRF010000051.1, from coordinate 7,446 downwards.
ATGTCTATCCCGAGAATCCTGTGTATGAACGAGAAAATCTCCACTCCGCGCTTCGGCTCCACCCCGCTGAACAGTATTATGTCCTTCACCGTCGCTTTCTTGTCTATCAGCTCGTAGATGAAGATGCCGTCCCTCCCATAGACATTGCTGATGGACACGCCCTCCTCGCCGTAGCGCTCGCGCAGCTCGTCGGTCGTGAGCGGGTGGAGCTCCACCTTCCCGTCCTTCACAAGGAAGTCGAGGACCTGGTCCACGAACGTGATGGTGTATTTCGTTTCCTTCGCCAGCTCGATGTCCGTCCTGCTCCCATCCACGAGCGAGAGGAGGTGGACGCCCTTCTGGCCGAAAAGCCTCAGCAGCTCCGCTTCAAGCTTCAGCTTGCCGAAAAGCCCGATGTCCTTCTTTGTCGGGAGGCTGACCCGCGCCTTTGCCCCAACCGCCTGCGGCGCGCTAGGCTCCGGCGGCGCGTATTGGGCTGCGTATTTCGGGGGGCCTTCCGGCTTCTGCACGGGAGGAGCTGGCACTTCATGCACTGGGGCGGATGTTGGGGGACCCTCATACTTGGGCTTGGATTCCGGCTTCGGCGCGAGAGTAGCCGGCTTCGCGCCCGGCTTCTCCAGCTCGATTATCCGCTCGTCCTGCATGAACTCCAGTATCTCAATAAGCTTGGCCTCCTCTATCTCCATCCTCTTGAGTATCTCTTCCGGAGTCGAAACCATGTCCATGAGGCGATAGACGTCGACGCCCTTCTGCCCGAACTTGTCGAAAAGCTTGCGCTCTACCGGCGAGCGGAGCTGCGGGGGCGAAGCAGACGCTGCAGGCTTCGGGCCCTCGGGCGCTGGCACGCCAGCGGAGGCAGCGGGCTTCGGCGCGGGGGCGGGCGCCGCCTTAGCGGCAGCGAGCCTTGCCCCTGCTTCTGCGGCGGCCTCCGGCTTCGGCGCACCCGCCCCTTCGAGAAGCGTGGCGTCTATGCGGATTACTCCGTTTGCCGCCATGAACCGCAGTATTTCGAGGAATTTCTGCTCGTCCATGCCCGTCTGCGCGGCGATTTGGCGCACGGTGTTCGTGCCGTTCACCATGAAATAGATGCGCAGCCCGTCCCTTCCGTATTTTTCAGTGAGCAGGCTCTCAAACCTGAAGCGCTGGATAGGAGGCAGCTCCTCCTTTTTTAGCGCAGTCGAGAGGAGGTTTTCGCTGAGGGGCATATGAACACGATTTTTTGAGGATTTTACGACTTAAACTCGCTAACTTATTCGACCTAAACGCTTATTAAGGCTCCCAATATTAAACGTAGGCTATGGCGGCTGACCTAGGGACTATTAGCACTGGCGTGGATGGCTTCATAAAACTCGTGAGGGATGCTGGCAGGATAGAAATGACCGATGCGGCCACGCGGATGGGCATTTCAAGGCAGATTCTTGAGGAATGGGCCGCGGTATTGGAAGAGCAGGGCCTCGTAAAGATTGATTACCAGTTCACGAAAGTCTACCTCGTCTGGATTGCGAAGACCAAGGCGGAGGTCGAAGATACGACCTCGCGCATCGCGGACATAAAGACAGCGGAAGTAAGGCACATCGAGTCCAGGGTGGAGGAGCTGCTGGAGCTGGGCAAGTCCCTGGACGAGGCCGTGAACGAGTTCAAGCAGATATCGGACATCTTCGAGTTCAAGATGGGCGGTGTGAAGGACAGGCTGGACAAGCTGCGCGAGCTGAAGAAGTCGCGCGACGAGATAAACTTCCGCTCCACTGAGGTCGCGAACAAGTTCAAGAGGCGGATAACCGACATGAAGGACGCGGTTGACAAAAGCTCCAAGAAGGCCGAAGAGGCGAAGGTGCTCATGGACGACCTGGATGGGGAGCTGAGGGGAACTGAGCCTGCGATGGTGAAGCTGCGCGTGCTCGCGACCGACGCGGACATCGCGGTGGACAAGGTAGTTAAGCGCTCGCGCGAGCTCAAGGATGAGGTCGCCAAGATGGAGAAGGGTTATGCGGACCTGGAGAAGGCGGCCGATAGCCTCGGCGGCGCGGTGAAGACCGGTTCTGCGCAGGTGATGGGCGTAAGGCAGGACCTCGATAAGGAGGTGGACACGCTCTTGCAGCTCTCTTCAAGCGTGACGGAGTCGGAGAACGAGCACAAAACGGAGATGGCGAAGAGCCTGGCGGACCTCGACAAGCTCATGAAGGACTTCGAGGGGCGCGTGGGCAGGAAGGCGCTGATGGCCGGCAAGCTCAAGACGCTCAAGAGCGAGAGGGACGGGCTCGTTTCCGAGCTGGAGGCGCAGAGGAAGGAGCTCATGGCGCTCGATGTCACAAAGGGTGGAGTGGACACCGTGCTTGAGAAGATAGAGTCCGTGAGGGCGAGGATAGGCGAGACGGAGAAGAAAATCGACGATTTCGAGAAGGAGCAGGAGGAGACGACCAGGGAGACCTGGAAGCTCTTCGAAGTCAAAAAGCCCGCGAAAGCGGCTGGCGAACGTGATTGAGGATGGCTGCCGAAGAACCCAGAACGCGCAGCGCTGAAGGCACCGAGCGCATTATTGACGAGTACGCAGTGGACGCGGACGGGATGCCTGTCAACATAAAGGTGGTGGAAGGCAGGGACTTCGTGCCCCTCTACGAGCTGACCATCCCCGGTCTTGGCGAGGGCACCAAGATGGTGCTCAACACGCTCAAGGGCGAGCTCATCACGGAAGTGAAGCTTGACATAAGCGAGCTCATCAACCCCAAGATGGCCGATGCGGTGAAGAGGAAGTTCGAGGACAAGGCGCAGCGCCTCCTCGAGAAGCATTTCCTCACGCTCACGGACGAGAGCAAGAAGATTCTGGCTTCTTACCTCATCCAGCAGATGCTCGGACTGGGCGAGCTCGAGCCCATGCTCCACGACGACCAGCTGGAAGAGGTGACCGTAAACTCCGCCGAAGAGCCGGTGTGGGTCTTCCACAAGGTGCACGGCTGGTGCAAGACGAACATAACCCTGCGGACGGAGGACAAGATATACGAGCACGCCGCGTCCATAGGCAGGAGGATAGGCAAGCAGATAACGATGCTCAACCCGCTCATGGACGCGCATCTGCCCACGGGCGAGCGCGTCAACGCGACGCTCTTCCCGGTTTCCGTCCGCGGCAACACCATCACCATCCGCAAGTTCGCCCGCAACCCCTGGACGATGACGCTCCTGATGGAGAAGAACACCATTTCCCCGGAGGTCGCGGCGCTCATCTGGCTCTGCTTCCAGAACGAGCTCTCGCTGATAGTTTCGGGGGGGACGGCGAGCGGAAAAACGTCGTTCCTCAACGCAATTTCATGCTTCATACCGCCCAACCAGCGCATCGTCTCCATAGAGGACACGCGCGAGCTCACTCTCCCCAAGTTCCTCCAGTGGGTGCCAATGGTCACGAGGGAGGTGAACGTGGAGGGCATGGGCGAGGTCACGATGCTGGACCTGCTCGTCAACTCCCTGAGGCAGAGGCCGGACAGGGTGCTCGTCGGAGAGATAAGGAGGCAGAGGGAGGCGGAGGTGCTTTTCGAGGCGATGCACACGGGCCACTCCGTCTACGCGACGCTCCATGCAGACAACGCTGGCGACACCATCACGAGGCTCACGAACCCGCCCATAAACATCCCGAAGACGATGCTCGACTCGATAAGCGCGCTCGTGGTCCAGTTCAGGCACAGGAGGCTCGGCATACGCCGCGTCCTGGAGTTCGCCGAGATGCTGAAGGGCGGGGACGTCAACGTGCTCTACCGCTGGGACCTGAAGAGCGACACCATAAAGGAGATAAACGAGATGAGCGTGCTCGCGGACACGCTCGCGCTCTACGCAGGGCTGACGCGCGAAGAGATACGGGACAGCGTAGACGAGAAGTCGAAGGTCCTGAGGTGGATGCTGAAGCACCAGGTAAGGACGGTTGACGACACGGGGCTCGTGATTGCGCGCTACTACAAGAGCCCGGAGGAAGTGATGTCAATCGTGAACGCGGACAAGCAGTTCGACGGGGAGCTCTTCTGGTAGCGTGGTCCTATGCCTGAGGGCGCACCACTGAAGAACGTCGACCAGAGCATTTTCGAGGATGCGGTAGCGGAAGTCCGCAGGCTGGAGACGCTCATCACAAAGAAGGGCGAGGCGCCGCCCGTTTCCTCCGAGCCCGTGTTCGAAGAGAAGGATTCTGCGAAGGTATCGATAACTGATTATGAAAAGGCGCTAGCGGAGGCGCTCAAGGCCGAGAGGGGATTCAAACCCGCTCCCGGCGCCGCGCATGGCTGGGCCCCCTCCGCAGCAACGCATGCCTACGCGGACGAGAAGAGTAGGCGGGAGCAGGACGAGCTGCGCAAGATGCAGGAGAAGTTCAAGAAGCTGGAGGCGGAGGGAAAGACGTCGCCCATGCTCCTGCTGAAGTCCACTGAGGCCAGGCTTCCGTCGGTCCCCCCATCGCCCGCAATGATGACGCACGCATCCGAGGAGGAGCGGCTCCGCGTGATGAGGGAGAAGCTTAGCGGTCTGGTGAAAAGGAAGCGGATTCCCGCTGCGGCTGCACCAGCCGCGGTTCAGCCGGCACTTCCAGCAGTGCAGCCCGCACAGGCCGAAGCCGAGGGCCCGGAAACGCGGGCCAGGGAGCTGAAGGAAAGGCTTGCGAAAAAGGTAAGGGAGATAAAGGAGAGGGAACGGAAGGATAAGAAAGACGAAGGCTGAAACGGAGGAAAGCGGGAAACAAAACGAGAGCAGGGAAGGGAACCGAAACGGCGGAAAAAAAGGGAACTGAAATGGCGGAAAAACCGGCGCTCACGCAGAAAAAACGCAAGGAACTGGAGTCGATGATGGGCAAGCCTTCGCCAGAGGAAGCGCTGAAGAGCATAGGCGAACTGGAGGTTAGGAAAGCAGCGCCGCAGAAGAAGGCGGAGGGCGTCAGCTTCTCACGAGCCATCCTACGGATGGTTGAGGGGATTTTTCCCGAGTTGGGCAAAGACCTCAAGCGCGCAGAGCTGAGCCAGAGCGCCCCGGCGTTCATATCGCAGGCCCTCATGGCCTCGCTTGCCATCACGCTCGTGCTCGGAGTTGCGGGCTTCGCCGTCGCGTCAAGCTTTGACTTCCCGCGCATCTATGCGGCAGTGCTCATGCCTTTCGCCTTCGTATTCATATTCTTCTGGATAATGCAGTACCCGCGCCTCAGGATGGGCTCGAAGGAGAAGGCGCTTGACAAGGACGTGCTCTTCGCGGGCAGGGACATGCTCATAGCGCTCAAGTCTGGCGTCCCGCTGTTCAACGCCATGGCAAACGTCACGAAGAACTATGGCATCGCAAGCGTGGAGTTCGCGAGGATAGTGGAGAAGATAGAGAGCGGCGTCCCGGCGGAGATTGCGCTGCAGGAGGCGAGCGACCTGAACACCTCGCGGCCCTTCCGCCAGATACTGCTCCAGATAATCACCTCCCTGCGCTCCGGCTCTGACGTCGCGGCGGCGCTGGACGTCGTGCTCAACCAGCTCTCGCAGGAGCAGGTGATTGCGCTCAAGAGGTATGGCCAGAAGCTGAACCCCATCACGATGTTCTACATGCTCTTCGGCATCATACTGCCCTCGCTGGGCATCGCGATTGGCATCATCCTGACTTCGTTCATAAACATCAAGGTGGACTTCGGCATGCTTCTCATCATCCTCGCCCTCCTTGGGATAATACAGTACATATTCCTCGCGCTCATAATGTCGTCAAGGCCGAACTTCGAGGTCTGATGGAATGGTTGAAACCGACGCAATAGGCAGGCTGGCTCCACGGAATATCGTCATGGGCGTAGCGTCCACTCTGGCTCTCGCTGGCATTAACATGAGGCCCGAGGCGTTCGTGGGCGCTGTCCTAATCATTGCCGCCGTCGTTCCAGTGCTCACCTTCTTCGCCGCCCTTACTTTCATGCCCCAATACGCGCTCATCCTCGCCATCAGCACGCTGTTCGTCGTCCTTGGCATCGTCTACGCCTTCCTCATGCTGAGGGTTGACGAAAGGCGCACGAAGGTGGACGACGTCCTCCCCGACTTCCTGCAGCTTGCGAGCGCGAACGTGCGCGCCGGCATGCCCATAGACCGGGCGCTGTGGTTTGCGGCCCGCCCCGAGTTCGGCCTCCTCTCGAAGGAGGTGGAGCAGATGACCAAGCGCACCTTCAGCGGCGAGCCATTCAACGAATCGATAAAGGGGCTCGGCATGCGCTTCAACTCAAAGTCGCTCGAGAGGACCATCAACCTGCTCATTGAGGGGACGGCAGCGGGCGGGCAGGTCGCAGACCTGCTCGAGAGGACCGGGCAGGACATCAGGAACATGCAGATGCTCCACAAGGAGATAGCGGGGACGATGCTGATGTACATCATACTCATTGTCTTCGCAGCCGCCTTCGGCGCGCCGCTGCTTTACGCGCTTTCCAACCAGCTCATCACGGTCACGAACTACATCTGGACCGGCATACTCGCGCAGAACCCGGGCGGGCTCCCGACCGGAGGCATGATGTTCCTCTCTCCGCAGCCGCCAGGCATCTCCTCGCAGGACTTCTTCACCTTCGCGCTGCTCTCCACTATCATTACCACTGTCGTCGCTTCCTTCATCATCGCGGCCATACAGAGCGGCAGCACCGCGAACGGCCTCAAGGTAATCCCGTTCCTCACAGCCGCAGGGCTGGGACTCTTCTTCATAACGAACTACGTGTTCGGCACCGTGTTCGCCGGCATATTCACGTGAGGCTCAGTCGTTCGGGTATGCCAGGCCTTCCACTCCATAATACTGCAGGTGAGTCATGTTCAACACGCCCATGCTGTCGAGCCTGAAATGCACCAGGGAGTGGTTGCTGCAGGTCGCATTGTCCTCGCAGTTCGGCGCCCCCTTAATCTTGAAGCACAGCACCGAGGAGCAGTCCGTCCCGTTGAGGAAGTAGTAATCAACCCAGGAGCGGTTCACGTCCATCAGGCCCACTGTGGAGTAGTTCATAAGCGATTCTATCCCGTAGTGCGAGGGCGCGGTGCTGTTCGCGAGCCGGGAGAGGTAATCCGGCCCCGTGTCTGGAGAGGCCTTGTAGTATGCCCCTTGCAGGAGCGTCTCCCTCAGCGCCTCCACGTTCAGGACGTCGTGCGTGCTGCCCTCGTTGTTGATGAGCACCTTCGCCCCGTTATCTACTGCATTCGTTATCGTCAATGCGCCGCCCGTAGAGGTAATGCTGCGTATGGCCGGCGTCCCGCTCCCGTCGCTAATGAGGTAAAACTTGATTTTGAAGTCCCCGCTCACGTCTTCGAAGCTGCCGGACGTCAGGTTCTCATCGTATATTATGATGCTCGTGCCGGAAACGATGTTCGTGTCATAGGCTGCCTTCACGACGCCGCCGACCAGCCACTCGATTTTGTCTATGTAGTTGTCCGCACTCACGCCGGAGTAATTGATGATGGTGTCGGTCAGCGTCTTGCCCGGTGGCACTATTTG
>CAIXRF010000050.1 GCA_903921825.1 uncultured Microcaldota archaeon | reverse complement strand
GAGCTTCAATTTGTTCTTGCGGCACTTGTTCGAGCAGAAGTAAACGACCGAGCCGTCGCGCTTCACGTAGGCGAGCCCGGTTCCCTTCTGCATTTCCGCATTGCAAAACGAACAGTTCATCGCATCACCGCGCCTTGATTGCCTTGGCTTCGCGCTCCGTCTCGAGGAGGATTAGCTTGTCGCCGCGCTTCACCGGCCCCTTGATGTTCCTGCGGATGACGCGGCCCTTGTCCCTGCCCTCGAGAATCTTGCACATCGCCTGGTAGACCTCGCCGTAGATTCCTGTCTTGCCAAGCACCTCCACGACCTCTGCGGCCGCGGGAAGGCTCGTCACCTTCATTACCGGTGCTTCCTTCTTCTGGGGCCCCTCCTCCTTCTTGGACGCCTTTCCTCCCTTCTCAGCCATTTAGCACACCTTACTCCTTCTTCTCTTCGGCCTTCTCTTCCTTCTTCTCTTCGGCCTTCTCCTCCTTCTTCTTCTTGGGCTTCTTCTCTTTCTTCGGGGCTTCCTCCTTCGGGGCCTCCGCGGCTGCCTCCTCCTTCTCTTCCTTCTTGCCCTTTCCGCCCATCTTCGTGACTATCTCGTTCACGAGCTCCTGGGCGTTCCCGGCCTTCTCAATCGCAATCGCCGCGCACGGCACGCCGAGCCCTGCGCTCTTGCCGAGCAGCTTCTTGTCCGCGACATAGATATAGGGGACCTTCTTCTCCTTGCATATCATCGGGAGGTGCATCACGACCTCAGGCGGGTCCACGTCCTCCGCAATCACGACGAGCGCGCATCCCATCTTCTCAATCGCCTTCGTCGCCTCGTTCGTGCCCTTCCTGAGCCGGCCGGTGTCCTTGGCCATCTCAATGGCCTGATATGCCTTCTCCTGAATCTCCTTTGGAGTCTCAAACTCCACATAGCTGACCTTTGCCATCACAAATCACCCTCGCTCCTTTCGGAGTTCATCAAGCTCATCTACGACTGTAAAATGAGCAGGAGGAGTTAGGCAGGAGGAATTTATAAAGCTGCGCGCAGGAAAATCTACGGGCAGAGGTGGCGTTATGGCAAATGCGTTTAACCGCGGGCAGTCGGCGATGGAATTCTTGATGACATACGGCTGGGCAATCCTGGTCCTGACTATCGTGCTTGCCGTCCTCTTCTACATAGGCGTGCTCAACCCAAAGAACATACAGACGAACGTGCAGTTCTTCGCCCCAGGCGCGGCCGCCTACTCTTTCGGAGTGGCGAACAGCACCGGAGCATTGGCGCTGGACTTCGGCCAGGCATTGGGCAGGACCATAATAGTCACGGGCATCTCCTGCTCAGAGAATTCCTCTGCGATGTTGCATGGCCTCAACAACCCCATAACCATCCCCTCAGGGGAGCACAGGCTGGTTGCCGGCGGCAACTCCAACAACGGCATAAACTGCACTGGAGAAGATGACCAGCCGCTTGCCCCTGATGATGCACAGCTTGGTGAAAGATACACGGGGACAATCTGCGTCGCTTACACCGAAGCTGATAGCGGGGCAAACAGGACAGTATGCGGAACCCTGGGCGGGACTTTCCAGAACCTTATGACAGGAGAAGGCGAGGGCGGGGAAACGCCTACGCCTGAGCCAACGGGCAGCGAAACCGCAACCCCGACGCCTACGCCTACCGAAACGCCAATCGGCCCGGAACTAAGCACGTGCGGCACGATAACGCAACCCGGCAATTACACCATCTCGGCGGATTTCAACTCGAGCACCCCGGTTTCCTGCAACGGCCACGACGCATGCATATGCATACAGTCGGAGGGAGTAACCTTTGACTGCCAGCAGAATGGCATGCAGCTGCAGTCGTCCTGGTACGGGCCAGCGGTATCGGTCCATAGCTCCAGCGTGGAGGTCAAGAACTGCAACATCCGCAACTTCTATTACGGGATAAGCGCCGTGGGCTCGAACATAAGCATTACCGGCAACACGGTGGGCGGCGGCAATGGGCATTGCATAGATGCAGACGTGGACGACAGCAACATCGCCCAGAACCAGCTGGATTCGTGCTACGTCGCGATGCAATTGACAGGCACTAATGACGATTTTACGGGCAACACTATTGCGAACACGACTATCCCGCTCTACATATATACGAATGACAGCCGTTTCACGAGCAACGACTTCAACGTGCTTGGCGAAGGGCAGGACCCGCCGAGGCCGCCCTTTGGCAACGGACAATCCTCGATATACGGCGCGGGAAACACGTTCTCCGGGAACGCGTTCAGCAATCTCGCCTGCATGGGCGGCAGCTCCCAGTGCCCCGAATGCAACGTTGACGATGGGACGAATACCTGTGCGCACCCCTCGGCTTTCTGCCACTGGGCGCAGGGCACATGCGCAGCCCCAAGCGAGGTCTGCGGAGATTTCCGCTGCAACTGGGGAGAAAATTCCGAGAACTGCTGCCTCGACTGCGGCTGCCCGGCGGGACAGAACTGCATGGACAATACCTGCAACACGAACACGACGCTCACTGCATGCACTTACATAAACACGTCGGGCACCTACACCCTGAGCCCGGACTTCCACCACACCATAGAGCCATACTGCGGAGGCAACGGCGATGCCTGCATCTGTGCAAACGCCCCGGGGATAACGATTGACTGCGGGAACAACCTGATGGACGTGCACGGAGGGGATGGCATATCCGTGAACAACGACGGCGCGGGAACCACGATAAGGAACTGCAACATAACTGACTTCGACAATTACGCGGTGGCCACATACTCCGCGATAACCGTCACGGGCAACACGTTCACGAACGGCGGGACAGGGTTTGCCGGAAGCGGGACTGGCGCAGGGCGGATAAGCGACAACACGATGAGCGACCTTGCGCACGGCATCCGCCTCATGTACATCAACGGCTTCGTGATAGAGAACAACACTATGAGCAGCATACGCGGCAAGGGAATCGAGGTGTACAGGTCCTCGGGCGACACGTTCCGGAACAACGACGTTTTGGATTCCGGGGAACTAGGCTTCTACTGCTATCAGGGAGGCAACAACTTCGACACTGGTGGCAACCTGTGCAACAACCAGAGTGGCTGCAGCCTTAGTGGTGGTGGATGGCTTTACAGCTGCCCACCCGGCGAGCCGAGCCCGACGCCCTCGCCTACCCCGTGGCTTGGCTGCAACATGAACGGCCTGTGCGATGAGAGCGAGAACTGCACGTGCTACGACTGCTATAACCAAGAGGACGGGTGCACGTGGGGGCAGGTCTGCGACCCGCAGGGTTCCGGGGCATGTGTGGCGGCATCGTGCGACAACGACATGGTTTGCGACTCCGGCGAGGGCTGCGGTTGCATGGACTGCGAAGGGATGCGGGACGGCTGCCCAGAAGGATACATTTGCAGCTACCATAAGAGCGGCTGCGTGCCAGCTTAGCCCTTGCAAAACCGGCCAGGCGAATTCCGGCCAGAGCGCATAAGGGATATAAAGAACGGCGGCGCTAGGTATATTTGCAGCAGAGGTAGAGTATGGCAGATGTGCTTAACCGCGGGCAAGCCGCGATGGAATTCTTAATGACCTACGGCTGGGCCATGCTTGTCCTCGTCGTAGTGATGGCCATTCTCTTCTATATTGGCGTCATCAACCCCAAAAATGCCCAGACCAACACTCTCTTCTTCACTCCTGGCTTCAGCGCCTACTCCTTCCGGGTTGGGAATGGCACCGGAGGCCTGGAGCTTGACTTCGGCCAGGCAACTGGCAAGTCGGTTATGGTGACTGCAAGCTCATGCTCCCAGAATTCTTCAGCAGCACTGCAGGACCTCAACAACTGGACCATCATACCCTCAGGTGAGCATAGGTGGGTTACAGGTGGCAACTCCAACAACACAGTCTTCTGCACTGGAGAAGACGGCCAGCCGCTCTCCCCTGAGAATACCCAGTCCGGTGAGAGATACAAGGGTAAGGTCTGCGTGCGCTACACGGAAATGGACAGCAATATAGAGAGGACCGTGTGCGGAGATATTAATGCAAGGTTTGAGCTTGGAGGAATTAGCGGAGGCCCGCCTCCCGGAGGAAGCCCGACGCCGCCGCCCGGTGCGATAAACATTACAGAATGCGGGCAGACTTACGACCAGCCCGGCTACTATTATCTTGGCGGTGACCTGAACGACACCGATAACAGCAACTGCATAACCCTGACCACAGATGCCAGCAATTCCATCCTGGACTGCTACGGCCACATTATCAACAGCACCAACCACGGAGCCGGAATCGGCGTCTATCTTGCCTCCACAAGCGGAATTGCCGTGAGGCACTGCACGATAACCAATTTCTGGGCCGGCATTTATTCAGAGTACTCCAACTACGACACCATCACGAGCAACGCTGTCGACTCGAACGGAGAAGGCCTATTCATATACGGTTCGAGCACTAATATCATAACAGGCAATGCCGCTAACTCGAACGACGACATGGGCATATGCCTCTTCGACTCAAGCGACAACAACCTGACGGGCAACACAGCCATGGGGAACAACGGGAATGGAGGATTCTACGCGGACTCGTACTCCAGCAACAACCTCCTCACGGGCAACACTGTCTGCTGGAACCCGAACCAGGACGTCTTCTGCGAGGCGCCGCAGAGCGAAGGCAATGGCAACATCTGCATGCCCTACGAAGGAAGCGTCTGCTCGAGCAGCATTACCTGCCACTCCACATGCCCGCCTCCTCCTCCGCCCGCATGTGCACCCGGCTGGGTGATAAGCTCCTGCGGCTGCATCCTAAGCGTTCCCGGCAGCTACACGCTCGATTCCGACCTTAGCTCCATCGGCGGCGACTGCATAATAGTATTTCCGAGCGCTGGCGGCTCTACAATCAACTGCAAAGGGCACAGCATCATTG
>CAIXRF010000049.1 GCA_903921825.1 uncultured Microcaldota archaeon | reverse complement strand
TCCCCGAAAGCCGGCCATACCCCCGGAACTTCGATATGTCAAAGAACCAGTCGCCATCCACTTCGTAGGCAAACCCATTTCTTGCCAGTTTTTCCACGAGCGCAGCAATCTCAGGAATCGTTTCCGTCGCCCTGGGATATGCGTCCGCGGGGAGCATGCCTAGCTTCTTCACGTCCGCAAAGAACAGTTGAGCATAATGCCCCGTGAGCTTCCCGAGGCCTTTCCCCTCCTTCCCGGCCTCCGCGACTGCCTTGTTCTCCACGTCGGTGATGTTCATCACGTGTCGCACGCGGTAGCCTTTCCAGAGCAGGTAGCGCTTGAATACGTCCTCGAAGACGTAGGTGCGGTAGTTGCCTATGTGGGGCCTCTGGTATACGGACGGGCCGCAAGTGTAAATGCCAACACGCCTGCCCCTAAGCGGCCTGAAAGGCTCTTTCCTCCGAGACAGGGTGTTGAATACTTCCAGCATCGCACCACTAGATTTTCCCCATCCGCTCGAATGCGCTTGCGCCCATCCACAAGGTGACGAGCGTGAATACGCCCAGCACGAGCAGGTCAATCTCGAACGGCATCTTGCCCATGCCGAGCATCACTCCCCGCATCGCATCCACGCCATACGTGAGCGGGTCGAAGTAGGTAAGCGAGGCAAGCCAGCCAGGAAGGTTCTCAAGCGGGAACAGCGCACCCGAGAAGAAGAACATGGGCCAGAGCACGAACTGCATCACCAGCTGGAAGCTCTCGAAGCTGGAGAAGACCGCTCCGAAGAAAAGCCCTATGCTCGTCATGCATACGGTGATGAGCAGCATCGCGGGCAGCGCCATCAGCGCCCCGTAGGAGGTTACCGGAATTCCGAGCACCCCAGCCAGCATGAGAAGCACGGCCGCCTGTATCATAGCGTCAGTCACGCCACCCAGCATCTTCCCGAGGAATACGTCCCTTCTCGAGAGCGGGGCTACCAGGACCTCCTTCAGGAAGTCAAGCTTCCTATCCCAGATGACATACATTCCGTAGAATATCGAGGTGAACATCAGCGTCATCGCAATGATGCCGGGGAAGATGAAGAGCTGGTAGTTCACGCCCGCAATCGCAACGCTCGCGCCGAGCCCGGTTCCGAACGCGAAGAGCCAGAGCAACGGGGACACTATGGAAGATATGGCGCGCTCCTTCTCCCTCAGGTATACGCGGAACTCGCGCAGCCATATGGCGTAAATCGCTTCGAGCTCACTCATGGCTCAATCCCTCTTCGCAGCGCCCGGTGCTGGCCCTTCGCCTGCTCATGCGTCAATCCCTCTGCGCCTCGGCGTTCATGGTCCTTTCAGCCCAGCCGCCCTCTGCCCCTTCCTCTTCCTCCCTGTATTTCCTCCCGGTGTATTTCAGGAACACCTCATTCAGCGAGGCCTCCCTCACTTCGACGGACCTCACCCTCCCGACCGCCGAAAGCAGCCTCTGCAGGTTCTCGTGCGCGTGCTCCACCGTCAGGAACACCTCGTCCCCGTCCACTTTCACTTTCTTCACGAACTTCAGGCCCTTGAGGCAGGACCTGTCGAACCCCTCCTGCTTCAGGACCACCACGTCGCCGCCCACCTCATGCTTCAGCCTCTTCGGCGTGCCCAGCGCCACAATCTTCCCGTGGTCCATGATGCCTATCCTGCTGCAGAGCAGGTCCGCCTCCTCCATGTAGTGCGTCGTAAGCACCACGGTCATGTTCTCCTCCTTCGCGAGCCTCGCGATGTACTTCCAGATGTGCTGCCTGGTCTGCGGGTCGAGCCCGAGTGTGGGCTCGTCGAGGAAGAGCACCTTCGGATGGTGCATGAGCCCGCGCGCGAGCTCCAGCCTCCTTCGCATGCCTCCTGAATATGTCTTCACCCAGTCATCCTTGCGGTCCGTGAGCTCCACGAGCTCCAGCACTTCCTCAACCCGCCTCCTCCTCAGCTCACCCGGCATGCTGTAGAGCATGGCGTGCATCTCCAGATTCTCCTTTCCGCTCAGCAGGTCGTCTACGCTGGGCTCCTGGAAAACGACGCCTATGTTCTTCCTCACTTCCGCGGGATGCTTGACCACGTCAATTCCATTCACGGTCGCGCTCCCCGAGGTCGGCTTCAGCAGCGTGATGAGCAGGTTTATGGTAGTGGTCTTTCCCGCGCCGTTCGGCCCAAGAAGGCCGAAGACCTCACCCTCCGGGATATCCAGGCTCAGGCTGTCAACTGCCGCAAGCTTGCCGAACTTCTTCGTGAGGCGCGAAGTAGTTATCACGAAAACCTTTGCTCCGCCGCATTATAAATCCCTTTCCGTCTCTAGATGGAAGTCTTGTTGAAGAAGTATGTGGCTGCGGCGAACGCGATGGCGAGTATGCCGAAAGAAACGCCGAAGTCGTAGAGGAGGCCGAAGTGGCTCGTGCCGATCACCAGCGTGCGCATCCCGTCAATCGCGTAGCTTACAGGGTTCAGGCTGCTTATATCCCGGAGCCATGCCGGCATCTGCTCGAGCGGGAAAAGGGCGCTGGAAAGGAAGAAGAGCGGCATCACAAGGAAGTTCATCAGGAGCTGGAACGTTTCCACCTCCTGCACTACGGATGCTATCGCAATCCCCGCCGCCACGAGGTAACACGAGAAGACAGTCATCAGCACAAGTATGCCGAGTATGTTTGCCAACGGCGGGACGGCGACCCCGGTAAACAGCATCCCCAGCACGAACATGAGCACGCCTTGGAGGAGTGCAGTGGTCGCGCCCCCGAGGATTCTTCCCATCACGATGGTCTCCCTGCTCGTGGGTGCGGCAAGCATCTCCTTCAGGAAGCCGAACTCCCTGTCCCAGATGATTGAAACCCCGGCGAAGATGGATGTGAACATGACTGTCATGGCAACTATGCCAGGGAGCAGGAATGCCATGTAGTTGAATCCGGGTATCAATGCCGAGAATCCGCCTCCGAGCGCGACCAGGAACAGGATTGGCTGGCCCATGCTGCTGACTATCCTCGCCTTCGAGTTGGTGAAGCGCTTCACCTCCCTGAGCCATACCGCGTAAATCTTTCCCGCCTCAAAAGCCATGCGCTCTCCTCCCCATCATCATGCCGCCGCCGGCGCTCTTCTCCGCCCTTATGCTCGTTCCTGTGTAATGTATGAAGACGTCCTCGAGGCTCGGCAGGCGCATCTCGATGTTCTCTATCTCGATGCCCGCCTTCGAGGCCGCCTCCATTATCTTCGGGACGAGCTTGCCCCCCTCCTTTACATCGAAGGAAACTACTGCGCCATCCACCTTGGGCGCCTTGCAGAACCCGGATTTTTTGAGCATCTCCGCAAGCTTCTGCGGCTCGCGCGCCTCTATCCTGATGATGTTACCGCCGATAATGCCCTTGAGGCTCCGCGGCGTGTCCAGCGCCTTTATCCTCCCCCTGTCTATTATCGCGACCCTGTCGCACAGGTAGTCCGCCTCCTCAAGGTAATGCGTGGTGAGCATCATGGCGATGCCCCCCTTCCTGAGCTTTTCTATGTACTGCCAGATGTGCCTCCTCGTCTGCGGGTCCAAGCCGAGCGTGGGCTCGTCAAGGAACAGGACCTCAGGGGTGTGGAGCAGTCCGCGCGCAATCTCAAGCCTTCGCCTCATGCCCCCGGAAAACGTCCTCACCATCTTATCCTTCCACTCGCCCAGCTCCACGAGGTCCAGCACCTCCTTTATCCTCTCCTTCCTTTTCTGCCCCGACATGCCGTAAAGCCTGCCGTGTATGTCGAGGTTGTCGTATGCTGTGAGTCGTATGTCTACCGTCGGGTCCTGAAAGACTATGCCGATGGACTTGCGCACCGCCTCGGAATCGGTGCGTATGTCGAAGCCGTTGACCGTCGCGCTCCCAGAGGTCGGCTTCAGCAGCGTCGTCAGCATGTAGATGGTAGTGCTCTTGCCTGCGCCATTGGGGCCGAGCAAGCCGAAGAGCTCGCCCCTCTTCATGCTGAAGCTTATCTTGTCGACTGCCGTGAAGCCGTTGAATTTCTTCTCCAACTTGTCCACTATCACTGCGTCCATGTTCTTTTCCCACAGTTATATTGCGGAATTTATATTAAGTGGAGTGGCATGACCATCTTGCACGACGGCGTCGTGGCGTAACCAAGCTACTTTCCGCTGAACAGAAACAGGAAGCGGAGTGGTTTATAGGCAACGTGGGGCAACTGATACCGAAGCCGAAGGGTTTAATTCTTCTTTTGCGTAGTAATGTACGAAATTAGCTGTCTTTTCCGGCCAAGAGCATGTTTATGGGCTCGCACAAACTCGGATTGACGGACGGCGGCATGACTAAGGCGCTTGAATGAGGATACACAACCGGTTGTTTGATGTCGACGTGCCTTTGACTTACGGAAGCAACTTTAGTTGGTTGAAGGCGGACGTTAGTTTCTGGTCACTATCGCAGAATGCATATCCGTTGATGGCATTAACGGAAAGCGATCTTGAAAACCTGCCAAAGCCACTGTGGTTATGGGAGTTGAGTGCCAACTCTGAAGTGGGAACATTTGATGAAACTGAGGAATGCGAGTACTTGGTCTCAGGCTTTGAAAAGTTCGATGACTATTTCAAGCGGCTTAATCACGGCAAGCAATGGACCATGAAAAAGTTCGACAAATTAATCGACGTCACGATGGAAAAACCGAAGCGGGCTGACCTCGAGGAAATGTACGGGCATCAATTCAACAGGCTAAATGGCGATAAGCAAACTGACGGCTACTTTGAACAATACATGGCTGCGTTTTGTTCAAAGAATACATATGCCTATGTTGGACGGCAAAATGGGGAGATTGTCGGGTTCAACATGGTAGTGAAAGAGGGTGACGAGGTGCACAACCTTGCGGTGGTGCTTCCAAAGGATTACCTGTCCGGGATTGGAATCTATCTGAATCTTGTTGCAATCAAGGATACGATAGCCAATGGGGAAAAGTACAACCTTGGCTACGGAAAATACTCCTACAAGGAAGATTTGTGCAATGAGCGTCGCTTGACTAAGACGGTGATATGCGCAGACAAGGAATTTGTGCAAAAGATTGGAGTCAAGGAACAGGATGTTTGGGAACTGGACGGATAATCTCATAACCCTGGGAAAAGTCGCTGTTTGGTCGGGTTGGAAGGGCGCAAAAATAGTCCGCACCACTACCTTTTATGCGATAGTTATAAATTGGCATTCTCTGATAGTTATGTGGCGATGAGGCTCACCAAGCGTAAGGCTAAACCGCCCGCAAGGGCTGACAGCTTCTACTTAAACGCAATGTGCGAGGTGAGGAAATGGGATACGCCTGTCCGACATGTAGCATGAAAAGCAGCATTACGTCTCCGCTCTTGAAGGATGAAAAAACCGGGGAGTTAGTTTGCAAAGCGAATCCGCAGCACAGGTTCAAGGTAGACGGGTCGGGATTTCTTAAACCCCTGCCCGAACGTTGATATACGCGCGCAACGAAAGGAGAAACCGCTGCTTAGTCGGAAAGTATTAAATCGTGTCACTGCCCAATCTTCCCGCTAACGACATGGGGTCGTGGCGTAACCTGGCAGCGCGGCAGGCTCCAGAAGCCTTTTGGGCTCGCTGCCCAATGGTCTGCAGGTGAGACGAGAGCGTTGCTCGATGACTGGGAATTTGGAGCGCTGAATGATGATGCGCCAAGAGTCACCTGTACGTCAGGGTTCAAATCCCTGCGACCCCATTTCTTTTTAAGCCTCGCAACCCATATGGGAAAGGGATTAAGATGAGAACCAGCTTCGTCGTGCTTTCGCTCATACTGGCCGCAACTCTGGCCAGCGCATGCGCATGGGTGGAGTCCGTGGAGGCGACGTTCATGTCGCAGAACGGCTTCGTCATACCCGGCGGCACGATGACGGTAACATACCAGCGGAATGTCGCGAACATGACGGACGCTACCGCGAGCGCGGTGAGCGGGCCGGATGGGGTTGCGAGGCTGACGCTCTGCGACGATGCGCCGGAGCCGATAATCACTGACTACTACGTGACCGTTACAGCGCCTTATGGCGGCACGGCGCAGTCCCGCCACGAAACGTATTCGCAGGCGAGGAACGGGACGAACAGGCTGGCATTCGGTTTCCCGGTGACGGTCTACAACATGAGCGTGCAGGCAAGGGACGAGCTGGGCTCGCCGCTGGCCGGGGCGAACATCTCCGTTTCCGGCCCCTATTCACGCACAGCAGTTGCGAATTCTTCGGGCGAGGCATGGTTCATGCTTCCTCCGGGAAGCTACACGGTTTCTGCAAGCCTCGGCAGCATTAACGCTTCAACGAGAGTGAACCTCACCTACCCCATGAGCGTGGCGGTCGGCCCGCCCCCGCCCCTGAACAACACCCTGGAGGTCGTGGTGAGCGACGATTTCGGCGTTCCGCTGCAGAATTTCACGGTGGCACTCGCATTCGCGGGGCATTCCGAAGAGGCGCTGACGAACGAGAGCGGGGCCGCGGAATTCGCCGGCCTGAACGCCACGGAAGCGCTCATCAACATATCAAGCAACGGCACAGCCTTCTACACGAGCAACGTTACCCTCCAGCCCCTCACCAGCCTGAACGTGACCATCGACCTCCACCCTCCGAACATAACCGCAGTTTCCGTCTCGTCGCACAACATCGGCGTCTATGGCACGGACACATACGAGATTCAGTTCAAGGCCAACGTGACTGACGCGGTTTCGCCCCGTGAGCGGCTCTCGGTAGGGCTGGAGTATGTGATAGGCACAGACAAGTTCGACACGCCGCTGGTTTACGCAGGCAACAGCACATTCACAGCGAAAACGGCGAGGGCGCAGCAGGCGCCATTCTCCGTCTTCTACAGGATTAATGCGACGGATGAGCGCGGGAACACCGCCAGCACCAACCTGACCGAGTTCGTAGTCAGGCATTCTGCACCGCCGATGACGCCCACCCCAATTCCAGGCACTTATCCCACGCCCTCGCCTGAGAACGTCACGTCCAACATTCCGGAGCCGCTGCGCGGCGTCGCTGGCTCAGTTGAAGGCCTCCTTTCAGGCGTTTCGACCTACATGTGGGTAATGGTGCTTCTCGTGGTTGTAATACTCGGCGGCACGCTCTTCGTTTTCCTTGCGGTCAACGCGTTCTTCTACATGAAAGGGGGCAGAAAGAAGAAGGAAGCCTAGTCCCTGTTCACTTCGCACCAGATGTCGAGCGCGTCAGGCAGCGTCGGACCGCTTATCCTCGATTTCTCCTCCCCGTCCTCGAAGAAGACGAAGGTCGGGCTGTAGCGGATGTTGTACTTGGAGCGGAGCTGCTTGTCCTTGACGAGGATGCACGCGAATTTGATTTCCTCCGAGTATTTCCTTGCGACCGATGAAAACGCCTCCTGCGCGGGGTGCGGCGTCCCATCCCAGAACTTCACTACCATTGCCCCCTGCGTATTCAGGATTTTCTTCTCAAACTCGTTCTCTGCAACCAGTATTGCCCCTTCCGGGCAGAAGACCTTTTCTAGCAGCGCCTTCCGCCTCTGAGCAAGCTCCCCCGAAACAATGCGGCTTTTTTTCATAATCCTCCCCGCTATACTTATGGAGCATTAAGTATAAAAATATGTATCCTCACGTCATTTAACCATAATTTTTTCGGAAAGGCAGGGCAGCGTTCGCATGGCTATGCCGCCTATGCTTTTTAAAATGGCCGCAGAAATTATAGCAGTGATTTGATGAAGACTAAGAAAAGCAGCGACTTCCATGAATGGTATCCCGAAGTGATACTCTCGGCAAAGCTTGCGGACTACGCGCCCGTGCACGGCTGCATCATCTTCCGCGAGCGCGGCTACGCCATCTGGGAGCGCATACAGCAGAGCCTCGATGCGAAGATAAGAGCGATGGGCGTGAAGAACGCTTACTTCCCGCTCTTCATACCGGAATCGCTCCTCAAGAAGGAGGCGGAGCACTTCGAGGGCTTCGTTCCGGAAGTCGCCTGGGTGGAGAAGAAGGAAGGCGACGAGGAGCGCGTCGCCCTGCGCCCAACCTCGGAAACGGTAATCTACTACATGTATTCGAAGTGGATAAGGAGCCACCGCGACCTGCCGCTGAAGCTGAACCAGTGGTGCAACATCGTGCGCTGGGAGATAAAGCAGACAAGGCCCTTCCTCAGGACGAGGGAGTTCCTCTGGCAGGAGGGCCATACCGCCCACGCTACGCAGGAGGAGGCGGAGGCGCAGGTGAAGGACGCGCTGAACGCATACGTCGACCTGATTGAGGGCGAGCTGGCAATCCCGGTTGTCGCGGGCAGGAAGACGAAGGTAGAGACCTTCGCGGGCGCGGTCTACACGACGGCGGTGGAATCGCTCATGCCGGACGGGAGGGCGCTCCAGATGGGCACTTCGCACTATTTCGGTGACCACTTCCCGAAGATGTTCGGGATAAAATACATGAGCGAGGAGGACGGGGTGGAGCGCTTCTGCCACACCACCTCATGGGGCGTCTCCACGCGGCTCATCGGCGCAGTGGTGATGGTGCACGGCGACGACAAGGGCCTTGTCCTGCCGCCGAGGATAGCCCCTGAGCAGGCAGTAATCATCCCGATTTTCAAGGAAGAAACCAAGGCTCCCGTTTTCAAGAAGTGCGAGGAGATAAGGAAAAAGCTTGAGGCGGCAGGAGTGCGTGCGGTCGCGGACTACGACGACGCCCATACGCCGGGCTGGAAGTTCGCGGAATGCGAGCTGCGCGGCATCCCCCTCCGCATAGAGGTCGGGCCGAAGGACATAGAGAAGGCACAGGTGACTGCTGTGCGGCGCGACACGGGCGGGAAGTCAGCCATAATGGAGTCGGAGCTCGCCGCGAAGGTGCAGGAGCTGCTGGACGCAATCCAATCCAACCTCTTCGAGCGGGCGAAGAAGTTCCTGGAAGAGAACACCGTTGCCGTGAAGACGAACGCTGAGCTGAAGAAGGCGCTCGACGGGAGGAAGATGGCCAAGGCCGCGCACTGCGGAGGCGAGGCGTGCGAGCAGAAGATAAAGGACGAAACGGGCGGCGGCACGATACGCTGCATACCTTTCAGGCAGGAAAAGGTCTCGGACAAGTGCGCTGGGTGCGGCTCGCCCGCGAAATACACCGTGCTAATAGCGAAGGCATACTGATTTTAACGCCTTTTCCGCAAATTACTTCGCAGCCCCGTCGTCTAGCGGCCAAGGACACCAGGCTTTGAGCCCTTTTCCGCCTGCGGCGCAAAAGCGCTCGCGGAAAAACGGGAGAAACCTGGTTACGGCAGTTCAAATCTGCCCGGGGCTATCGTGATGAGCCGTAGGTATTGCTGATGCCGCCCTTCCAAGCGGCGCATGAAGAACAAGAAAGGCTGATAATCTTTAAATACGGCAGCAGCGAAGGTAGTGACATGGCGAAAAGCGCGGACCGTCCAATGCTAGTTGCAGCGCTGCTCCTGTTCGCGCTTGCGCTCGCAGGCTGCATCTTCACGCCCTCCAGCCAGCCGACTCCGCTTCCTTACGAAACCCCTTCGCCAACCCCGTACGAGGCCAGGGCCTGCAACACATACCCTACAATCGAAGAGCGGGACGCGTGCAACTACCAGTCCGCGCTCTCGGGGGACGTGCCGGAGGACTGCGCACAAGTAATCAACTCCACGCTGCACGACGACTGCTTCTCGCGCTTCGCGAGCCATCTCCAGAACGAGTCGCTGTGCGCCAGGCTCTCCGTGGCGGAAAACGTGAGCGCATGCTACCTCACGGTCGCCGGGCTGAAGAACGACTCGTCAATATGCGACAATCTCGCAGGCGCCGAGCGGAAAGGCTGCTACCTTGGGCTGAACGACACATCCATCCTTTGCGAGGAGATTGCATCGAACTACTCGCGCGCCGTCTGCTTTGCGGATGCGAGGCACAACGCCTCGTTCTGCGCCCCGCTCGGCAGCGCGTATGCAGACGCGTGCAGGCAGGATTATGCGCTCAACCAGAGCGACCAGTCAGCGTGCGCGGAGATAGCGAACGCGACGGTGCTCGCGGAGTGCTACTCAACGCTTGCGCTCAGGCTTTCGAAGTTCGAGATATGCGGCGCGATAAACGACACTGCAGCGCGCGCGAGCTGCGTGGGCCCGTTCCTCAGCGGAAACCTCACGGTCGAGCTCTGCTACCTCCTTTCCGACGAAGCCGCGAGATACCGCTGCCTCGCGAAGGCGCAGTCCAACTACCACTTCTGCGAGGTCCTCAACGAAACGCAATACCGCGACCTCTGCTTTGAGGAATATGCGGAGTATTTCAAGAACGCGACATTCTGCGCGCGCATAAACACGACCTCATACATCGACTCCTGCTACGGAAATCTCTCCATCGCGCTCTCGAGCCCTGACCTCTGCGCCAACCTCTCGACTGAGCTCGAGCGGGACAACTGCTTCAGCGGCTGTGCGCTCGCCACCGGGGACATCGAGGTGTGCTCGCGCGTGTTCCTGGAGTCCATACGGGAACCGTGCAAATCCGACGTCGCATACGAACTCGACGAGCCTGCGCTGTGCAGCCAGGTCGAAACTGGCTACTACGGGGAAAGGTGCTATTCGATGATAATAGAGAACGGGACGTATGCGCCCCAGTCCTGCGCGGACATCACGGTGGAGCGCTGGCACGACGAGTGCTATCTCCGGGCGGCAATGAGGCTGAGCGACATCTCGCTTTGCAGAAAAATAACCTACCCTACGTCTATGCAGCAGTGCCTTGCGGCGCTTGGGGAATGAGCGCAGCGGCTATTCAGCTGGCGGGGTTTCAACTGGCGGAGCTTCAGCCGGAGGCGCGGCCTCGCCGCCCACTGCCTCTGCGGCTTCACTCACTTCCGCTGCAGCCCCCTCATTTCCATCGCCAAACTCTTCCGCCCTCTCTTCGAACTCCTCAAGCGGGGTGGTGAACTGGTCGTCGGAGGCGATGGTTCCGCGCGCCTTCAGCATCTCGCGCGCGAGGAGGTAAAAGACAAGCGCAAGGGATTTCTTCCCCTTGTTGTTGCAGGGGATTACCCAGTCTACGAACTTCGCGGAATTGTCGGTGTCGCACAGCCCTATAACCGGGACTCCGATGCGCACCGCCTCCCTGGTTGCCTGCCTCTCGCCCTTCGGGTCGCAGACGACAAGGAGCTTCGGCTCAGTGAAGTCAGGGCGCGCCGGGTTCGTGAACACGCCAGGTATCACGCGGCCCTTGTTCAGCCTCACTTTAGTGACCTTGGCGAAGGCGGCAGCGGCGTTTGCCGCATACGTCCTGGACGCCACGACTATGACATCATCGGGAGTGTATTTCGCAAGAAGCCTCGCGCCGATGCGTATGCGGTCGTCCACCTTCTTCAGGTCGAGCACGTAAAGCTTGTCCTGCCTCGCCTTGTAGATGTACTGGTTCATGTCGGCAGTCTTGATTTTAGTGCCGATGTGTATCCCCGCCTCAAGGTATTTCTCCTGCGCAATCAGAAGCTCTCCGCCAGTTTCAGCCATAAACATTCACCCTCTCAAGCGCAAAATGGGGCCGCCGAGATTTCCAGCCCATTTTTTTTCCGCGAAGCGGAAAAGGGTCCTTTGAACTCGGATCGCCGGCACCCCAAGCCGGAAGCATGCCAGGTTAGCACACGGCCCCTCAAACAAAATCCCTCAGAATTTCCCATACTTTATCAGCTCATCGACAACGCTAACGTACGCGAGGAACATCCTCCTGCAGCAGTACCTCTTCACGCCGAGCTTGTCGAGCACAGCGGCGGGCTTTTCGCCCTTCTTGACTGCCTCGGTGAACTTCTCCTGCTTGTCCGCGATCACCGCACCGCACGTGAAACATCTGACCGGCATCATGCGCACCACCTACCTGTACGACTTCTGGAACCTCGCCCTCGCCTTCGGACCCTTGTACTTCTTCGGCTCTACGCGCCGCGAGTCCTCGGCTAGCAGGTGCCTATCGTACTCCAGCATCTTCTTCCTCAGCTCCTCATCCCCAGTAAATTCCAAAATTCCCCTCGCGATGGCCATGCGCGCGGCCTCCGCCTGCCCCATCTGGCCGCCGCCATAGACGTTCACGTCTATGTCAAGCTCCTTCGCCGCGCTGCCCGCCAGCATGAGCGGTTCGTAGACGAGGCTCCTCAGGTACTTGTTGTTCATCGCGGAGATGGCCATGCGGTTCATCATTACCCTTCCCGTGCCCTTCCGCACGGACGCCCTCGCGACGGCCTCCTTCCTCTTTCCCCTGGTGAACACAACCTTCTCCTTCTTCGGCCGCGGCTTCTTGGCACCAGCCGGCACGGCCTCCTTCTCCTTCTTTTTTGCAGCAGCCATCTACTCACCCTCTTACATATCCAAGGCGGGAGCACAGCAGCTCCACGCTGTGGTATTTCGTGTTCAGCTTCTCCGCGCTCGCGCCCGGAAGCGCGGTCCTGTCCGCAGCCTCAAGCGCCTTCGGCACCCCGACGTGCGTGGCGAGGCGCTCGTACGCCCGCCTTCCGCGGGCGTTGTCCCACGGCAGCATGCCGCGGACTATCCTCCTGACGAAAAGGTCCGGCCTCCTCGGCCACTTCGGCGAATGCTGGGGGCTCGCCTTGTCCTTCATCGTCCTCCTCTTCCGGTATTTCTCCACCAGGTAGGGCAGGTCGCCGCTTATCACCAGCTTCTCCGCATTCACTATTGCGACCTCTTCCCCGTTGAGGAGCATCTTCGCCACGTTCGAGGCCACGCGCCCGAGTATCATGTTGTTTCCGTCAATGACTTTCATTCGCTCACCTTACAATGATGACTCCCTTCCCTCCGGGGTTCGAGCCGACAAGCTCCCTTATGCTGACCATCTTTCCCCCGGCCTTCGTCACCTTCTTCGCCACGCCGTTTGCCGCGCTCCAGCTTGCGAGCGTCAGCCTGTGCTTCAGCTCGCCAGCGCCCAGAACCTTGCCCGGCACGACCACTACGTCGTCCGCCTTCGTCACCTTCGCGAGCTTCCCGACATTCACTTCGGTCCTGCTCCTGCGGGAGGCGGAAAGCCTCATCGCGACGTCCGACCACACGGGCGCCTTGTTCCTCTTCGCGCTCTTCTCGAGGAAAATCAGCGTTTCCCTGAGCGCATCGTTTTCAGTTCCTTTCTTCATAAACATCACCAATTGGGCGGAGTGCGGGGGAAGGGATTTGAACCCTTGCAGCCACTAAAGGCACAGGAGCCTCAGTCCTGCTCATTTGACCTGGCTCTGACACCCCCGCATTTAGCGCGAGTCACCCCTTCGAAGCAGCCTTCAGCTGCTTCTTGATCTCATCCAGCCTCTCCTCGAGCGCCTCCGCGCTCCTCACGAGAATCTCCTTCGCACTTATCTGGCCGAACGACTCCACGACGAAGTTGAACGTCCCCCTGTCCTTCTTGTCAATTTCGTAGGCGAGCAGCCCTGCCTGGTGGCGCGCGTGCGCCGCCGCTGTCCCGAGCTTTGCGGAGGCTTCGAGCCGCAGGTGCTGGCCCTCTCCAAGCTTCATTATGGGTATGTCCCCATTCGCGACCTTCACCTTCGCATCCGAACTCTTCAGCGATTTGGAATAGACCGTCCCGGGCCCGTCTTTGTCCAGCGTGAAGAGCACGACGTCTTTGTCGGTGTAGCCCTCCGGCGTCTCGATTGGCACGAGGCCGACGCGGTTCGCGATGTACTCGTCGAAAATGGACGAGTTGTTCTCGTAGACCGTTATCTTTTCGACGCCGAATATCTGGAGCCTGCTCATCCCGGTGCGCCTTATCGCGTTCGCGAACGCAACCGTGGCGCCGCCAAGCGTGAACCTTATCTCCTTCTCGGAGGCGGAATCAACATCAATGTCCATCTTAGACCCTCCTTCCCCTTCTTCCGCCGGGCCTCTTCGTGGTGTCCGTCGGGGTGGGGGTTACATCCTCAATCTTCCCTATCCGCAGCCCCGATCTTGCAATCGCCCTCACTACAGCCTGCGCTCCTGCGCCAGGCGTTTTTGTGCCGTGCCCGCCCGGTGCACGGATGCGGATGTGCACCGCAGTTACCCCCACCTCCTTCGCGCGGTCCGCAGCCCTGAAAGCAGCCTGCATCGCGGCATACGGGGAACCTTCCTCGCGGTCCGCCTTCACAATCATCCCGCCGCTTGCCTTCGAGATTGTTTCAGCGCCGCTCACGTCCGTGACTGTAATTATCGTGTTGTTCTTCGAGGAAAAAACATGAACTATTCCCCAGCGCTCCTTTCTCCTTTTTATCTCCGGCGCCGGCGCAACTGCAGCAGCTGGCGCAGCC
>CAIXRF010000048.1 GCA_903921825.1 uncultured Microcaldota archaeon | reverse complement strand
CCGTGCCCATCCGCGCCCTCCATTCTGCCTCATAATGCGCAGGGGGCCTGCCAGCCGCAGCGACTTCCGCAGCAATGCGCGCCGCCGCCGTCCCGAAGACAACTCCTCCTCCCGTAGTCGCCTTCACCTGGCCCGCTGCGTCTCCGATGAGCACCACGTTCGCCTTCGCCGTTTCCTCCCGTGCGCCAATCGGTATTATGCCCGATAGCCTGCCGGTTTCCCTCGCGCCATCGAGCGCATCCGCCACAATTCCGCCGTGGATGAACTCCTCAAACCTGCGCAGCAGCGGGGCGCGGCCGCCGTTCTGCCTCATCCCGATGCCGGCGCGGGCCGTCCCCTTCCCCGTGGGAATGAGCCAGCCGAAAAGCCCGGGGAACCTCCCGTTGGAAAGGAACATCATCAGCCTGCTCTCGTCCGCGAGCGAAACCCCGTCGAACTCCGCCTGCACGCAAAGCGCGAACGCGGGAATCCGCGGAAAATTGAACCAGTGCGCAACGGATGAGCCGGCGCCGTCCGCGCCCACAACGAGCTTCCCGCGAAGCCCGGATTTCGAGACGCGCTTCCCCAACTCTATGGCCGCGCCTTCCTTCTCCGCAGAAGCAGCCAGCATCTCATCCAGTTTCCGCCTGTCCACCACGCACGCCCTCACCTTCCCATTCCCTACGGAGATGCGGGAGAGGCCGGGCGAATAGATGTGCGCGCCCTTAAGCTCGTGCATGGCGCAGCTGCGGTAATCCACGCCGAGCGACTTGAGGCCCTCGATTGAGATGAGGCCAGAGCACTGGACCGGGATGCCTATGCGGGAATGCTCCTCAGAAACGAGCACCCTCAGCCCGCGTTTCGCCGCCTCGCGCGCGAACACAGTGCCGGAAGGGCCTGCGCCAACAACGTGCGCGTCGAAATTCATCAAACTCTATTTAAAACCATACAGATAAATAATCCCCCTGTGGCCGAATTAGAATTCATAGTCGCTGGCATACCCGTCCTGCTTTCAATGTTTATACCAGGCCTGCTACTGGCGCTTCCTCTGCTGCAGCGCTCCAGGCTCTCGCTTTTCGAGAAGTGCATGTTCGGGCTCATACTCGGCATCGCCATCCCGCCCTTCGCCCTTCTCCTCCTCTCGCTCATCGGCATAAACTACTCCTTCGTGCTCATGCTCGCAACCCTGGGGCTGCTCACGGCACTCGGGCTGCTGCTCAACTTTACGGACATCCTCCAGGGCAGCCTTGCTTTCAAGGTCGGCGCGATAAGTGAGCTTTTCGACCTAGACATAAACCTGGAGAAGAAGGAGGACGTGGAGCGCGCGGCGGTCTGGGCCTTCCTCGCCATCGTGATGCTCTGGGCGTTCTGGGCGCGCATGCAGAGCCTTTCGACGACCTTCTACGAGTTCGACCCGTACTACTACATGCTGAGCACCAAGTGGATACTCACGCAGGGGCAGATACCCGCGTGGGACTACACTGCATGGTATCCGCTGGGAAGCTCGCACAGGCTCGCGCCCCTCACCAACTACCTTGAGGCGCAGTGGTATTCCATCTACACGCAGGGAGGCGCATTCGACCTCGACACCCTGACGCTCGTCGGGAACGTCTATCCGCCGCTCGTTGGCGCGCTCCTCTGCTTCCTCGTCTTCGTAATAGCGAAGGAGGAGTGGGGCGCGAAATACGGCGTCGTGGCCGCGCTCTTCACCGCCGTCCTCCCCAGGATAATAGAGAAGTTCGCCGCGGGCGAGGCTGAGATACAACCGTTCGGCCTCTTCGCCATCTTCTTCTTCGTTGCCGCCTACGTGCTCATGATACACAGGAAGGACAGATACCTTGCCATCCTTGCCGGAATCGCGGCGATGTGCGTGATAACCGGCTCGCAGTACTTCATAATGCTCATGCTAGTCTACGGAGGCTACATGGGCATACAGGCCACCTTCGACTTCCTCCGCGGGAAGGACCTGCGCGAGTTCCTCGAGCTGAACGCATGCGTCTGGATCGTCATTTTCATAGCGAGCATCGCGATGGCCGTTCATCTGAACTCCATCAACTTCATCTTCGACAAGCCGCTCATACTGCTCGCAGTGCTCGCATACGGGGGCGCGCTCCAATACATCCACAAGCAGGTTAAGGGCGCGGAGATGAAAGGCTATGCCCTCCTCGGCCTCATCGTGCTCGGCATGCTCGTCATGCTCGCCACCCCGCTGGGCGACAGGCTGATGGGCTCCATCACCAGCGCGGCGGGGTTCGCGACGCAGACGACTCCGCTCTTCATGACCGTCGCCGAAGAGGCGCCGACTGCGGGCGAGTTCGCCGGCTCCTTCGACGTTCTCGGCTACCAGGTGCTGGCGGTCAGCGGCTACCCCATAACGCTAATCCACGTGACTCTATTCATTGCGGCATTCGCGCTGGCATACGGAATCTACCGCGACTCGAAGATGGCAGTGATGCTCGCGCTCCTCATCTTCCCCGTCTCATGGGTCGGGCTTAGCAAGAGCAAGTACGTGCTCCAGCTGGGCCTCATGCTCATACTCGCGCTCATGGCAGTCTTCGGAGAGCTCGAGAGGCTCCTCCTCGCCCGCTACAAGGAGGGCGAGGCGAAAAAGAGCGCGAAGGACGCGGTGCTCGCCTGCCTGGTCGCCCTCTCGCTTCTCGTAGTTCTCGAGCCCAGCATCAGCGGCGGCTTCGCGCTGAAGGGCAGCATCGCAGAGCTGGCTTCCGCGAAGTTCAACTCCGCCTATTGGTCCAACGGCTCGCCTGACTGCACCAAGATGGGGCAGGACGGCTACAGTACCGCCCTCTACCTCTACTGCGACAGGATGCCGGACTACTGGACGGAAACGATGAGCTGGATAAGGAACGGCACGGAGAGCGACGCGCGCATCCTCTCCTGGTGGGACTACGGCCACTGGACGAACTACTTCGGCGAGAAGGACAGCGTCACTAGGGGCGAGCACGCCCATTCCGAGATGGACCTCATGGTCGCGGACAAATACGTGTTCAACGCGCGCGATTCGCCTGACGCGGGCGAGGCGGACCTCACGCAGTTCATGCGCGACCACAAGGCCAAATACATCCTCTTCGACTACGACCTCGTGCAGAAATGGGGCGCCCTCGACTTCCTTGCCTGCATCTACAACAACCAGACGAACATGAGCTATGCGCAGCAGCAGGGCCTCGGCACCTCGCAGTGCGAAAAGGACCACAACTTCGAGCACGTCATCATCCCAGTGCAGAGGGGAGTGAACGACTACTGCCCGAGCCCGGTGGCTAACGTCACGCTCGTCCGCGCCCTCTCCACATTCGGCTACAGCTACTGCGTCGCGGAGGACATCCAGAACGGCTACTCCACCCCCAAGTTCATGGTATACGAGAACAACATGACCCAGCAGAACAAGGCGGTCCTCGTTGCGCCCCAGCTCATAACCCTCAGCGGGAAGCAATACGCCTTCTACACCGCGCTCTACTTCAAGGACCCGAACATGTGGGGCGACAACGTGAGCGGCTGGGACGACAGGAAGGGCAAGTTTTACGACTCCGCCTTCTACCAGGGATTCTTCCTCGGCGGGCTGGACGGCTTCGACCAGGTCTATGAGTACAAGGACCCGGGTAGCGGGCAAGTCCTCACGAGGATATTCGCGGTGCAGAACTACACCTGAGGCGCCTTATGGCCACGAAGACAAAGGCATTCAGCCCCATCGAGGGCTACGTTTTCTGGACCCCGCAGCTTGCAGTCTCCGAACTCCGGCGCTTCCACGCACACTTCGGCACCGCATCCTCAGAAGCGGTGCAGACTGACTACCATAAGCTTTACAGGACATTTGACAGGAACAAGGGGGAGCCCGGTTGGTTTTCTGATTGGGGCGCATTCGTGAAAGCCACAAGCCTGGAGAAGGACCTGCTGCGCACCTTCTGGACAAAGGAAGATTACATGAAGACCGTCCGCACCTATTTCAAAAAGCACCCGGACGCCTCTGTCGGCGACTTTGAGGACGCCAATCCCGACGCATACGCGGCATTCAAGCGCCACGGCGAGGAGTGGGGGCTTGGCTCCAACCTGGACCTTCTCGTCAAGCTCGCCTTCAGGATGGCGAAGGAGAAGCCGGTCCCGAAGCCGAAGCCCTTGCCAAAGCCGCACGTGGAGAAGAAGCCCGTGGAGAAGCCCAATGCGCCTGCGCAAAGGCAGCCCCTCCCCAAAATCACCGTCGCAGGGAAGGAATGGGATGCGGAGGCGGAACTCAACCTGCTTTCAACCACTACCAGCACAGTCCGCTGGAACCTGTACCTCCCCAAAGAGGTGAGGCACGCGCTGCTGGAGTTCCCGGAGATAAAGAAGAAGATTAAGGAAATGAAGTGGCTCAAGCGGGACTGAAGCAGTCGCCGCATTTTTTTCTCGCCTCAAGCAGCCTTTCCCTCTGCTCTTTAAGCACGCGGAAGATTTCCCTGGGCGCATCCGGAATCCTCCTGTAAATTTTTTCCATCCTCGCAATCTTCGCCAGATTCTCCGGAATGCGCACCCTGAACTGCTCCCCATACACCTCGCGCGCATACTCCTTTCCGAGCACCTTCCTGAACAGCTCCCGCAAATCCCCATACTCCGGAATTAGGCCGGTCGGAGTCTCCACTGCGCCAACCTCGCCGTGCGCGCGCAGCTCCATCCACTTGAGCCACACTGCCTTGTCGCGCTTCCCGTTCAGGAACTTCCCGTCCCTCCCCTTGAGGAAATAATTCACCGAGAATATTGGCGGCGCCATTTTTGCGGTCTTCCCGAACTCCAAATTATCCTTCACATACCTGCCCACGGGAATGGAGAGGAAGTTGAGGTTCGCCATGGGATTGAATTGCCTTACGCCCACCGCCCCGATTGTCGCTGACGTGGTCTCGGACTCCAGGGAGGCGGCCTTCATCACTACCCCGTGCTCCCAGCTGAATGACTGCTCCACCGGGACGGACGTGTCCGAGTCGCGGCCGCCATATATGATTCCGCTCACCGGAACGCCGCCAGGCTCATCCAGATTTCCATCAAGATTCCTGAACGCCTTGAGGCCCACGGCGAACCTTGCGTTCGGGTGCGAGGGCGGCGCCCTCCCTCCCTTCTGCCATTTCCCCGCATAATTCACTCCCTTCGCCGGAATCGCTTCCCCGCTTCCCGTCCAGAATACGCGCCCGCCCGGAAGCAGGAGCACGTTTGAGAAAACCACTTCAGCAGGCGAGTGGAGCACCCTCCAGATTTCCGGGTCGTCCTTCCTATTCACGCCCGTGATTATGCCGAACATCCCGCA
The DNA here is from genome assembly GCA_903921825.1 of uncultured Microcaldota archaeon. Taxonomy (GTDB): domain Archaea; phylum Micrarchaeota; class Micrarchaeia; order Burarchaeales; family Fermentimicrarchaeaceae; genus CAIXRF01. The sequence continues at coordinate 8,066 of CAIXRF010000048.1, read as the reverse complement.
CTCCGGATTCACTGCATGCACGCGCCCGTCCGCCACCCAAAGATACGCAAGGTCGTCGCCGACTATTCTCTCACCGGCAAGCATCGCAGTGGAAGTCTTTCCGCACGCCGATGGGAACGCGCCCGTGAAATAGCTCACCCTCTTCTTCGGGCCGCGCACGCCCATGATGAACATGTGCTCGCTCAGCCATCCCTGCTGCGACGCTCTCTTGATTGTGAGCCGCAGCGCAAGCTTCTTCAGCCCTACGGAATTCCCGGCATACTGCGTGTTCACGCCATAAACTGCCTCGCCAGCAAGGTCTATGTAGATTCTTCGCTCTCTGATATTCTTCGAGATGCCATTCTCAAGCTCGCCCGCGGAATGCACGAACCTCAAGAACTTCGCCTTCCTCCCAAGCCTCCTAAACTCGTCGTATCCCTGCCTGTAAAGAAGATTCTCGCTGTGCGCGACGTAGGCGGAGTCCGTTATCTGGACGCACGGGATTGAGAACCTTGAGCCAGCGGGGCCGAGGGTGTGGAACTGGACATACATCGTCCTGCCTTTCATTATTCCTTTCAGCAGCCTCCTCATCTCCGCAAGCCCTGCCTTCCGCTCCTTCGTGAGTATGAACGGCAGCCGCTTTCCTTTGGGCATGAGCACCTTCGTGTCGCCGAGCGCGCGGCCCTGGTCCTCCGGGCTGTCGAAATGCAGCGTGTGCCCCTTCGCCGCGAGCGTCTGCTCCTCGCAATTCCTCAGCGCTTCCTCCCTCACAAAGCGGATTGCTTCAGCGGAGCCGTCGCTCACGAACACTTTTGCAGGCTCGCAGAGCTCGGCACATTCATAGATGAACCTTTTGAGCGCCGGGTTTTCCGGCAGGCGCCCGAAGCCGAAGGCCATGGCACGTATAAGTTGGCAGATATATTAAATCCCTAGCGCAAAAGAATTCATCAGGGCGTGAGCTTTTTGGGAAACAGACTCAAACTTGCAGTCATACGCGGCCACTTAATGGTCCCATGCGAGGTAATGCCTTACAGGCCTTTGGGTGATTTTGGGATAGATGTCACCGGCATCAGCTCTAATGACGCGCCTTTCCCAGATTCCGAGATTCCGTTGAAATGCGTGCGCCTTTTCCGGCCCGGCTCAGTAAACCGCATACCGCAGGTTTCGCGGGTACTGCAGTACATGACGGGCATCAATTACAAGCTCTGGGGGCTAAAAGAGGTCGCGTCCAACTTCGACGTGCTGAACCCGATAGAAACTTATAACGGATTTAGCAGCCAAGCCGTTGATACCGGGCGCCCGACCGTTGTCACCGCATGGGAAAATATACCGTACCTGCACGAGCATGGCCCATACCGCGGGTTCAAGGAAAACGTTAGGCGCAAGGCCGCATATTTCATCGCAAAAACTCCGAGTGCCCGGCATGCGCTTATTAGCGAGGGAGTAGATGACGAGAGAATAACCGTGATCCCGGCGGGCATTGATACGAAGCAGTTCAAGCCTGCAAAAGGGAATGCTGCTCTCGCCAGACAAATTGGAATCCCGGACGATGCCAAGGTGCTGCTGTTTGTAGGGCGGTTCGTCCCTGAGAAGGGAATCATGTTCCTAATCGATGCGTTTTCCAAGCTTGCCGCAAAAGATGAAAAGTTGCATCTAATGCTAAGGGGCAGCGGGCCGCTCGAAGCGAGCATCAGGGAGCGTGCATCACAGCTCGGGATTTCTAGACGCATCCACATGCTCGGATTCGTGAAATACTCCCAGATGCCGGAATACTACAACATATGCGACGTGTTCTGCCTTCCAAGCACACCCGCGAAGGGCTGGCTTGAGCAATTTGGGTTTGTGCTTATGGAAGCAATGGCTTGCGGGAAGCCGGTAGTTTCGACAACTTCGGGTTCGATACCTGAAGTCGTGACCCATGGCAAAGCAGGCCTGCTTGTGGCGCACTCTGATTCTGATGCCTTAGCCAGCGCCTTAGGCGAGCTGCTCGATGATAGTGCAAAGCGAAAGCGATTCGGCAAGGCCGCGAGGGAGCTAGTCCTTGCACAATACGACTTGGACCTCGTTGCACGCAAGCTTGCAGCCGTGTTCAAGAACGTTTCAGAGTGACGGCGCCATCCGGAAGGGAAAGGGATTTGAATAGCGCCGGAGACATCCACGCATTATGGAAATCGGCATAATAACCGACAATCTCGATTCTGGTTTGAAGGCTGGCACGCAGCGCTATACGCTCCAACTCGTGCGAAACCTTCTTGCAATCGACCGGAAGAACCACTACACGCTCATGCACGGCGAGCCTTCGGACCTGGACATCTACCACCGGCCGAACGTGCATGAGCAGGTAATAAGAAAGCCCAAAAGCCAGCTGTTCAAAGAGGTTTTCGTAACCCCGCTCAGGCTCCGCAATTCGCACCTTGACATAATACACCAGACTGCACAGATATCCCCGTTTCCCCTGAAGCGGAAGGCGCGCATCGTGACTACAATCCACGACCTCGCACCCATCGTCGTCCCGCATACGCACATCCCGCTCATGCGATTTGCATACAAGCACCTTCTGCCTTTCTGCCTGCGGAACTCAGACGCGGTAATCGCGATGAGCGAAAATACCAAGCGGGACGTGGTGCGCCTTTGCGGAGTCCCCGAAGAGAAGGTACGCGTGATTTACGGAGGGGTGGAGGCGCAATACCATCCATGCGCAAGGGGCGAAGCGCGGAGAATCCAAGAAACCCACGGGCTTGCTCCCCGCTACCTCCTTTACGTGGGAACGCTTCAGCCGCGCAAGAATATCCCGATGCTTCTGCGCGCCTTCGCGCTCCTGAAGCGCAGCTCCGGCTTCCGCGACGTGCAGCTCGTGCTCGCAGGCGAGAAGGGCTGGATGTACAAGGAGATATTCGACACCATAAGCTCGCTCGGCATCGCAAAAGACACGGTCCCGCTCGGATTCGTGCGCGACGAGGACCTGCCCGCGCTCTACAGCGGGGCTTCCGCCTTCGTCTATCCCTCTCTTTACGAAGGCTTCGGCCTTCCCCCACTTGAGGCGATGGCTTGCGGCTGCCCAGTAATAACTTCAAACTCGAGCTCGCTGCCCGAAGTGGTCGGGGATGCGGGCATCCTCGTTGATCCGCATGACGTGCAAGCATGGGCCGGCTCTATTGCGCGAGTGCTTTCAGGCAAGGCGCTTGCAAGGCAGATGTCGAGAAAGGGAATAGCGCGCGCAAAGAAATTCACCTGGCGCAAATGCGCAGAAGAGACGCTAAAGCTTTATCAGGAGCTCGCCCAAAAGGAATAGGTGGCGCTGGCAAAATGAAAGTCCTGATGGTTAATTCCGGGAAGGAGATGTGTGGCGTGCGCGATTACACCCGCATCGTGCTAAAGAAGCTTAGGGAGATGGAGCCGCAGTCTGATTTCAAGGAACTTTGTTTTGACAGCAGCAAGCCGCTTCAGTCATACCTACGTGTTTTTTCGCTTTCGCGCGCTTCCGACGTAACCCATATCCAAGCCGAAACCCACCTTTTCGATAAACTCCGCGGCATTTCGTTCCCGGTTTTCCTGCTTTTGCTATGGGCATACTCAAAGCTGTTCCAAAAGAAGGTAGGCATAACGCTCCACGAGATAGCGCCACTTCCTTCGCTAGCTTGGAATCCACTCCGAAGCATGCTTCAACTCGCAAAAGGCGCATATCGGCTCTATTTTTACGGTACCATAGGTCTCGCCTCCGATGCAATAGTCGTGCTCAGCGATGGCCTAAAGTCCACACTGAGTAGGAGCTATCTAGTCCCAGAAAGCAAAATTACCGTGTTTCCTCCCTCAAGCTCAATCGCGTATGCCAAGCCGCTTGACTTGGACGGTTTTTCGAAACGTTACGGGCTCGCCTCCAGCACCGTTGTTTCGATGCCCGGTTTCGCCATACACAGCAAAGGATACCACCGGATGATCCAGTTAATGCCGAGGTTGGCGAGGAAAATACCCAACATAAAGCTGTTCCTGACCTGCGGCGGCTCCGGTTCCGTGAACTCGACCTACGTGATGCAACTTAAACAGCAAGCCCGTGCGCTGGGGGCTGAAGGCCATATTGTTTTCTCCGGCTATCTGAGCGAAAAAGAGCTGTTGGAGCTATTCAAAGTCTCCAATGCATTCGTATTTCCCTATGACGAGAGGACAGCTAGTTCGGGGATAGTGAGCAACGTGCTGTCTGAAGGGAAACCGGTGATAACATCAACTTCCAGCGTTTTTGCCAAACTGGTAAAGAAAGGGATTGTTGCCCCAGTTGATTTTGATGACCCGGAAAGCGCAGCGGCCGACATCGCCGCCCTGTTGGCTTCCCCTAAGAAAAGGCGCAGCTTTATCCAAAACCTTGCCGTATACGCGTCATCAGACCCAGACCGTATGTCCGCAAATGCGCACTTAGCCCTATGGCATGGGCTGCTAGGTGCTTGACCCGAGCATCCGCGCGGAAGGGACGCTAAAGCTTTATCAGGAGCTCGCCCAAAAAGATTAAGTGAAGAATCTGAACGAGCTTTCCGAATCCTATTGGCGCGGCAGGGACGTCCTGATTACTGGAATCTCCGGCTTCATGGGCTCCCACCTTGCCGAGAAGCTCATCTCCATGAAGGCGAAGGTGCACGGCCTGCTCAGGAGGCATGCCTTCCCCAACTACCCAAACATAGAGCACCTGCGCGGCAAGATTGAACTGGTTGAAGGCGACCTGTTGGACACACCCTCCCTGCTCACTGCGCTTGAGAAAACCGGTGCAACCACCGTCTTCCACCTCGCGGCGCAGTCCTTCATTCCGCTCAGCTTCGAGGCGCCATCCCTGACCTACGAGTCCAACGTCCTCGGCACCGCCAATCTTCTCGAAGCGGTGAGGCGCTCAAAAGGCGTTGAGAAGGTGCAGTTCGCGGGCTCGAGCGAGGAGTATGGGCTCGTGCATCCAAGCGAAGTGCCGATAAAGGAGACGAACCCACTGCGCCCGCTCTCCCCCTATGCCGCCTCGAAGGTTGCAGGCGACTACATCTGCTACACGCATTTCAAATGCTACGGCGTGCCCGTGGTGAGGACGCGCGCGTTCAACCACACCGGCCCGCGGCACGGCCTCAACTACGTCGTGAGCGTCATCGCGCGCCAAGTCGCGCGCGGAGTCAAATACGGGCAGAAAGAGCTCGTGATTGGCAACCCAGAGCCGAAGCGCGACTTTTCCGACGTGCGCGACATACTGCGGGGCTACATGCTTGCGATAGAGAAAGGAAAGCTGGGTGAGGTCTACAACTTCGGGACAGGGAAGTCTATCTCCATGGGCGAGCTTGCGGACCTCTGCATAAAAATCGGCGGGCTCGACGGAAAGATGAAAGTTGTGATAGACAAAAGCAGGTTCAGGTCAGCGGACGTGATGCTCATCCAGTGCGACTACTCGAAGGCGAAGACGGAGCTTGGCTGGAGCCCGCAGATTCCGCTTGAGAAGACGCTGAAGGACCTGATTGACTACTACCTGGAGCGGGAAGAGCTGCTCAAAGCCTGAGGCAGCAGTGCGCCTTTGCCTGGAGCGCGATAAGTTGCTCAAAGCCTCAGGTAGTAGTGCGCCTGCCTAATCCACCTGTAGAGCGGCGAGCTGAACAGGTAGTGGTTTATCGGCCTGAAGAAGTGGAAGAAATACATCCGGTTCCATTTCTTTCCCCCGTATTTCAGGCTCACGGCGCGCAGCTCATTCCAGAACTTGTATTGCGAGCCAACCGTCTTCGAGGTGCCCCACATGCGGAAGTTCGCGAGCACGCCGGGCATCTTCCTGATTTCGAACTTCCGCCCAATCCTAATCCAGTAGTCGTAGTCCATCACGTAATGGAGGTTCTCATCCAGGTAGCCAACCTCCTTCAGCACCTTCCTCCTGAAGAAGACCGTCGGCTGGGGCGGTATGTTAGCATAATTCAGCTGCCTGTCCATGTTGAACTCAGGCGCGCGGATGAGGCCGTTCCACTTCCCATCCTCGAGAATGATGTTGCAGTTGCTGTAGCTCATCACGGCATCAGGGTTCCTCTCCAAAAACTCCACGGCAGCCTTCACCGCGCCCGGCTCGTAAGTGTCATCGGAGTTAATCCAGGCGATAATCTCGCCCGTCGCCATCCTGAAGCCCTTGTTGATGGCATCCGACTGCCCGCTGTCCTTCCCGGAAACCCACTTGAGCTTCTCCCCGTAGGACTTCAAAATCTCTAGCGTCCCGTCAGTGGAGCCGCCATCAACAACAATATACTCAATCTGCGGGTAATCCTGCTTCAGCACGCTCTCGATGGTCTCCTTGATGTAGTTTGCCTGGTTGAACGACGGCGTTATTATTGAAACGAGCGGTTTTCCCATCTACTCCCCTGCAGCTTTCTCAAACACCTTGAGCGTCTCCTTCGCGCATTTCTTCCACGAGAACTTCGCGGACTGCTTTCGCCCTGCGGCTATTAATCTCTTCCTCAGCTTCCCGTCCGCAGCCACCCTTTCAATCTTCTCCGCAATATCCTCGGGCGAGTGCGGGTCGAAATATTCCGCGGCATTCCCGCACACCTCGGCTATGCTCCCCGCCTTCGCGCATGCGACCGGGCAGCCCGAAGCCATGGCCTCAACAAGCGGAAGCCCGAAGCCCTCATAGAGGGATGGGAATGCCATCACCGTTGCGCCCTGGTAGAGCGCAGGCAGATATGATTTGTCGACGTGCCCAAGAACCTTCACGCTTTTCTCCAGCCCCATTTCACGAACCTTCGCCCTCAATTCGTGCATGTGCCCGCCCAGCCCGGAAAGAACGAGCTTCAGCCCGCTCCCGCGTAAAAGCTTCATCGCTTCGAAAAGCCTCACATGGTTCTTGTGCCTCCACGCGGCAGAGGGGTAGTAGACGTAGTCAAAATCAATCCCCAAATCGGACAGCATCCGCTTCTTTGCAGCCGCGTTAATCTTCTCTCCATACTCCTCGCCCGCAGCCTCGTAGATTACGTGGATTTTCCCCGGCTCCACGCCATATTTCTCGGAGATGTCCCGTTTGGTGAATTTCGACACCGCGATGATGGCATCCGCCTCGAGCGCGGACCTGCGGTAAAGCCTCCTGCGCGAGTAGAGCTGCAGGCTCGTGAAATTCTCCGTCAGCTCCTCAAATTGCAGGTCAGCAATTGTGACGACTTCGCGCACGCCCTTCAGCCTTGGGAAGACCACTGTGAAAGGCCTATGCATCACGTCGAGGCAGAGCGGCTCGATGAACCTGCGCAGCAGCGGTGCGTTGTTCAGCAGCGGCAGGTTCCTCAGGACGAACGAATGGCTCGCCGTGGGGATGATTGCCTTGCCGAAGTTATGTGCCCCCATGGAAACGGAATTCCTGTTCGATGAGTTGAGCAGGAGAAAATAGTTGTTGCGCCTGTCGCTCTCCTGGAGCTTTGAAAGGAGGCTGCGCATATGGACCTCGCTCCCGCCCATCACCCCGGGCCGGAACGACATCAGGTCAATGCCTATCCTCATATCCTTCCCTTGCCGTGCTCTGCGAGGTACCAGTCAATAGTCTTGCGCAGCCCTTCCCTGAAATCGGTCTTCGCCTCAAAGCCGAACTCCTTCTTCGCCCTGCTCACATCCAGCCTGCGCCTAGGCTGGCCGTTCGGCTTCGTCTTGTCCCACACCATCTTCCCCTTGAAGCCCGTCAGTTCCATTATAAGCGCGGCAAGGTCGTGTATGCTTATCTCATTCCCCGAGCCCAAATTAACCGGGTCCGGCTTCTCATACTTCTCCGCCGCAAGGAGAACCCCCTCCGCGCAATCCTCCACGTAGAGGAACTCGCGCGTCGGAGTGCCATCTCCCCAGAGGGCAACTTCCTTCCCTCCTTTTTCCTTCGCCTCCACACACTTCCTAATCATTGCGGGAATCACGTGCGAGCTTCTCAAATCGAAGTTGTCGCCAGGACCGTAGAGATTCACCGGAAGCAGGAAGATTGAATCAAAACCGTACTGCTGCCTGTAAGCCTGCGACTGCACGAGGAGCATCTTCTTCGCCAGGCCGTAGGGCGCATTCGTCTCCTCAGGGTAGCCGTTCCACAAGTTTTCCTCCCTGAACGGCGTGGGCGTGAGTTTGGG
>CAIXRF010000047.1 GCA_903921825.1 uncultured Microcaldota archaeon | reverse complement strand
TGTTCGAGGTCGCGAGCATGGGTCGGTTCCCGCGAGCCGGTCTGATGCGGCGGCTCTCGCGCGAGGACTACGCGGCGGTTGAGAAGGCGCTCGGAGTGGTGGGGATGCTTTCCATGCGCGACCGGCGCATCGGCGACCTCTCAGGTGGCCAGCAGCAGCGCGTGTTCATTGCGCGCGCCCTTGCCGCGGAGCCCGAGCTGCTGCTTCTGGACGAGCCGACGGTTAGCGTGGATGCGGAAGCGCAGCACGCGTTTTATGCGCTGCTCAAGCGGCTGAACAAGAAGCTTGGCATGACGCTCATCTTGGTTTCCCATGACATCGGCATGGTTACGAAGAACATCAACAAGCTCGCCTGCGTCAACATTAACGTGAGCATCCACGACGTTTCCAAGGGCATGAAGGAGGCGGACCTCTACTGCGCATATCCTGAGGGGATGGATCTGGTTCCCCACCACCATTAGGTGTTCCCATGATTGAGTTCCTCCAATATGGCTTCATGCAGCGCGCATTCATCGCCGGAATCCTTACCGCTTTACTGTGTGCGGTCATCGGCGTCTTCCTAGTCTTGCGGAGAATGTCCCTCATCGGCGACGGCCTTGCGCACATCTCGTTCGGAGGCATCGCCGCTGGAATGCTCTTCGGCATTTACCCGCTCCTCTCCGCGCTCGTGTTTTCCGTGCTCGCGGCCCTCGGCATCCAGAAGCTCAAACGGATGAAAGTGTACGGGGATGCCGCAATCGCCATCTTCTTCTCCTTCGGCCTTTCCATCGGCGTCGTAATCGTGAGCATGGCGCACGGCTTCAACGCGGACCTGTTCTCCTACCTGTTCGGCAGCATCCTTGCCGTGAGCGGTGCGGACATCCTGCTCGTGCTCGTGGTCGGCATCGCAACCCTCGCCATGCTTTACCTATTCTACAAGGAGCTCTTCTACATCACGTTTGACGAGGAGTCCGCGCGCGCGGCGGGCATACCTGTGGAGCGCCTCAACAACCTCCTCGTTGTGCTGACCGCAATCACAGTCGTCCTCTCCCTGCGCATCGTCGGCATACTCCTCGTCTCGTCGTTCATTGTGATTCCGGCCTCAACTGCCCTCCTTTTCAGCAGGGGATTCAGGCAGGCGATTGCCGTTTCCGCGCTCATCGCTGTCGCATCCGTCATCCTGGGGCTCGTGCTCGCCTACTACTTCGACCTGGCGGCTGGCGGGGCTATAGTGCTCGTGCTCGTGGCGGCATTTGCTTCCGGGCTGCTGATAAAGAATATGCACGCCGGATAGTTCTTAGTTCGCTTCGCGCCGAATGTTCGTCGTAAGGCGTGAGAGCATATTTAAAACAACCCTGCGAATTCTAGTCATGCGCGTCACTCTTGCGCTCACGGGCGCCTCGGGAATAGCTTATGGCATGAGGCTTGCCGAGGCTCTGAAGGGGGCGGGCGCAAAGCTGGATATTGTTGTCACCGCAGCCGCGCTCAAGGTCATGGACTATGAGGAGCCGGGTGGCTCAAAGAAGGCGCTCGCAAGACTGGAGAAGTGCGGCAGAGTCTATGGCGACTGCGAGATTGGCGCGCCGCCCGCCTCGGGCTCATCTGGGGCTGATGCCGTTGTCGTGTGCCCCTGCTCCATGAAGACGCTCTCCGCAATCGCGTGCGGCTTTTCCTTTAATTTGGTGGCAAGGGCAGCAGATGTCGCAATAAAGGAGGGGAAAACGCTCGTCCTCGTAGTGAGGGAAACGCCCATCTCCGCAATCCATTTGGAGAACATGCTCAAGCTGGCGAGGCTAGGCGTCGTAATCATGCCCGCCTCGCCCGCGCTCTATCACTCGCCGAAGAAAGTGGAGGACCAGGTTGACTTCATCGCGGGAAAGGTGCTCGACAGGCTGAAGATTAAGCATTCGCTCTACAGGAGGTGGAAGCCTTGACGCTGCGCGAGTTCATAGACAAGCTCAACATGGAAAGCGCGCTAACGCACGTGCGCAAGCCGGTTTCGCCGCGCTTGGATGCGCCCGCGCTCATAAGCGAGCTCGGCGAGAAACCAATCCTCTTCTACAACATCCCCGGCTCGCAGTTCCGCGTAGTTGCCGGGCTGTGCTCAAGCAGGGAGCTCATCGCGAAAGCGCTTGGCGTGGAGAAGGAAAAACTCCTGTTCGCGCTTGCAGATGCAACTGCGAAGCCGACGCAGCCGCAGATGGTCGAGCGCGCGCCATGCCAGGAGGTTGTCGAAACTTCCGTGGACCTTGACCGCCTCCCGATATTCACGCACTTCGAGAAGGATGGCGGCCCCTACATTGCATCCGCAATAGGCATCATCAAGGACCCGGACACGGGAAGGAACGCCTCCTACCACAGGCTCATGAAGATGGGAAAGAACCGCTTCGCAGTGCGGCTCGTTGAGGGCAGGCAGACGCATGCCACCTACCAGAAGTTCTTGAAGCAGGGGAAGGAGCTGCCAATCGCCTTTTGCATCGGCAACTCCACTGCAGTGATGCTCGGCGCCGCAATCTCGCCGCCAGCAGGGGTGGACGAGCTCGGGATTGCGAACGCTCTCGGAGAAACGAAATTGGTGAAGTGCAAGACGAAGGATTTGGAAGTTCCTGCGGAGAGCGAGTTCGTTCTCGAAGGCAGGCTCCTCACGCAGCAGGTGAAGGAAGGGCCGTTCATGGATCTCACCGAGACGCTGGACATCGCACGGCAGCAGCCAATATTCGAAGTGGACTGCATCACGCACAGGCGCGACGGCATCTTCCAGGCGCTGCTTCCGGGCGGCCTGGAGCACAAGAACCTCATGGGCATGCCGCGCGAGCCCACAATCTACAATGAAGTCGGGAAGGTGTGCGACTGCAGGGGCGTGGTCATCACCCCGGGCGGGTGCTCGTGGCTGCACGCGGTCATCCAGATAAGGAAGAAGACAAACGCCGAGCCGCAGAAGGCGATTGAGGCCGCGTTCAGGGGCCACCACTCGCTGAAGCACTGCGTGGTTGTGGACGAGGACATTGACCCCGCGGATCCTGCGCAGGTGGAGTGGGCGATTGCGACGCGCTTCCGCGCGGACAAGCGGCTCTGGGTGAAGGAGAACCAGCCGTCCTCCTCGCTGGACCCGATGGCGGACAAACCTCCCGGGCAGAAGGCGACGTGCGCGAAAATGGGCCTTGACGCCACCATTCCGCTCGCAGACAAGGAGAGGCCGCGAAGCAAGTTCGAGAAGCTGCGCTACAAGCGCGTTTCGGCTGGTGATTACCTATGAAGGAAGAGTGCTGCGGCTGCAACTGCATCTCCTTCGGGAAGGGCAAGCATGAGGTTTCGGTGTGCATGGACTCGCTGGGCAGCGACATCATCCTTCTCATTGGCGGGGGGCAGAAGCCCCACGCGGGCTGCGTGGTAATCTGCGAGCCGGACAAGGCGAGCGGCGGCGTGACCACGTCCCTCCATACGTTCACAACCCACCGCGAGGAGCAGGTGGCGAGGCCGATAGCCGAGGCAGCCTGCAGGAAAGCGAAGGCGCGCGTTGTCTGCGTCTGCGGCATTCACGTCGAGAAAGCAACGGAAAAGGACATAGCGCTCCTTGTGAAGAACACGCAGGAATTGGGGAAGAGGATTCTCAAATGTATCTAAGCAGGGACGAGGAGAAAATCCTGGGCGGAGTGGAAGGAGAGGGGAAAGCGAAAGCCATGGAGATTCTCTGCGCCATCGGCAAAATATACGGCGCGGACAAATTGATTCCCATTTCCTCGGCGCAGGTAGCGGGCGTGAGCTACAAGACCATCGGCGATGCCGGCTTGGAGTTCCTTTCCGACTTCGCGGAAAAGGGCGCGAAAGCCGCGGTTCCCTCCTTCCTGAACCCAGCGGGCATGGACCTGGAGAACTGGAAGAAGATGGGCATCCCTGATGAATTTGCCGAGAAGCAGCTCCGCATCATTGAGGCATACATGGAGATGGGCATCCATTCGACATGCACTTGCACGCCCTACTTGATTGGAATAAGGCCGAAGCTCGGCGAGCACATAGCTTGGAGCGAGTCATCCGCAATCTCGTTTGCAAACTCAATGCTAGGCGCCCGCACCAACAGGGAAAGCGCGGTTTCCGCGCTTTCATCCGCCATCATCGGCAAGACGCCCAATTTTGGCCTGCACCTGGACGAGAACAGGAGGGCGAGCCTTGTTGTTGAAGTAGCTGCGCCAATCAGCAAGATGTCTGATTTCGGCGCGCTCGGGATAATCGCGGGGAAGGCTGCGAAGGAGAAAATTCCCGCTTTCATCGGCCTGGAGCCGAAACTGGCGAATGAGGACAGGATGAAATCGCTTGGCGCGGCGATGGCCGCATCCGGCTCCGTTGCGCTCTATTACGCGCGCGGAATCACGCCGGAATGGAGGCTCGCGGACGAGCCGGAAAATCTGGAGGGGATTGTTGTTGAGGCGAAAGACCTTGCAGAGACGAAGGAAAGGATGCAGTCTGCGGATGCGCTCGACCTTGTAACGATTGGCTGCCCGCACTGCTCCCTCTCCGAAATTGGGGAGATTGCGGAGAAGGTGAAGGGGAAGAAGCTGAAGATGATGCTGTGGGTCTGCACCTCGCGCAAGATGAAGGAGGAGGCGGTGAGGCGCGGATATGCGAAGATTATCGAGAAGGCGGGCGGGCTCGTGGTTGCGGACACGTGCATGGTCGTCGCGCCAATTGAGGAGATGGGGTTCAAGGCGACGGGCGCAAACTCCGGGAAGGCGGCCACATACCTGCCGTCGCTCTGCAGGCAGAAAATCAAATTTGCGGACATCGAGGAGCTGCTATGAGGCTGAAGGGAAGGGTGATTGCGCGCGGAACCGCTTCTGGCGAGATTCTCCTCAGCAGCGAGCCCATCTCGTTCCTCGGCGGGGTGGATGCGAAAAGCGGAAAAGTAATTGAAAAAGGCCACCCGCTCTTCGGGAAGAGCATCGCAGGCAAGGTTCTCGTCTTCCCGAGGGGGAAAGGCTCCACAGTGGGCACATACGTAATCTACCAGTTGAAGAAGAATGGCGTCGCGCCCTCTGCAATAATAAACGAGGAGGCGGAAATCATCGTCGCAGTGGGCGCAATCATCTCGGAAATCCCGATGCTTGACAAGCTGGAGGGATACGAAAGGCTCAAAACCGGGATGACAGTATTTGTGAACGCGGACGAAGGGTATGCAGAGGTTTGAGGATGACGCGCGAAAATGAGGTCTTATCCGCTTTCGAGGCATTCACCGGAGACTATGACAGCTTCATGGAGCGCACCGGGCACGTGAAGGCGATATACGGTTCGCTCGACCGCCTGCGCAAATTCCTCAAAGGAAGGGTTCTTGACGTGGCAACGGGAACCGGATTTGTTGCGCATGAGCTTGCAGGGCTCGGAACCGTGAAAGAAGTAATCGGGGTGGACATAAGCGAGAAGATGCTTTTGGAAGCAAGGAAAAAGGCATCCAGGAAAGAGAAGTTCGTCAGGGCGGAGGCGGAGCAGCTTCCTTTCCCGGATAATTCATTCGACGCAGTCACCTGCTGCCTTGGCCTGGCCTGGTTCGCGGACCATGCAAAAGCGCTGAAGGAGATGGCAAGTGTGTGCAGGGAGGACGGCGCGATAATCGTGATGCAGGATGATGGGCCGATGTGCGTGGGACGCTCCGAAGGCATGAAGCGGTTTGCGGACTTGGCCGCAGCAGTTACGCTGAGCGACGCAAAAGCGGTCCTGAAGCCGCTCGGATGGCACGCAGTGAGCGATTTTACCGTGAAGATAGACACACCGCAGCACATTCTTGCAACTGCGGTTTTCAGGATGGTGATGGGATGACCGGACCTGTTTTGCTGAAGCTGGGCGGAAGCCTGATTACGAACAAGGGAAAGGCCGAAACGCCGAACCATGCCGCAATCTCGCGGCTTGTTAAGGAGATTCACGAGGCGCGGAAAGCAGACGGCTTCATGCTCATTGTAGGCCATGGCGGAGGCTCATTCCCGCACCAGGCCGCGCACAAATTCCAGACGCAGAAGGGAGTCCATGGGAAGGAGAGCTACAGGGGAATCGCGCTGGTGCAGGACGCGGCTGCGAGATTGAACAGGATAATAGTCAAGGAGCTGCTTGCGACAGGCGAGAACGCCATCTCCATTCAGCCATCCGCGTGCATGGTGACAGAGGGTGGCCTGATTACAGGTGGCTACCTCAAGCCCATAGAAAGGGCGCTTGATTTCGATATGGTGCCAGTCCCTTACGGCGATGTGGCCTTCGACCTGAAACAGGGGTGCAGCATAATCTCGACGGAGAGGATTCTCAGCTTCGCGGCAAGGAAGGTTGGCGCGTCGAGGATTGTGATTGCCGCGAACGAGGACGGCGTGTGGGAGGACTTCCCGAAGAGAAAGAAGCTCATCCGGGAGATAACGCCGAGGAACTTTGCGGAGATCAAGAGGCACCTCAAAGGCTCAAGCGCTGTCGACGTGACCGGCGGCATGCTCCACAAGGTGGAGAGGATGCTCGATTTGGCGAAGGAGACGGGCGCTGATGTGGTAATCGTCAATGGCAGCGTGCCCGGAAGGGTGAAAGATGCGCTGCTCGGGAAGAAAGTCCTTGGCACAGTCGTGAAGTGCTGAGTTTCAGCCGAATATTGCGCCCATGCCCATTTCTGCCGCGTTGTCCTCGGCTTCTATGGCTGCGGTTATCTTCGCTTCCAGCCCCTTTTCCACTCGCTTCAGGCTCGCCAGCAGCGGCTGGGGCGCCTGGCCGGGCTGCAGCTGCGGCGGGGGCGCCTGCCCCGGCTGCGTTCCGGGCTGGGCTGCAGGCTCCTTGAACTTCGCCTCCGCCCACTTGAAAAAGTCCGGTTCCGCCCGTATGTAGAGGTAGTATTTCCCCGCCTCTCCGCCGACGCCCCTTCCCTCCTTCAGCTTGTAGCCCTGCTTGGCGAAGCTGACTCCGGCGTAAGGCTCCTTCTCCAGGAGGGTCTTAAGCTTTCCTTGCTCTTTTCCTTCCACTTCGTATATTCTTGCTTCCATATTCCTTCCCCCTTTCGGTAAGATCGAAAACATAAGCGATGATTACCCCGCTGGCGAGCGTGTTCAGAAGCCATTGGAGGAGCGACGCGACCACCAAAGTGGTGTCTACCGTCATCGTGATGTGCATGAGGAGCTGCGCCGGGAGCGGGCCGACGAACCAGAGGAGCGAACCGTAAAGAAGCCCCTTGTCGGCCGGCTTGCCCCTCATCGGCTTTCCGACGACGGAATACACGAGCGCATAAACCAGCCCGCTGAGCAGGTAGAGCAGGACCGTCCCGACGTACCAGAGCTCGTTTACGTTCTTCCATAGGTCCGGCTGCAAGGCATACGTCTGGCTCGTCGCGAGGGTGAATGCCATCCCTATGAGTATCATTAAGACTGCTGAAACCGCGCCTGCGACTATGACTGCCAGCGAGCCCATTGCATCACCCCAGTTTATTTCGTCGGGCGCACCTTTTTAAACCTCTCCGGTGCCAATTACGTCAGTAGGCGCGAGTAGTATATCGTTCAATCGCTGGTTTTTAGTAGGCGGTTAGGAAGAGCTTGGCGCCACGAGAAAAAAAATTAGGTGAGAAGAAATGGGATTTAGAGACGAAGGAGACGAAGGCGGAAGGCGCGGCGGACGCGGCGGAGGCGGACGCGGCTTTGGCGGGGGCGGCTTCGGCGGCCCGCGCGAAATGCACGACGCGGTCTGCAGCGACTGCGGACAGCCATGTCAGGTGCCTTTCAAGCCAACTGAGGGCAGGCCGGTATATTGCCGCGACTGCTTCCAGAAGCACAGGCCAGCCAGGTACTAAAACCAGCATTTAACAGGCGGCTGAGATTGCCGCCACTATTTTTTATTTTATTTCGGGGCTAGTTAAGCTTTTATACCTCCAATTGCAAAAGCATCGTCAGGTGTCGAACCATGAGCCTCAACGATGGTGAACTGGCGTATTTCAAGCCGTTTGCCTACTTCTGGCACCCAAACAAGCCTGCCAGGGCATAAGCACCTCAGATTCTAGGTGTGAATGATGTCTCAAAAACTAGCCTTAGCAGGCGCTTCATCGCAGTTCTTCCAACTTGCGCTAGACCTGGCACCGCCAAAACAGCAGCCGCCGGCCTTGCGTATTGCCGGAGAGTCCGCAACAGAGGTGGGCATGGCGCTGGGCGCGGCGCTTATCCTTGAGGGCAGCCCACCGGCAATAGCTGCAGGGATAGCGCTGCTTGCGGCAAGCCTTGCGGCAAGAAGAAGGATAAAGGGCAGAAAATGAGTTTTAGCCTTGTGCGAGGTCCTTCTTCAGCTTGGCGAGCTCGTCATGGAGCTCCGGGTGCTTCTTCAGCGGGTCGAGCCGGACTTTTGGCTCGAGCTCGGCAATCTTCGCCTTCAGGTTCGCAGCCCTCCTGTGATAGTCCTTCTTGCTTATGCCCACTGAATCACCCCGACATGAAGCCTTCGCACCGCCATCATAAAAGGCTTGCGGAGCGGCATTGGCTGCTACCTCTAATCTTTTTAAGCCATGGCAGCAAACCATCTGAGCATATGCGACGCGGCCAAAGTGCGATGGAATTCTTAATGACCTACGGCTGGGCCATGCTCGTCCTCGTCGTCGTGATGGCCATCCTCTTCTATATTGGCGTCATCAACCCAAAGAATGCTCAGACTAGCACTCTCTTCTTCACCCCAGGCTTCAGCGCCTACTCTTTCAGGGTTGGAAACGGCACAGGCGGCCTGGAGCTTGACTTCGGCCAGGCAACAGGCAAGTCAGTTATGGTGACTGCCATTTACTGTTCACAGAATTCCTCAGCAGCATTGCAAGACCTCGGCAACAAGACTGTCATCCCCTCAGGTGAGCATAGGTGGGTTACGGGTGGCAACTCCAACAACACAGTCTTCTGCACTGGGGAGGACGGCCAGCCGCTCTCACCTGAAAATGCGCAGTCCGGTGGAAGATACAAGGGAAAAGTCTGCGTGCGCTACACGGAAATGGACAGCAATATAGAAAGGACCGTGTGCGGAGACATAAATGCGAGGTTTGAGCTTGGAGGGATTAGCGGAAGCCCGCCGCCCGGAGGAAGCCCAACGCCATACCCCACGCCACCGCCAGGCGCAATCCTCATAGACACCTGCCCGTTCCAGATAAGCTCAGCCGGCTACTATTACCTGAATGATTCCCTCACTGCTTCCAACACCTGCATAACAATAGACTCCGACGGCAGCAACTCAATTGTGGACTGCTACGGCAAGAACATAACAAGCTCGCCCTACAGTGGCATTGGCATCTATCTGCAGGGCACTACAGGCGTAACCGTTAGGCATTGCGTCGTTAGCAACTTCGCTTATGGCATATGGGCAGACTCGTCCAGCAGCAACAACTTAATAGACAATACTGCAACTGCGAACCAGGAAGGTATCTACCTGTCTTATTCCGATGATAACAGCGTCTCAGGCAACATCGCCAACTCGAACAGCGACGTCGGCATCGCCATCAACAATGGTGTGAACAATAACGTCCTCACAGGCAATACTGCCAACTCCAACATTATTGGCGTCTACATCGGTGGCGCCAACGACAACACTGTTACAGGCAATACTGCCAACTTTAACGCCAACGCCAACATCTACCTTGCCTCCGCAACAGGCAATAACATAACAGACAACACCGCCCTCGCAAGCGGCAATATGGGAATCTATGCGGACGGAAGCTCAAGCAACAACCTGCTCACAGGAAATGCTGTCTGCTGGAACATGGCGTATAATGTTTACTGCGACGCGCCCCAAACTGATGGCAACGGCAACATCTGCACGCCATACGAGGAAACAGCATGCTATGGCAGCATCACTTGTCACCCAACCTGCCCGCCGCCCCCTCCACCGCCATGCGCACCTGGCTGGGTGGTAAGCTCATGCGGATGCGTGCTGAACATGCCTGGCAACTACACGCTCGACAGCGACCTAACTGAGACTCATGGCTATGATTGCATAGATGTCGCGACAGACGACGTGAAGCTCGATTGCCGGGGCCATAGCGTCACAGCTGAAGCTCCAAACTGGGGCATGGGCATCATGTTATACAACTGGAACACCGGTAGCCTAAGCGGAGTGACCGTTGAGAACTGCAACGTGAGCGGCTTTAGCGGTGGCATCTATGCGCAGGGGGGCTTGTCCGACAGCGCGATAAGAGACAGCAACTTCAGTTCGAACCAGGGCTTCGGCATCTATTTTACTGGCCCTTGCGACAACAACATCATAAGCGGCAACACCGCAAGCCTTAACAGTGGCATGGGCATCCAGCTTGGTTCTGGCTGCGACAACACAAACATCACAGGCAACACCGCCAACTCGAACGCCGCCGAAGGCATCTACATGTATTCCTCGAACAACAACAATCTGACGGGCAACACGGCTGAGTCGAATGCTGACTGCGGGCTAATCGTGCAATCTTCTTCCGGCAACACGCTAACCGACAACACCGTCAACCAGAACACCAACCTAGGCATTTACCTATCCGGTTCGGATGGCACCACTCTCACCACCAACACCGCTTGCTGGAACTCAGACAATATCGATTGCGATTCCGCACAGGCGGACGGCGGCGGCAACATCTGCACGCCTGAGGGTGAAACCGTTTGCTCGGACAGCATCACCTGCAATTCCGGATGCCCGGCGCCCGAGCCGCCTGCATGCGCCCCCGACTGGGTGGTGAGCTCCTGCGGCTGCGTGCTGACTGTTCCTGGCGACTACACGCTCGGCTCGGATTTGAACTATACAGACTATGGCGATTGCATAGACATCAATCCGGGGGCGAGCGGGGCAACCCTTGACTGCCACGGCCACAGCGTCACAGGAAGCGAGAATGGGCAGGGCATCGTAATTAACGCCAATGATGTTACAGTCAGGAATTGCAACGTAGCCAATTTCAGCAATGGCATCGTTTCATACACCTCGGATGGAAGCAGCATAATCGGAAACAATGCCACTCTTAACGGCTACGGAATGGGCTTATACGGGTTCACCAACGGCACTGTAAGGGACAACATCGTCCGCTTCAACTCCTATGGCATTTCGCTGGGGTCGGCAAACGACAATAATTTCACGGACAATGTCGTCACGACCAACACTAACAATGACTTCTTCTGCAGCGAGTCAGGTCCTAACAATGATTATGGCAATGTCTGCGACACGCAGGCCGGCTGCGAGCTGTGGCTCAGCTGCGGCATGCCGCCTCCCTGCAGCTCCAGCATCACGGACTGCTGCTACATCAATTCCACTGGCACCTACTCCCTTGGGAACAACCTCACCGCCTCCAGCGAATGCATATCCATCCTGCCCGGCGCAAGCGGCTCCACGCTGGACTGCGGCGGCCTGTCGATTACCGGCTCGTGGGGCGGCAGCGGCATCCACCTGTTCGGCACGGATGACGTTAGCGTGGAGAACTGCGACATCAGCGGTTTTAGCTACCAGATCCTTCTATCCTCGGCCAGCGGCTGCCATATAGTTGGCAACAACGTCACCTCGGAGGGCTCGGCGGGCATCATGCTCGTCTATTCCAACGGCAATAGCCTCGAAGGCAATAGCGCCAATTTGAACAATGAGGGCATCTACCTCGAGTACTCCAACAGCAATACGCTCAGGGACAACACCGTCAACTTGAATTATTATGGTATTTACCTCTACTCGTCCAATAACAGCGTCTTAAACGGCAACAGCCTCAACTCGAATGGAAATGTCGGAATCGGCATACAATACGGGAGCTATAACAATACCATAGCCAATAACACCGCCTGCTGGAGCGGCGGCACGAATGCCAATATCGCCTGCGACGACCCCCAGAATGACGGCGGCAACAACATCTGCACGCCGGAAGGGACGGATAGGGTTTGCTCGAACAGCGTCTCCTGCGCCCCCGGCTGCTCAGCGCCTCTCCCGCCTGCGTGCGCGCCGGGCTGGGTGATAAGCACCTGCGGCTGCACCCTTCTCGTACCGGGAAGCTACACTCTTGATTCGAACCTTAGCTACTCAAACCAGTATGGCAGTTGCATAACCGTCTCGCAGGGGGCCAGCGGCTCAACCATCAACTGCCAGGACCACAGCATCACCGGGCCTGGGTTTAGCTATTCCGGTGGTATCTACCTGAACTACGGCGCCAGCGGCGTAACAGTGGAGAACTGCAACGTGAGCGGTTTTGAGGAGGGCATCTACGTCCACTACGCCGATAACAACACCCTAACCAATAACATCGCCAACTCGAACCGCGTTTACGGCATCTACCTTGAAGATGCAAATAACAACATCCTTTCGGGCAACACCGCCTGCAACGAGCCCAGTGGTTTCGGCTGCCAGAGCAGCAGCAATAACACGGGCAGCAACAGATACAACACGCAAGGTGGGTGCGGAATCACGCAGTCCGGAACCTGCCCTCCGACCCCGCCAGTCCTTGACTCATGCCCGCAAGTGATTGAAGCGGCTGGCACTTACAGGCTCGAAAGCAACCTTACGTCTGGCGGCGGCTGCATAACCCTTGCCGGGAGCGCAACAAGCGGCTCAACAATTGACTGCCAGGGCCACAGCATCACTGGAAGCGGCAAAGGTTCTGGCATCTGGGCCAATTATGCGAATGGGATTACGATTAGGAACTGTACGCTAAGCAACTTCCAAGAGGGTGTCGCCCTGAGCTACTGCAACAGCGGCACGTTCTCTGACAACACTGTCACGAACAGCCAAACCGGCATCGGTCTGCAAACTTCCAACACCAACATCTTCGCAGGCAACAATGCGACTGCCAATTCGAATTCGGATTTCTACTGCGATGGCTCTTCATCAAACACCGATAGCGGGGACAACTTCTGCAGCAGCAAGGATAGCTGCAACTGGCTCACCTGCCACTAGAGCCATGCCTTAAAGCCAGCGAAACTTGAACAAAAAGGGGAAGCCTCCGACGAGATTTGAACTCGTGACCTATCGCTTTCGCACCCTTTTCCGTTAACGCTTTTTCGCGAAGCGAAAAAGGGTTACGAGGCGATCGCTCTACCACTGAGCTACGGAGGCATGTTGCGAGTAGTTATGCCGAATGATTATTAAAATGTGGCGCAATCAATTCAGGCCGGGGCGAATCTATGCGTGGCGCAATTGCGATTCTCGCTGTTTTAGTGCTGCTGTTCGGATGCACAGGGTGCGGCGTTACGGGAACAGGAGGGGCTGCGTCCCCGACGCCTGAGCATACGGCCACGCCGAATGCGACTCCCTCTCCGACACAGGAGGAGATTGGGACCCCGCCTCCATTTCCGGAGGCAACGGAAACTCCCGCGGGGATGGCGTCGCCGACGCCGCACGCCGGCGGCAATCTTACGCTCCTCATGCTCGGCAGGTCGGTGACCGAGAACTGGGGCAACTACCTAGGCTTGCAATACGACGACAGCGGAGGCCTCTCCGGCGACTACGGCGGCATCTACATCATGACAAGGCACCTTGAGGACCCGCCGGACCTGCCTTCAAGCCTGGATTCATTCATGGCGCAGGACGGCGCTGCGGCGGACGCGGTGTTCTTCAAGCTCTGCTTCGTCGACTTCAGCCAGACTGCGGGCGAGGACTTGGCGAGGAACGAGGGCTACGTGGAGCATGCCTACGAGGTAATAGTCGGCCAATACCACAAGAGGCTCGTCGTGGGCAATGCGCTGCCGGCGGTGCAGCAGGACACCACGGAGGGCCTTGTGCAGAACCACGTGGCGTACAATGCATGGCTGGAGAACTTCTCCGCAACCCATTCGCACGTCTGCGTGCTTGACCTCTACGGCAGCCTCGCAACCCATGACGGCTACCTCAACCCTGGCTATGCTTCAGCGCCGGACAATTCGCACCCGAACAGCGCTGGCTACGACGTGATTACTCCGCAGCTGCTGGAAAAAGTAGGGGAGTGCTCCTGATGGTGTTCTCGGAGCTGCACTGGATTCCTTCCGCAATGGCTGCGGTCCTGACGATTGCGCTCGCCGTAGTGAGGGGAAAGCAGCTCCACAGATGCCTTGGCACGGCGATGGCCGTTTTTGCAGTGCTCGGCCTAATCGGCTATGCCACCGCTGGCGACCTGCAGCTTTCGCCGCTCGACTTCCACACGCTCCACGCGCTGGTGGGGATTGCAACGCTCACGCTGGCGCTCAGCCTGTTCGTCTACATGATGTTGAGGCATGGGAGGATGTCCAAGGCGCACTGCTGGCTCGGCTATCTCGCGGCTGCGCTCGCCGCCGTTTCCCTTCTCATGGGGGCGATGATGCTGACGGGCCTCGTGCCCATGCCTGCGGAGGGGCTATTAGTCGGGCCGCAAGTTGCAGCATCCAGCATACTGCCCGGGGTTGAGGCGCGCGAGTTCCAGGGGATTAACCTGACGCCGATAAGCGAGCAGGGGAACAGGGCAATCAATGGGACGCAATACATCAACAGGAGCACCTACCGGCTGCAGGTCGCAGGCCTCGTGGAAACGCCGCAGAATCTAACATACGACGATCTCCTGGCGTTCCCCGCATATTCGGAAGCCGCTTACATGCCATGCGTGGAAGGATGGGGATTCATGGCGAAATGGACAGGTTTAAGGCTGGGCGACCTGCTTGACAGGGCGGGCGCGAAGCCCGAGGCAAGGTATGTGATTTTCTACGCGGTTGATGGCTACTCCACGAGCCTGCCAATCGATTACGTGAAGGCCAACAACATCCTTCTCGCCTACGGAATCAACGACGTGACGCTTCCCCCGGAGAGGGGCTTCCCGTTCCAGGTCGTAGCAAAGAGCAAATACGGCTACAAGTGGGCGAAGTGGGTTGACCGCATCGAAGTCTCCGCAGTGGACAAGCCGGGCTACTGGGAGTCGAACGGATACAGCAACTCCGCGAACGTCGGCGAATTCCCCTACGGGTAAGCTCACTTCTTTTCGGTCACTTTTATGATGTGGTAGCCGAACTGCGTCCTAACCGGCTGGGAGACTGCGCCCGGCTTCATGGAGAATGCTGCGTCCTCGAACTCCTTGACCATCTGCCCCTTTGAAAAGAAGCCCAGGTCGCCGCCGCTCTTCCCGCTCGGGCAGGAAGAGTATTTGCGCGCAAGCTCGGAGAACTCCTTCCCCGCCTTCAGCTCGGAGAGGATGAATTTCGCCTCATCTTCACTGGAAACGAGTATGTGGCTTGCCCTAATCTGCATACAAAGCACCTCCTGCCCTTTGGCCTGAAGCGGCTTTATATTTGTTTTTGCGGAATAGCAAGCGGAGCGGGTTTGTTCGCGCTCCGGGCTCAGTGGGGTGGTATGGTGTTCGAGAACATATTTTCTGGAGGCCGCATCGAAATCGTCCTGGACAAGGCGTCCTATGCGCTCGGCGAAACGGTGAATGCGGATGTAGTGCTCAGGCTCGACAAGGCGAGGAGTGCGAGGGGGCTTAACGCACGCATCTGCGCATACGAGCTTGTGAGCCAAACGTACCGCGAGCACGGTGCAATGGGGCACAGCCACACCCAGTCGCGCACGGAGCGGCGCGAGCTCTTCGCCAACGAGGCCAGGCTGGACGGCGAAAAGGAATACCCGGCAGGCGAGAGCCGGTACAAGGTCAGCTTCGCAATACCGAATGACAAGGGCCTGCTGTCGCAGCCAGGCTTCCTGGGCTTCATCGGAGGACGGCGCATCACCTGGGAGATTAGCGCGAAACTGGACATCGCGATGGCGATTGACGTAAATGGCAGGGCAGCGCTAAACGTGCACGAATGAAACTCACTGTGGGGATCCCCCACGCAGTGCGGCCCTGATTTTGCGCCGGAGCGGGCTGAAGCCGTGCGGGCTTCAGCCGCCGGCCACGCAGCCGCCAACTCTTTCGTCCCAGCTAAGGCACTGGCCCTGCCTGCACGTTCCTGCGAGGTATGACTGCTCAAGGCACTCCGAGCCGTCGCCGAACACGCACACCGCGTATTCAGCAGTAGAGGTGCCCATGTCCACCGTGCGGTTCTCAAGCCTGAAGCCATTCTTCTCGCAGAAGCTGAACTCCTTCCCGCACTGCCCGCGGAAGAACGCCCACTCCTCGCAGTGCGTGACGGTTCCGTTGATGCAATTAGCGCCAGGCGACGTACCGCAGTTGTTGGGCGGGAACATGCAGTCTCCGCCAACGTGCGTGTAGTTCATGTCCGAGCAATAAACCGAAGCTGGGTTTGGAATCCCTAGGCCTCCGGTGGCCGGTGTCGGGGAAGTCGGAAGCCCGGTGCAGTTCTCCAGCGTCGGGCGTATGCACCTGTGCTTCTCCGCGCACCATACGAAACCCGCGGTCGGGATGCAGCCGTGCTCATCAAGCGCCGTGCATATCCCGTTCAGGCACCTCGCCGCGCCAGGCGGGCAGTCCGCAACGGTTGTGCAGTTGTTGTGCGATGGAGGCAGTCCCGTGTGCACGGGTGCTGGAGTCGGCGAGTGCGGCACGGGGGTCGGCGTCGCGTTGGGAGAGCCTTTGCTGCCGCCCATCATGAGCCATGCCGCGCCAATCACGACTACCAGTGCAATCGCAATCAGCCCATACGTCATATTCTTGTCCATCTCATCACCTTCTTATGCAGACTTTTTCCCACCCGCTTTAAGCACTTCTATTCCAGGAAGCTTCTCGCCGCTCATGAATGCGAGGACCGCGCCGCCCGCAGTTGAGATGTGGTCAACCGCCACCCCTAGGTCGAAGGCGATGTTGCCCATGTGCCCGCCCCCGATGAGCGTGTATGCCTTGGAGCGCTCCATGGCGAAGAGTATTTTCACCGTCCCCTTGAGGAACGTTGGGTTTTCATACATGCCCATCGGCCCCTTGGAGAGGACCGAGCGCGCTCTTTCTATCTCCTCAGTATAGACTGCAATGGTCTTGTCGCCAATGTCTGCTGGAGGGTATTTCCCAAGCTTCTTGTCCGTGGCGAGGACCTCCTCGCGTCCGCCGTATGAGATTGCGACGTCAATCGGAAGCTCGATGCGGTCCTTGAACACCGCCTCTATCTTCTTTATCTTATCGAGCAGCTTGTCGAGCTCCTCGCCCTTCTCCGATATCGCGGAGCAGGCATCGCGGGGAACGAGGCCGCGCACGTGGAGGAAGGCGTAGGCGACCGCGCCGCCTATGAGAATCTTGTCCACCGTGTTCTTCGACAGCGTCGTATCAACGAGCTTCACTACCTCCTTGAGCTTCGAGCCGCCAATCACGTAGACGCAGGGCCTCCGCCCCTTCTCCACCGCGCGGTACATCGCGTCCATCTCCTTCTCCACCACCATGCCCGCGCAGGCAGGAAGCACCATGGGGAAGCCCGTGACCGAGGGCTGGGAGCGGTGCGAAACGGAGAAGGCGTCGTTTATGAAGATGTCGAACTTGGGCGCTAGCGCCTTCACGAGCGCGCTCTGCGCGCCCTTCTCCGGCTCCATGTTCTCGTTGTCCTCGTCAAGGAACCTCGTGTTCTCCAGCACGAGCACCTCGCCCTGCTTCAGGTCGTCGATGGCCTTCATCGCCTTTGCGCCCGTCAAATCGTCGCAAAAAACGACCTTCTGCGTCTCGAGCGTCTGCCCGAGTATCTCCGCGTGCTTCTTCAGGCTCACGCAGTCCGCCTGCCCCTTCCTCCCCTGGTGGGAGATGGCGACAACCTTCGCGGCATTCTTCAGCGCGGCGAAGGTCGGCTTATACACGCGGATGCGCATGAACTCAAGCGGCTCGCCCTTCTCGCCGAGCGGCGAGTTGAAGTCACAGCGAATGAGCACCTTCTTGTCCTTGAAGTCGAAGTCCCTCATCGTCTTGAAAGCGTCGGCCATCACAATCACCTAGCAGAGCATGGCGGTCTCCTTGCCCTTCTCCCCTACAAGGAGAGTGGCGGGAAACTCGCCCTCGCCGATATGGAGCGCCTTGTCCGTCTTCGCCATCGAGGTCTTCACATCGCAGACGTTCATCACCGCGCGGATTGCGTCGATGGTCTCGGGCACGACATCGGACTCGTTGTGTATCGCCATCAGGTAGATGAGCTCGTCGCCCTTCACCGTGATGGAGTCCGCCCAGACCAGAATCTTCATGAGGTCGTCGCGGCCGCCGCGCAGCGAGGCCGTGTCCCTGCCATAGTCCATAATCTGCGCAGTGCTCTGGAGTCCGTCCGCGCCGGAGATTAGCTTAACCCTCGGCGTGCCCTGAAACAGCTTTATCACCGCATCCTTCGTGGCTGGCTTCTTGAGCGTTGCATTGACCACATGCAGGTGCATGAGCGTAGAGTTTGCCTTGAGCGCCACCGTTGTGATGGGCACTTCGGGTATGACTGTCTGGACGTCGGGCCCCTGGTGCGACGGAACCGTCAGCTCCGGGATGAACGCGTTTATCGGCCCTGTCTTGATGTCGTTGGGGTCCGCGGCCCGTCTCAGGAGCACGACGAACGACTTCGCAATCCCGAACGCCTGGTGGATTGCCCACAGCGTCCTCGAGAGGCCGGTGGTATTGCACGAGACGACGCGCACAAACTGCTTCCCGCGCGCCTTGTCATAGTTGCACTGTGCGGTGAAGGAGACTTCTGCCACATCCTTCTTCTCGCCTCCCTGGAATATTGCCTTCTTCCCGAGCTTCTGGTAGAGCGGCTTGTATGTGACGCCCACCTTCCCGGGGGTGCAGTCAAGGATGACGTCGGCGGCCTTGAACAGGTCCTCTGCAAGGCCTGCGGCGGGGACGCTCGCTTTCTTGAACCCGTCCATCGAAGCCTGGTCCGGCACGTAGATTTTGTAGCCTTTCAAGACCGCGACCTTCGCGGAATAGTCCGGGTGCTGCTTCACGACGCCGAGCAGCTCCATGTCGTCCTGCTTAGCGACCGCGTCCGCAGCCCTCTTCCCTATTACGCCGTAGCCGTTTACTGCGACCTTCACCTTAGCCACCAAACCACCTCTCCTGCTTAAAACAGGATTCAGAAGACGACCTCTATGATATCTGCGGGACTATTTTAAAGCATTCGTTTGAGATATCGGCCCATGAAGCTCCGCACCGCAGTTTGCAGTAAGCGCCGGGGATGGGATTTGAACCCATACTACCCTTACGGGTAACCAGATTTCAAGGACCCTTTCCGCGGGCGCTTTTTCCCGGAGGAAAAAGGGCCCCTCGAGTCTGGCGCAATGCCTGGCTCTGCCACCCCGGCATTACTAGGTTGGATATGCCGAGAGGAGTTTTAAAGTCTATTTGGCCGGGGCGAGCATCGCCCTTTCGTACTCCTTGCACATCACGATGAAGGAGGCCATGCTCCACGCCTGGTAATGCGGGACGGGCGCGTCCGTGCCGTCGCCGTTGTAGAGTTCCGGAACGCCGCCCACGTCCTTCGCTAGGATGTCGCTGATGAGGGGCTGGATGTAGAGACTGAACGCCTCCTGCGCCCTGCCCCTGCGCATCTCGCATTTCGCCGCGAACATGTTGAGGAACGGCCACTGCGAGCCCCGGTGGTAGGAGCCGTCTCCGACGTGCTTGTCGAAGTAGCTGAGCTCCCCGGGCGCGAGAGTGCGCACCCCTTTGCCCGCGAGCTTCTCCGCACAGAGCTCGAGGACGTCCGACTCCGTCTCCTTATCAAGGATTCCGCATTCGCAGGCAATGAGCTGGTTGGGCGTGATGGCGGAATTTCTGGCCAGGGTAGGCGAGAGGTGGTCCGCAAGGTATTTCAGCTCGGCATCGCCCGCCTTCGCCTTGCACCTGAAGTTGATGAGCGCGTTCGAGGCGTCCGAGGCGCTGCGCAGAAGCTTCGCGGCGAACTTGCCGTCGAAGAACTTCGCAAGCAGCATGCAGTCGTAGATGAAGAGCGCCTGCACCTCCACGGGGAAGCCCTCGCGTGGAGTGAACTTGGTATCCATCCAGGTCTCATATGGCTTGCAGCGGAGGTAGCCGCGCTCCGTGAGCCGTTTGTCTATTATATTCTCAAGTGAGGAGCGGGCGAGTTCGGAGTGGGTTGCGAGGAACTGCTTGTCTTTTGAAAGCAGGCAGTATTCGCCGAACCTTCGGAGCAGCCAGAGCGTGCCGTCAAAGCCCCGCCACTGCGCAGGGTCGAGCCGGTCGGCGAATATCCCTTCGCCATTCATATTCCCGCTCGCCATCCACAGCTCGAGGATGGCGCGCGCATTCTCGAAGAGGCCCAGTTCGAAATATGCCTCGAGCGAAACCATCGCGTCCCGCAGCCACCCCCTGTCTCCGGCGAACCATCTGTCCCCGCTCGCAGGGAGCGCGGGACCGTTCTGCATGGAGAGGAACTGCGCAACCACTAGGCTGAAGGCGTCCGCCAATTCGCTGTCCGGAGTGTTTAGGTGGAGTTTTGAGGAGAGGGAGCGCAGGCGCTCGGCCTTCCTGAGCTTCATTTCCTCAAGATTCCTGCGAATCCTCTCCATGTTGGCGAGCGCCTCCTCGCGCGATTTGCCGAAGCCGAAAAAGAACCTCTTCCCGGTGAGGATTGCCGGCGAGTGCGCCCACCTCTCCGCAATGTCGCTCCGTTCGTAGTCCTGGGGGTAGAACTTGTAGCGGTACTGGCTGAGCTTCTTCGCTTCGCCATCGCTGCCCATCGCCACGAAGAATCCCTGGGACGAGGAAACGCAGGATGAGCCGGCGCACTCGCTTGCGTAGTCGCTCCATTTCGAGGAATACCTGTCGCGGATGTCGAGCTCCGGCTGGAACTGCAGCGAGCTGAACTCGCCGAAGTAGGAGATTGCGAGCGCGGGGATGCCGTCCGGCAGGAAAACCTCTTCGGTAATTTTCTTGCCGCCAACCTCGTAGCTTTTTTCGGCAACGGCAAGGTCGGTTGAGAAGCCTTTCTGGCTTTCCGGGGAAAGCTGCGTGCCGTCCAGCGTTGCGAACCAGGAGTCGAAGAGCTTCTGCGTGCCCCAGAAAAGGCCGTGGTATTTGCAAGGATTTTCAATTTCGTGCTCTTTGTGGCGGATGTTGCGAATCTGAACGGTGGGAAGCACGAGGAAGAGGCCTGCGCCGTTGTTCATAAGCAGGTCGTTCGCAGGCGAGAGCTGCGGCTGGATTTTGGCCATGAAGTGGTTATGGCTGCGCTATTTAAAGTTTGATGGCCGCCGCCTCGTTGATGCGCGTCATACTGGGGCGCAGGAGCCGCAGGAGATGCCGCAGTCCGTGTGGTAGCAGAGGTTTCCGCCGCCGTCAGTCTGGTGGGCGTCGCAATGTATGTCCCATGGCGGGAAGTCGGAATAATCGCAGACCGTGTTGTCCGTAAATGTGTTGCCAGTGCAACCTCCGCCGCAGTGGATGACGCCGCCCCAGGATGGGGTGCCGACATTGCCGTTCAGGTTGTTGCCTATGAACTGGTTGCTATAGTCATTGTTCATGCCGATGCCGAACATGTTGTTCGGGCCAACGTTGTTGTACGAGATGGTGTTGAGATTGCTGTAGCCGTCGAGATATATCCCCGAAATGCAACTCGAAACGTTGTTATGCGTTATCGTGCTGCTGTTGGCATTATTGGTCGGAGATGCATATTGCGACCCCAGGGATATGCCCGAGCCCCAATGCACCACGTTGCATCTCTCCACCGTGATGCCGGTCACGGTGTTCAGGAGAATCCCATTGTATGAACCGGTTCCGGTTATGCTGTTGCCCTGGCAGTCCAGCGTCACATCGTTTGCGGTGATGGTTATGCAGTCGCCACTGGAATACACCGGGAGGTCTGCGGTAAGGACGTATGTGCCGGGCGAGCTTATCGGATATGGGCAGGACGTTATGGTCGTGCCGCCGGGAGGAGTCGGGCTTGGCGTCGGAGTGGGAGTCGGCGTAGCAGGCGGGCAGGTGTATAACCAGCTTCCACAGCCGTCCTGGTAGTCGCAGGTGTTGCCGCCATCGGTGTTTGAATTCGAGCTAGAGCAATAGAAATCATCGTCGTTGCCGGATACGACGTTCCCGGAGAAGGTGTTGCTGGTTGCAGTGCTGGTCAGGTAGATTCCATGGCTGAATCCGGTGATGTGGC
>CAIXRF010000046.1 GCA_903921825.1 uncultured Microcaldota archaeon | reverse complement strand
GCTGCGCTTCGGGAGATGCTTGAAGGCGTCGATTATGCCCCTGAAGGCGCTTATTGCATTCTGGAATTTGAGGAATGGGATGAAGAGCAGGGCGATTGAGAGGGAGGAGATGAAGGAGAGCGGGAGCAGCCAGAGCAGGTCGCGCGCCCTCGCGTTCTTCCAGATGGTCCAGAACTTGTTCCTCAGAATGTAGTAGTATTTGTAGGGCTTCTGGAGCGGCGAGTACTTGTGGTAGGCTATCGAGCCGGGGATGAAGACAACGCGGAAGCCGGCGTTCCAGATGCGCCACCCCAGGTCGACATCCTCATCATACATGAAATAGGATTCGTCGAACCCGCCTATCTCCGCGTAGAGCTTCCTGCGGACCGCGAACGAGGCGCCGGTCGGGGCGAAAAGCTCGAACGGGTGCATGAATGAGGTCCTTGGGACGGCGTCGCCGAGCGAGCCGCTCACCCCGAGGAAGGAGAGGAAGGTGCCCGCGCTGTTGATGAGGTCCCTCTTGTCGTAGAAGAGTACCTTCGAGCTCGTGCAGCCGATTGTCGGGTCCTGCTCCATTGGCTTGAGGAGGGCGCCAAGCCAGCCCTTCTCGACTGCCGTATCATAGTTCAGCAGGACGAGGTAGTCGCCCTCCGCTGCCTTCGCCCCGAGGTTGTTCGCGCGCGCGAAGCCGACATTCTCCCGGTTCTGGATTATGCGCACGAGAGGGTAGCTTTTCTTCACGAATTCGGCGCTGCCGTCCGTGCTCGCATTGTCAACTATTATGACCTCAAAGTCGCGCGAGGGCTGTGAATAGATCGAGTCCAGGCACTCCGTTAGGAGGTCCTTTCCGTTCCAGTTCACGACTATTATTGATGCTCGCATAGCCACACGCACAAGCCATTATTTGGCGCACAATTTTAATCAGCTTTGCTGATGAAGCGGTCCGAGATGATTTTTGCAATGGGGGTGGGACGGAAGAACGCCCCGAATTCCCGGCCGGAAACCGTCTTCCGCGACTGCACCAGCCCGCGCTTCCTGAGAAGCGATGGCAGCTCGGATACGACCTTGAGCCTCGCCTTTACCGGCGCAAGGGAGACCTGGATGAAAGTGCAGTAGGTGAACTCGAGGAACTGCCGCAGCAGGATCCATGGGAGAAAGCGGAGCAGGAGCCCCGCCGGCATGTCCTTGATTATGACCTTCAGCCTGTTCGCGTGCCCGTAATAGGTGTTGAAGTAGGGGATTTTCCTGCTTGTTCCCCTGCCATGGTGGAGGACCAGCGCCTTCGGGCAGTAGACCGTCTTCCAGCCGCGGAGCCTCAGCCTGTACGCGAGATCCACGTCCTCGAAATAGGCGAAGAAGGACGAGTCCATATATTCGCCCCCAAGCGCGACGTCCGCCAGGGCCTTGCGGCTATAAAGGGCCGCACCCGCGCATGCGCCGAAGACCTCTTCCTCTCTGTTCCATTCCGCGGAGTCCGGCTCGTTGACGCCCCTGTCCCTGCCCGAGCCGTCCTTGAGGGCAAACATTCCCGCCGCGTTGATTTTCCCAGGGTTGGAGTAGTAAAGCATTTTTGATGCGACGCAGCCGACTTTGCCCTTTGCGGACTCGATGCAGCCAACGAGTTCGCGCAGGAAGTCCTTGTCCACCTTGGTGTCGTTGTTGAGCATGACTATGTATTCGCCTTTCGCCGCCCTTATTCCGACGTTGTTGCCCTCCGCGAAGCCGAAGTTGGAGCTGTTCTGGATGATGTTTACTTTCGGGTAGTTCTTCCTGATGAACTGCACGCTGTCGTCCGTTGAGCCGTTGTCCACGAAGATGACTTCGAAGTCCTTGAATGACTGGGCGTTTAGAGCATCGAGGCATTGTTTCAGGAAGCGCCTCCCGTTCCAGTTTACGATTATTATGGAAATGCGCGGGC
>CAIXRF010000045.1 GCA_903921825.1 uncultured Microcaldota archaeon | reverse complement strand
TGTTCTTCGTGGACTCGGACGCCTGCCCTTCCCTGGAGGTGCCGATGGCGTCGATCTCGTCGAAGAACAGTATGCAGGGCGCGTTCCTCCGTGCGGTTTCGAAAAGGTTGTGGATGTTGTCCTCCGCCTCCCCAATGTACTTGGATAGGACGTCGCTCAGCTTCGCGGTCACGAAGGAAACGCCCCCCTCCCCGGCAGCCGCCTTCATTATGAACGTCTTGCCGCACCCGGGCGGGCCGTAGAGCAGGATTCCGCCGCCTGCCTTTATCCCATACCTCTTTGCAAGCTCAGGGTTCTTCAGCGGGCTCAGTATCTTCGCCTTTATCTTCTTCTTCACCTGCTCCATTCCCGCAACGTCTGCGAAGCTCAGCTCCTTCTTCTTCATTACTCCGAACTTGCCCGCGGTCTTCATGTCCTTCATGATGTCGATGAACATCTCCTTGTCCGGCAGCGCGCCTATCTCCTTATCAGCAAGCGCATACCACTGCGACATGGTCGGCACCTTCTGCGTGATGGCCTTGGACAGGTCCGCCATCCCGATCTCCCTCTCCTGCCCTGTTTCCATGGCGTACGCCAGGGCGGCGGATATCGCCTTGTCGCAGATGTCCTTTATGTCAGCTGATGAATATGCGCCGGATATCTCTGCAAGCTTCTTGAAGTCCACATCCTTGGCCAAGGGCTTTCCCTTCGTGTGGATCTTGAACAGCGCTTCCCGTGACGCTGCGTCAGGTGGCGGGATGTAGATTGCGTCTCCAAGCCGCCCGGAGCGGCGGAGTGCGACATCAACCTTCCAGGGGATGTTCGTCGCTCCAACAACCAGCACGCCCTCGGTGCCCGAGCCGACCCCGTCGATCTCGGTGAGGAGCTGGTTGACGAGCCTCTTCGCTGACTCGGATGACTCCCCTTCCCTGGAGGCAGCGATCGCGTCGATCTCGTCGAAGAACAGTATGCAGGGCGCGTTCTTGCGCGCGGTCTCGAATATGTTGTGGATGTTCTGCTCACTCTCGCCGACCCACTTGGAGACGACATCGCTGATCTTGGCGGTCACGAACGAAATGCCGCCCTCGCCCGCAGCCGCATTCATTATGAAAGTCTTCCCGCACCCGGGCGGGCCGTAAAGCAGGATGCCTCCGCCCGCCTTCACCCCGTATCTCTTGTACAGCTTTGGGTTCTTGATGGGCTCGATTATCTTCGCCCTTATCGTTGCCTTGACGTCGTCCATTCCCGCGACGTCCGCGAATGTGGCGGTGGGCTTTGCGAAGAGCCCGATGCCTGCGTATTTCTTAAGGTCGTCAAAGAGGTCCACATAGAACTCCTCTGCGCCGGGCTCTTCCATGTGCTTGCGTATCTTCGTGAACCACTCCTTTATCGCGGTCGCCTTCCTAGAAACTGCGGTGCGCATGTCTTTCATCGCGATGGGGCGCTCGACGCCCGTCTTCATCGCCTCCTTCCAGGGGTAGGTCGCAGCCTCGTCGCATCTCGCCTTTATCTCCGCGGATGAGAACCCGTCCGAACCCTCCGCGAGCTCGCCGAAGTCTATGTTCGCGTCCCGGGGCCTGTCGCCTATGTAGTGCCTGAACATCGCCTTCCTCGTATCAGAGTCCGGCGGAGGAACGTAAATCGCCTTCCCGAACCTGCCCGCCCTCTTGAGCGCCGTGTCAACGTCCCAGGGCGCATTCGTCGCGCCGATGACAAGCACGTCCTTCACCTTCTGTGCCTCATCCATCTCGAGCAGGAACTGGTTGACGAGCCTCCTGCCATACTCGGATATCCCGCCCTCTCTTGCGCCGCCGAGCGCATCAATCTCGTCCACAAAAAGTATGACTGGCGCCTTGGCTATCGCCTCATCGAACGTGCTGTGTATGTTCTGCACCGGGTCTCCCGAAACGGTCCCGATTATGTCGGAGACCCGCACATCCACGAAGTTGACCTTCGCCTCCTTTGCGAGCGCTGAGACGATGTAGGTCTTGCCGCACCCGGGCGGCCCATAGAGCAGAATGCCCCCTCCAGCCGTAAGCCCGTATTTTGCCGACAGGTCCTTCCTGCGGAGCGGGAATATTATGTGCTCCATCAGTGTTTCCTTGAGCTTCTCCATGCCCACGACGTCTTTGAACCCGGTTATGAGCGAGCTTTGAAGGTCTGAGAGCAGCTCCCGCGCGCGCTTGTTTGCGGGATCCAGCTTCATGGCGCGCTTTAGGCTCTCCTCAGCTTCCTCCCTGCGCTCAAGCGACATGAGGGCGTCCGCCTTGTTCGTGCAGACTATGCTGAGGGTCTGGTCGTCGGGCTTGAGCGCAATGGCGGCATTGAAGTCGTCAAGCGCCTCCTCGCGGCGCTTCAGCCTCATCAGGGTGAGCGCGCGGTTGTGGAAGACTATCGCATCGAATGGGTACCGCTTGATCGCCTCGCCGTAATAATCAAGGGCCTTTTCGTTTTCCCCCTTCTGGAACGCGACGAGGCCCAGGTTGTTGTAGCCGATGTAATGCTCCGGGAAGCACTCAACAGTGCGCTCGAACTCGGCCTTCGCCTTCTCGCTGCTGCCCGTCAGGTTGTGAGCCACCCCGAGCAGCCAGTGCGCGTAGTATGCGCCCGGCGCAAAGCGGAGCGCCTCTTCGAGCAAACCCTTCGCCTTATCGTAATCCTGGCTCTGGAACTGCTGGTTCGCCTGCTCTATGAGCTTGGCCGCTTCCGGGTGAAGCCTCGCGTCCTCTTCACTGAACGCCTTTTCGTACTTCTTGCGCATCCCTTCAATCGCCCGCCCGGCCTCGCTGTTCCCCTCATCGATTGAAAGCGCGGTGTAGAACGCCCGGGCCGCCTCAAGATCGTTGCCGAGCGAAAGGTGCGTCCTGCCCAGCAGGATGAACAGCTCAGCGGACTGCTTTTTCCCTTTCGCCTTCTTTGCGGCGGAGTCCAGGAACTGCAGCGCCTTCTTCGGCGCATTGAGCCCGATGTAGAAGCCGCCGACCGCCTGGTCGAAGGCCGGTTCATCCGGGTTCATCGCGGCTGCCTTCATGCCCTTCTCGGCCGCGCCGAGGAAGTCCTCGTCGAGCGCCAGGAGCTGCGCCTGCGCAAGCACGGTCCAGGAATTGTTTGGGTCAGCGTCTAGGGAGCGCTCGAGCAGGGTTCCAGCTTTCTGCAGGTCCCCGCGCCTCATCGCGATGAGCCCGAGGTATCGGCAGCACTCCGAGAGGTAGTATCCGCCTTCTGCGAGCGATGAGAAGATTGGCTCCGCGCCCTTCTGGTCGCCTGCGTCAAACAGCTCGACCGCCTTCCTGAATTTCTCAGAGTAACTGTCTCCGCCCGCTGCGCCCTCTTCCGTGTAAGAACGTGTTTGGCGGACCCTCGGGCTGGAAAGCTTTTCCTTTGAAGCCGTTTCCTGAGCCATTTGCACCGGCATGGGCTATGTTGAAGGCAATATAAAAAGGGCAGCTTCCCGTGGCTTTGTAGAGATGCCCAATTGGGGGGCGCTTAGGTGCCGAGCGCCTAGAAATCGAAGGTCTCCCCGTTCTTGGGGATAATGACCTCATAATCCCTCTCAAGGTCTTCCGCAAGCTCCTTCGGCTTCGTCCCCTCCCCATGGATTATGAACACTTTCCTCAGGCCCTTCACGCTCCTCGCGAACTCAACAAGCTGCGAATGGTCCGCGTGCGCTGAGAACGATACATTTTCCACGTCCATCTTCACGCGCACAAGCTCCTCGCCGAACCCTACCTCCTTCTCGCCCTCGAGCAGCTTCCTCCCGAGCGTCCCCTCAGCCTGGTAGCCCACGAGCACCAATTTGTTCCTCGCCTCCCCGGCAAGCCGCTTGAAATAGTCAATCGCAGGCCC
>CAIXRF010000044.1 GCA_903921825.1 uncultured Microcaldota archaeon | reverse complement strand
GCTGCGGAAATATCCTATTTCTCAATCTTGAGCCCACTCTCAGTCAGCATATTGTTCCTTGGGAGGAAATCATGCTTCGTATACCTCATCTTCTCAACAGTTATCGTCCTTTTGCCGATGGACTCCACCCGGTTAAGCCTGATAACGCCATCCATCAGATACTCGCAGGTCTGCCTGACATTCTCGAGCGTCAGGTCCTCATAGATGAACATCGAAGTCGTTTGCGCGCCCGCTATCCTCCTCAGCAGCCGCGTTGTCAGCGCCCTCACAAGCATATCCTCAGAAATGGCGAGGCCCGGAATCCTCTTCAATGTGTCATAAAGCTGGTCTGCCTCAAAGTCCTCCCTTGCCACTGGAAGCCTGCTCAGATATGACGAGAGGGAGTCGATCACAAGCCTCTTCGCTCCCGACTCCTTTATCTTCATGACAACGTTCGGTTCAACATCAAAATCCTTAGAAGTGTCAAAGGCAACGAACTGGACCGGCAGCCCCTTGAAGTTCCATCCGAATTCCGCGGCCTGCTTCAGGACGCCGTCTATGCTCTGGTTGAACGTCACGTAAAGCCCCGGCTCCTTCTTGCTCTTCGCAGCGCTGTAAAGGTACTGCAAGCAGAGTATGGTCTTGAAGCTGCCCGGCGGCCCCTTCACTAGCACGGAGCTTTTGTCAGGGATTCCCCCAGCCAGCATATCATCTAATTCTGGTATTCCAGTCGGAACGCGTTCAACCATGGCAGCACCGCTTAACCTGTTGCATGGGCGCCTTTAATAACTTTTCATGGAAGGCTGGAAAGAAGCATAGCGGGGCGTGGATTTGAACCACGGATCTCTGGGTTATGAGCCCAGCGGGCACTCCAAGCTACCCTACCCCGCTGCAGGCAATAGTTTCGTCTTACTTCTTTAAAAACTCGACGACAGGCCTAGCGTTGAATCCGAGGCTCAGCTTGGGAAGCTCCTTCTTCCCAACCCACCTTGCCGAGGCATGCTCCCTGCTCAGCCTCAGCTTCCCGCCAACTGCTTTCCCGGAAAAAACGATATAGACAGCGTGCTTCAGCTTCCCACCCTTCTCATAGACCGCGCTCGTCGTCCCGAGCAACTTCCCCACCGCAACCTTCAGCCCGCATTCCTCCTCGCATTCCCTGCGCGCAGCCTGCTGCGGTGATTCTCCCCATTCAATCGCCCCGCCAGGGAACTCCCAGATTTTCGGCGACTTCCGCAGTAGAACAAGGTATTTCCCGTCCTTCTCGACGGCAACCATCGCATCGAAGTCCTGGACCGTCTCCAGCCTCCCGCCAGCCATGCCTTCAACTTCTCGCATGAGCTTTAAAATCCGCTCGTAGGCAGTGCTATTCCCGCCGGCATATCGGCGTATCCTCCGAAGTTTCCCCGCATCGCAAATTTTGTCCGCATAGCACACAATCTTCTCTTCGACAGTGAGTGGAATCATCTCCCTAGCGGGCAGCCCCAAAGCCCCTGCCTCCTTTGCAGTCAGCCCTCCGAGAAAATGCGTTTCAGCAAACCGCGCAACCTTCTCCGGCACGTCTTCTTTTCTAAGCATCCCAGCCCCTTCACTGCAATGTGCCGGGCCGTGTGTAGCAGCCCTCCCAACGTCATGAAGCAATGCTCCAGCCTCAACAAGCTTCAAGTCGACGCCTTTTCCTCTCGCGGCGGCCCTTCTTGCAACCGCGAGTGCTATCTCCTTCACATTCTCAGAATGGAGCCGCACGTCCTCTGGGACCTTTAATTTTCTCAGGACAAGGGCAGTGTCAACAGCGCTACTTCTTCGCGTCGACATAGTGCAGCATCCCTAGGCACTCAGGGCACTTGAACTCAGCCTCAACCGCCTGCTCGAACTTCAGCCTTGCCTTGGTCCTCTCAAAGCAGCGCGGGCA
The DNA here is from genome assembly GCA_903921825.1 of uncultured Microcaldota archaeon. Classification (GTDB taxonomy): domain Archaea; phylum Micrarchaeota; class Micrarchaeia; order Burarchaeales; family Fermentimicrarchaeaceae; genus CAIXRF01. The sequence continues at coordinate 130 of CAIXRF010000044.1, read as the reverse complement.
CGCATAATACTCCCCGACATCCGCCAGCCTGGCCTGGACTGCAGCCTTTTCCGTCGCAGAGCGCTCATCAAGTATCCTCTTCGCCCTCGACAGCTCGAGCCCCCACGTGTAAGTGTACCAGCCCTCGTTG
>CAIXRF010000043.1 GCA_903921825.1 uncultured Microcaldota archaeon | reverse complement strand
CCCGGGGCGGTCGCCGAGCTCACGGACCCGATGGTCATGCGCAGGGCCAAAGCCATAAATGAAATGACGTACGTGCTGCCTGGGCGGTACTTCGCTGCGCTTGGAAAGACGAAGGCGGTCGAAACGTTCACGTCCGACCGCTTCTTCAGGCTCCTAGGTTCCATGGACAATGATATCCGGAATTCAAATTCCGAAAGATACCTGAACCTCATTTGCGAGACCGGAGCCGCGGAGCTCGCATCGGAGAGGGTCCTCAGCTTCCTCGAATCAAGCTCGGAATATACAGTCTCCGCATACTTGCGCGCATTCTGGCCATATGTTTCTGGAAGTGCGCTACAGGAGCCCATAACAAAAGAAGCGGTTGAGGCGCTCACAAGCGAGAAAGTCATCAACTACATGAAAGCCATAGGCGACAATGGTGCCTTCGCATGTCTGGACGCGATGTGGTGGCACAATGGAGCCGCGGTGGTCACGGACGACAGGGTCCTCGGGACTGCAGAATTCGTCAAGCCCCTCGGTAGAGAGGTTGCGGGAGCTTACTTCACCGCGCTATTCAAACCCGGAGCGATTGGGAAGCTCACGGACCCCAGGGTCCTTGGGGCAGCAGAATCCATAAAGTCCGCCACTTGGAAGGTTGCAGATGCCTACTTCAGGCAGATATGCGAAACCGGAGCAATCGGGGAGCTCACAGAGCCGGCATTTCTCAGATGGTTTAAGGCTAATTCCAAGGTTGCGGGCTTCGAGGAGTTTCTTCCCTTGCTTGACCGGGTTCTGCGCTTTTCAACAGAGCGCGGCCTGCACGAGGGCGAGCTTTCCTTTAGCATAGTCAAGCGGCTCCGCCTTGAGCAGTTGGGGGAGGATTTCAAGACGGTGAAGTTTGAAGCCGGCCTTTGGGACAACACCATCAAACGCATTTTGGAGGCTGAGGGGAAGGGTTTTGGTTTTGTTGACAAAACGGCTTTCGGGCGGCTGGATGCGCTCATTCAGAAGACCGGCGGCTCCATTGTTTACTTGGAGTTCGCCTCAAACTTCCTTGGGGACAAGGACAGCTTTGAGACCTTGCTTTCAGGGGAGAGGGGCAGGGTTGACCAGATGCTCCTGCGCGAGGTGAACGCGTACTTTGGAAACCTCCCGGGCCTTCCTACTTCCATTGAGGCCTACGGTGGAATAGAGCTCCTCAGGCTCGCCTGGGAGAACAGGGAGCGCTTCAAGGGGAACGAGGACCTGCTCACGAACAGGGACTTCAGGAAGTACATCGAAGAAAAGAGGGCGGCGGATTTCGCGGAGATAGGCGCAAAACTACCCAAATTCCACGCCCCCTACTCCGCAACCTACAACCTCCTCTCGGAGGAGGAGACAAAGGAGCTGGGAAGTGGAGAGCTCGGAAAGATAATCGCCGATTGCAATGAGATGATCGGCGTCATATTCGCGCCGGCGAAGGAGCGCAACAAGGTTTCAATCAAGGAGCAGTTCGATGCCCTGCACGCAAGTGTCGGCAAGGGACTGAAAGCGAAGCTGGAGCGTACATGGGGGAAGCACAACCCCGAGGAAAGCGGATTTGCGGGCCTGAGGGACTTTGCAAGGGAGCTGAAGGAGATTGAGAAGGATCTGGCGACATTGAGGAAGCAGAACCCCGATGCCTACAAGCAGGCGATGTTCGCCTATGGGGCGATCATGAACGAGGTGGAGGCAGGCTTTGCAAGAGTGTATTATAAAGAAAGGATTGTAGGGAAGGACGCGCGCGATGCCGTTTCCAGCCACGAGCTCCTAGAGCTCATCTCAGAGTATATGGGCGACCCGGACTTCCACGGAGTCGCCTCACCGGGAAGGCGGATGCTCTTCGCCGCATACCAGGAGCTGGTTTCGAAGGATTCCTCGATTGTTGGAAAGGCGATTCCCAGCACTGGGATACTGGTTGTGAAGAGCTGGGAAAGGGGCCTTGGCGACATTTTCGGGGGCAGGTATTCCGGCGACTGCACAGCGCCGCCTAACACGGGCGAATACTCCGGCTGCAACTTCTATGCGAACTTCGGGTGGGTAAGGGACCCGGGGACAGAGGTGCTGAACTTCTACTGGAAAAGCGCGCCAGACGCGAAGCCCGTGCCGGTCGGCAGGGCCTACTGCTTTGCAGCGGAGCTGGGCGGCAAGCCCGCGGTCTTCATAGACTCCGTGGAGTTCCTCGCATCCTTCAAAGCGGGGCCCGAAGTGAAGGAGGCGCTCGTCCGGCTGCTCAATGAATATGCCGCCCACATTTCCGCACCGGTCGCACTCACCGCGGGTCCCAGGAAGTCGAACCGCGAGTGGGTGAATACCGCAATCAACGCCGCGGG
>CAIXRF010000042.1 GCA_903921825.1 uncultured Microcaldota archaeon | reverse complement strand
GCGCTCATCGCCTCGCCGCTCTCGTTCATAGCCTACAAGTGGGGCTACTGGATGATACCGTATTTCACGAAGGGGCAGAGGACGATAGACACCGGCGAGGCGCTCTACGACATACCGCCCACGGATGACGCCGTCGTGAAGAGCAGTGGCGGAGCGTACTACGCGACCATCTTCCTCGCGGTCAAGATGTTCAAGACGACGACGAGCATGAGCGACGACGAGAAGTACTCGTTCATGGACCTATGGGAGCGCTCCATCTCCGGGCTGAAGAGCGTGACCAAGTACTCCGTCCTCCTGTACATGAAGGACCTCTCCAAATACAAGGAAGCTATAGAGACGCGGAAGGCGGGCGCGCAGATGGAGGTGGGGAAGGAGAGGGACTCCGCCAACCCGAACCAGATGCACATAGACAGGTATGAGCGTGAGATAGCAATGTGGGACAACATAGCCGCGAAGCTCGGCGTGGGAGACAAGCCCTCCGCGATAATCACGTTCGTGCAGGCCACTGCGAAGGGCACGACCAAGGATGGGGCCATCGCTGCCGCGAGGCAGCAGGCAAACGAGGTCAGGACCACGATTGGCACGGCGCTCAACGTGGAGGTCGTGCCGCTCAGCGGAGAGGAGATGAAGCGGTGCTTCGACTGGTCATATTCAATCCCGCCGGGGATAAAGGAGCTGTGAGCGATGGAGCTGAGCGAGAGGAACACGGCATTTGCGGCGCTTGGGCTTAACATGTTCACGCTAGCCGTGCTCTTCATGACGGGGGGCGCGGCGCTGGGCGGCCTGACCATGACCGTGCTCTTCGCAATCGGCGCGCTGGGCCTCTTCGCCACCTACGCATCATTCGTGGCTGGCTACACGGTGATGCCGCTCATCACCAAAAACCTCCGCGTCACCGAGATAATGGGCAACGGCTACAAGGTGCCGCCCTCGCAGGACGTGGTGCTGAAGAACGTGGGCGGAATCTACGAGGCGACGATATTCATGAAGGCGAAGTTCTACGAGGCCGCGACATCCGAGACGGAGGAGGCGGCGACGACTGCATACATGGAGCTGTGGGAGCGCGCCCTCGCCGGAATAAAGTTCCCGATGAAGTTCTCGCTCATCGCCTATCTCGAGGACATCGCCAAATACCGCGAGAACATCGAAACGCAGCGCTACGCGGCGACAATCAAGCTGGGTAAGGAGAAGGAGAAGCCGCAGCCCGACGCGCTCGTGATTGACAAGTGGGAGAAGGAGAAAGCCCGGCTCGACGGACTGCTCTACAAGCTGACGGCGGGCGAGAAGCCCATGGGCGCAGTGATGTACGTGGGGACGACGGGCATCGGGGTGAGCGAAGACGCGGCGGTGGCGGCGGCGAAGAGGCAGGTCGGCGAAATCCGCTCTACGGTGGCGAACGCGCTCAACGTGGAGATAAAGGCCGTGAATGGCGAGGACATGAAGAGGTGCTTCCGCTGGGAAACGTGGATACCGCCGGACCCGAAGGAGTTCGTGGCGAGCATGTAGGTGTGGTTGCATGGGAGAGTTCAAGGCGCAAAACATAACGAGCAAGGAACTGTCGAAACGGCCGCTGTTCGTGAGGCCTCCCGAGCCTCCGGCAGAGTTCATAACGCTCGACCCCGCGAACTCCATCTACGTGGGCAAGACCAAGATGTTCCACGTGCCGTTCCACTGGTCCTTCATGCACCTCACAAACCCGCACATCTGCATCGTCGGCATAACGGGCGCGGGAAAGTCCTATTTCGTGAAGACGTTCCTGTCGCGCGCGGCGTTCGTGTGGGGCAGCAACGCCATCATAATAGACTGGGCTGGCGAGTACAAGGCGTGGGTCAAGCAGACCGGAGGCCGCATCATCTCGCTGGGGAAGGGCGACTACGTGAACCTGCTCGACCTGGGAGGCATGAGGCCCATAGACCGCGTGAAGCAGATTATCCGCGCGCTGGAAATCCTCACGGACATAGGCAACTACGCCGAGCAGAAGCGGCTCACGGAGCAGGCGATTGAGCAGGCCTACATAAACGCGGGCTACACCCCGGAAATCGCCGCGGCGAAGGACAAGGCGGGCAAGGAGCTGAAGCCGCCCACGCTCAAGGAAGTGGTGGCGATTCTGGAGGAGAGGCTGCGGAAAGGAACATACGAGTTCCCCGCGGAGCTCGAAAATTCAATTTACAGGCTGAAGCAGTTCACGAGGCCGGGCAACGATTTCTTCGCGCAGCAATCGACCGTGAAGCTGGAGGAGCTGACGGACGTCGGCCTGGTGGACATAGACATGAGCGGCCTGCCGGATGAGGTGATGAGAGGTCTCGCCGGCCTGTTCTTCCTGCAGTTCCTGAAGGAAAGGATGAGGGCGGTCGGGTGGGCGACCACGAAGGGGCTGAAGGTGCTCGTGGTTCTGGACGAGGCGTGGAAGATAGCGGCGGACGAGAGGTCCGACGCAATCATGATTGTGAGGGAAGGAAGGAAGTATCAGTTCGGCCTCATAGTCGCATCGCAGAACCCCACGGACATAAACGAGGCCATCTTCTCCAACGTCGGGACGACGTTCATACTGCGCGTGAAGTTCGAGAAGTTCCTGGACTACATACAGGGCTCGCTCGGCTTCAGCAACTACATGCGCGAGGAGATATCTAAGTTCGGAGTGGGGCAGTGCGCGGTGAACATGGCGTTCCAGACCACCACCGAATTCCCCGAGACGTTCCTGCTGGAGCGCGTGCACGGCGAGGAGCCGCTGGAGGAATATCACCTTGACATCGGCTCCGTGCTCTCCGAGCAGGCGCTCGCGGCGGAGGGCGCGGTGCATGCCTTCCCGTTCGAGAGGGGCGAGCTGCGCAACAGGCTCGTCGAGTTCGGCCTCGAGGACACGGTCGTAAACGACATGATAGGGCAGTTCGAGAAGGGCAATAAGACCATGGACGTGCTCAACTTCGTAAACTACCTCGAGGACAACAACGTCGCGCGGCCGAACACCACTGCCTTCCTGAAAAGCATCGGGATTGACGACGCGCTCATAATAGAGATATTCACGCGCTTGGACTTCACGCGTGGCGGGGGAACCGTCTAGCGGGTGTTCTTTATGGCGCAGTCCTTCCAGTTCGATAAGCAGTTGCTCAGGCTCAAGCTCAAGGACCTCGGTTTGAGCGACACGCAGCTCGAGGAGATGATGGCGCTCTTCGACCAGAAGAGCAAGCACGTGGACATAATATCGTTCGCGGTGGCGGTGGAGAGGTTCGGCATACCGCGCGAGAGGCTCTATGCCTTCCTCAAGCAGGCAGGCGCGGACGACCCCGCGCTCATAAACGTGTTCTCGCGCGTGGACCTGAAGAAGGCGGGGCTTGACGAGAGCAGGATACAGGAAGTAGTGTTCTCGGATTGATGCTTATGGCGAAGAAAGCGGTGAAGGCGGCGGCGAAGGCGCCGAAGCGGAAGTCCGTCTGCCTAGTGTGCAGGCGCGAGAGGGACGGCCTGCCCGTGGCGGACGACCCGGTGATAGAGCTAATCAGGAGGATAAAGGGGCGCTTCGGCTGGCTGCAGGGCAACCGCCTCGTCGTGTGCGAGGAGGACGTGAATGCGGCGCTCGGGAAGCGCGGGCGCTTCGAGAAATACCTGATGTGGTGCGCAATCCTGGGATTCGCGTTCCTGATGATAACGACGTTCAGCACGAGCACGCTCGTGCTCGGACTGCTCGTGGGGCTCGTGGGCGGGCTTCTGATAATGCTGCTGCCGTTCGGTGTCTACTACCCCAAGATTGAGGAGAAGGCGCTCAGCGGGTGGATGGCAAGAAAGGCCAAGGAGAAACGGTGATGTTTATGGTTGACGCAAAATTGCCGACGGTGCCGGCGAAGCAGCCAGCGGCGGCGCCGAAGCCGGCCGCGCAGGAGGAGGAGAAGCTGGAGGCCCCGGCGGTCGAGGGCTTCAAGCTCTTCGGCACGCGCGCGAAGGAGCTGCGCGAGATAATCGACAGCCTCTCCTCGCTGAGCTTCCTCGAGGTCGCGCAGGAGGCGGACTACGCCGCGCTGCTCAATGTCGAGAGCCGCGACATACGCAGGAATCCCTACCTTTTCTCGACCATCTACCTGCGGCCCGACGCCATCGAGGTTGTATACACGCTCATTCCCGGGATGAGCCCGAGGAAGAGGCGCATCGACGTCCTGCGCCACGTCCTAAACGTGCTGACGCTTATTGCCGGCGCGTACCAGATTGACGAGAAATACCTCTACCAGACGCTGCAGTCGTCGCTCGCGGGAATCGTCGAGTTCGCGAGTTCCGACTACAAGGACATGTTCGCGAAATATGACTCTTCCCTGCGCGACAAGGAGGAGATGAGGAAGCGTGTAGAGAGCCTCGAGGCCTCCAACAACAGGCTCAGCAAGGAGCTCATAGAGTCGAAGGCGAAGGACGACGAGCTCATGCTGCGGGTGGGGCAGCTCGAGGCATACAGCGACGACGCGCTCATGGTGAAGATACAGGACTGGCTCGACGTCCACAGGAATGAGATAAATGTCGCGGAGTTCGCGAAGCAGTACGGGGTCGTGGAGTCGCGCGTGGAAGACGTGCTCAACCGGATGGTCATGCAGGGCTATCTTGAGCTGAGGGGCTGATGCGGATGCCGGATGGAGAGGGCGAATCCCTCCTGCACATGCAGGTCGCAAAGAAGACGTACATACTGAACATAAACCAGAGGTTCGCCTACGTGAAGCGCTTCAACGTTCTGAAGAGGCCGATGGAGCAGGTAGAGCACCCGCTTGTCAAGCGGGCGCGCGCCATGATAATGCAGCTTACTGGCAGGAAGGGGGAGAGGCGCAGATGAACATCAAGAGGCTGCTAATAATCGCCATTGTCGTGGTGGCAGTGGGGGCGGGCGCCCTCTACTTCTACATCCAGAGCATCATGTCCCAGGTGGGGCCCAGCGGCGGCACGATAAACCCCCAGTACAACTACTCTATTGCGGAAACAGGGGTGGTGGATTACAGCACTGACGGCGAGCGTTCGATGTATGTCGCCATCTTCTCCAGTACGCAGGACATCGACTGGCTGAACTTCACGGCCAAGCAGTTCGAGCAGTCCGTACCTACGGACATCTACATCCTGGACTACAAGTGCGTGGAATGCACCGGGCTCGGCGAGTTCAAGGCCTCGCTCGAAGGGCAGCTAAAGCAGTACGGCTACCTTACCGCGAACGCCACGCTCGTCCCACTCAAGATAAACCAGCTGGAGAGGCTGAACAAGAAGAGCATCATCATCGTGCCCACGGGCAGGATACCGTCCGCATTTTTCGACCGCGCCTCCGACGCGAACCTAGACGCGCTGATGGGAATGGGCGACGTGGTCATATACGTGGGCAATGACTTCTCCGAGTCGCTGAACAACGACGGCGTCACGGAGCAGACGGACGCAGGTGCGGCGGCGAGCTTCGGCCTCGCGGCCACTAGCATACAGAGCGGCGCGGCGGATGAGCCTTACCATATCGAGTCGGGCTCCTACAAGCTTTTGGGCACAGGGGGGCGCAACGCGACATTCATAAGCGGCCCGATAAGCGCGCTGCACATGCAGGGAGGGGGCTATTTCATCGCGTTCCCGAACACCATTGACATAGGCTGGAGCAGGAGCGGTCCGAGCCTGGCAGGCGAGGACGTCGCGACGGTCATAAGGAGCGTCGCCTGGCAGCAGCCCATCACGAATGGGACGGAGAACCTCACCCCGGCCAGCGGCAACAGGATTCCCTCAGGCGTCTACACGCTCTTCATGAGGCCCGCGCAGAGCAACGGCGGCTTCGTGCGGCTTTTCGTCACCGCAGTTGCTTCGAACGGCACGGAATATTACGAGTTCAGCGACGCCAACATAACGAACCAAGTGCGCGGAAGGCTCGAGAACCCCTCGACCGGGGTGAACAACAGCGTGATAAACCTCGCCATCCACTTCGACACGAATTCGAGCGATGCGCTGGAGTTCGAAGCTACGCTGGGCGCGTTCAAGGACCTCCAGGAAGTGGACAGGCAGTCCCTCGGCATGGTGAGGTTCATCAACATCTCGGACGAGAACCGCAGGTATACGGTCAACCTCGGCGGGGGTGACCACATACTCAAGATACAGGACTTCAACAGGAGAACTTATGCGCAGTCGTTCCTCCACATCCCTGAGGTGACCGTGAGCAGCACGGGCGCGGACTGGGACGGGGGCTCGTTCTCCTTCGTGCTCCTCCAGGATGACCAGCCGGTTCCGAACACGCCCGTGACCATAAGCGTCGACGAGCTGGGGAAGGCGGACCTCGTGACTGACGGTGCCGGCAACATTGCCTACAGGCCGGGCTCCTCGCTCGGTTACGGCGACCACGTATTCACCGCGAACGCGACGGGCAGGACGCTCAGCGTCACGGTCACGCGCAAGAAGAGCGAGACGTTCTTTGACAAGCCCCAGAACCAGATAATCGTGGTCGGGATACTCCTCGTTGGCATACTCGCGGTCGCGCTCCAGCGGGCGGAAGTCCCAATCTACTTCCTTGAGATACCCGACTTCCCGCCCCAGCAGAAGGAGCGCATACCGCTTCCCAAGTCGACTTTCATAAACCTCATCGAGACGCTGAACCGCGAGTACAGGTGGAAATACATGCCGCTAACGACGCAGGAGATAAAGAAGGGGATGCAGAAGCGCGTTTCCTACAAGGGGAAGCCCATCCTCATCTCGGACTACAACCTGGAGAAGCTCCTCGGCCAGCTCGTGGATTCCGGGGAGCTGGCGCGCTCGCTGGGCCTCTACGGCCTGAAGGGCTGGGAGACGCTCTCCGGGAAAGACATGCGCTACCTCGCGGTGTTCCGCTCGCTCAGGAACTTCTTCATCAACAGCGCGATGTTATTCACGGACGTGGGGCAGCGCACGGACTGCGACATACTCGTGAACTACCGCGGCGAGAACCTGTTCGTGCACATCTATGATGGCGAAGACACGGTGAGGAAGGCGCTCGCGAACGCGCGCAAGGGGAAGAACTTCATCGTGTTCGCCAGCGCGGAGGAGATGAGGGAGTTCGCCTCGCGGCTCGCGACCTCCGCCACGCGGCCCTCCATCGCGCTCAAGATGGAGATGGACAACAGGCAGATTACGCTCACGCAGATAGGCGCGCTCGGCGTCCTCACCGGAAAGGCAGCGTAAGCGGAGGAAATGCGCAGGGCGCGCTCAAAGCCCTGCCGCAGGGCGGCGTGAGCAGCGATACTGGCGGCGCAGAAGGTGAAACGTTAATATAGAGGAGCGGGCAAATTGAGAGCGATGCACCGAGGAGGGAGGGCTTCCCCGTTTCCATACTATATACTAGTGCTGCTGCTCTGCCTGCTTTCATTTGCGCAACTCGCCGCAGCCGGCATAACGGTGGATAGCACACAGATAACCAGGTGCGGCGATGCTTACACGGCGAGGATAGACACGGGCACCGTGGACTGCGGGACGAAGAAGTGCGAGTGGACCAGCAGCGACACGAATGTAATCACGATATCCGGCGGCAACAAGGGGCAGACGGTGTCGTACCAGGGCGCGGGCACGGGCACCGCCAAGCTGAAGCTCTCCGCCGACGGCACAAACTATGATTCGGCGGACATAAAGGTGACGTTCGGGCCGCTGACCTCCATCACGAGCGAGTGGGGAAGCGGCGGGGACAGCAACAAGAATCCGGCCGCAGGAAGCCTCTACAACATCAGCATCACAGCCAAGGACTGCAAGGGCGAATACAAGGATGACAACAACGCGAACTACAAGAGTGACCCGATGTATTTCTGGTATGGCAGCAGCAAGAACCCCGGCATTATGTACGTGAACCAGACAATCCACTGGGAGAATGAGTCGGACACGAGCATAACTGGGACGGTGAACCTGGACTGGCAGTCGTGCGCCACGCTCTCGACGGGCGGAACGGACTGCTACGAGGACGACAAGGGAAAGAACAAATACACGGACTGGCGCTGCCTGTGCTTCTACAGATTTAATCAGTCCGACAATGGGAAGAAGGAGTTCATCCTCCACGCATACGGGCACATACCGTTCATTGTTGATTCCGCGGGACACAGCGTGACGTGCAAGAGGTGCAGGGTGACGCAGATAGACAACTACTTCACGAATGGCTCGAGCTCGCCCGTGGTGACCGTCACGGTCTACCCCTCGCCAGTGCCGGCGACGCTTGACCACTTCATTGTGGATGCGCCGGCGCAGGAGGCCGCGGACACGAATTTCGACATGGCGGTGGACGCGGCGGACAGCGAGGGCTACAACGTATATGACTACGGCAAGAGCAAGACCACATATGATGGCGACACCGTGACCATAGAGGCGAGCGCGGTCACGGGCGGCAGCGGCGCGAAAATGACGCTGGACAAGTGCACGAACAAAGGGGACCTGAAATACGAGTGCCAGGCGAACCTGTTTTCGGGCGGCGCGCTCGCACTGAAGATGAAGATAAGCGCCTCCGGCCGCTACAAGATAACCGCGACGAGCGCCAACAATGGCGCATCGGGCACGGACGCGGTAACAATACAGGCCGTGCCCACGAAGCTGCGCGTGGACGTCCCAGCCAAGATATACGAAGATATTCCTTACACTGCGACAGCATATGTTCTTGACGACCAGGGTCACCCGGTGCCGGGTTCGGAGAAGATACCCATCACGCTCACGCTCGGCAGCCCGGACGGCGCGACGGGAACGATAGACTGCGGCAGCGGCCCCGTGCAGAGCTGCACCTGCAAGCCGGACCCGCTCGGCGGCGGATGCTCAGCAACAGTCATCCCAACGCTCCACGGGACCCTGAACGTAACCGCAACGGCCACGAAGCCCGGTGGTGGGGACCTCACAAAGGGTGAGGGCACGACGAAGGTGATTGAGTCGTGGTGCATCGAGTACGATGTCAAGCCGCCGGCCCCGGGGACTGGGGGCGACGTGATGCAGCAGATACCGTATCCCTCTACCGGCACGGAGATGACGACCATAGACTCGAAGGGGCTGCTCAACGCCATAAACGCAACGAACATGGGTATAGGGAACAGCCTCATCAACCTCGACGCCGCTGGCACCCTGAAGGACACGCCCGAATCGAAATGGTGCGCGTTCAACACAGCGAAGACGCACGTGAAGTTCTGCGTAGGGGACGATGGGGGCGGGATGTTCGCAGCTGAGCCCGGCATCTTCTGCATACACGAACACGTTTATACGCCGACGGTGGACAGCGAGATTTCGGACCACTTCAACTTCCAGAGCAACGACCTCTCGCACGAAAACCTTGTCAATACGTTCTATTACCCGCACCTGCTCTGGTCGTGGGGATTCTCGGGGGTTCCGCTCGGCACCTTGTTCCCCGCGACATGCGGCGCGGGCGACAGGTACCAGGTCAACTTCACAAAAATCACCGCGGCGCCGAACTACTTCAAGCTCAACGTGACGATGACGGGCAGCGCGACGCTCCCGCCCTATGACATATTGACTGCGCCCACGAAGAACCCGCACGAGATAAAGGGCGTCGCAGGGATATACACGCTGCAGAAAATCCCCGCCTCGGACAACTCGCAGCTGTCCCTCTTCAACCTGAGCGGCGGGACGCGGCTGGAGCACTACCCGAACAGCATTCCGCCAGACACGACGTTCAACAACGCGAACGCGATGGCGGTGGACAGGAAGGGCGACCTCTACGTCGCGGACACGCTTAACATGCGCATACTCTTGTTCAAAGCAGGGCAGACGAACCCGAGGACCGTGAGCGCGGGCATCATCCCAAGTAGCGGCACGCTGACTTACACCGACAAAACAAACGGCCAGAAGCCATACTACCCGCTCGGCATCGCGTTCGACTCGTGGAACAAGATGTACATAGTAGGATACACGACGGTGCCGGCCACGGACACGGACATACTTGTGATACAGGTGCTGAACGCCGACTCGGGGCATACGGAGCTGGCGTCCTGGCAGGAGACCCCGACTGCCGACTTCGACCACAGCACCGCGAGCATAGCCGTTGACCAGCGCGGCATAAACATCTACGTGGGCACCGCTGACGAGAGCGTACACCACTACACGCTTGACGGCTCGACCATAAGCCTCGCGGATCCGGCTACCTACGCGGTCTGGATTCCGTGCAGGCACCTTGGCGGCGGCTGCTGGTCGCACTCCTGCAGGGGCATGGGCACGTACTGGGACGGCACAAACTATGCCAACGACAAGTGCCTGAACGACACGCAGGGCCATTTCGAGCTGGATGGCAGCTCAAATGATGACCCCGACGCCAGCACCACCCAACTGGACACGAACGTGCATGGCGTGCGCGGCCAGTACTCGGCCACCGCAGGCACGTGGGCCTACAGCGCGGTGTTTCACCAGATAGACACGGTGACACAGCCGGAGCATGACGGCCCGAAGTCCGTTACGGGCGTGACGCACCAGGTCGAGGGGATGTTCTACAAGAAGGGCTATCTCTATTTCATTGACAAGATGAGCTACTCCCGCAATGAGGGGCGGGGGAAGAACAATGACTGCGCCTGGTGGGCGTGCGACTCGGCCGACTGCTGGGACTGCTGGAGCTGGGTCTGGGCGCTGCCGCCATACCAGTCGTGGCACTCGTATGCTGACGTATTGGGCGGATATAGCGGCAACTGCAACTACTGCGGAGGGGGAACTTCCTACGACCGCCATGAGTTCTGGCTCCGCGTATATTACTCGGACGATGCGGGGAACCTCGTCCCGATCTTCCATGGCGCGCTCTCGAATACACAGTATGGCTCGTACCAGAATAATGAGTATCTCTATTCTCATGAGGGGGCTGGGCTCTGGAGCGGTAGGACGAGCTGGGGCGTTGGCGACGGGACAAACCCGGCCGAGTATGACTATGACTATTTCGGGTGGCAGTGGACCGCTGTGGCTGGCTTCGGTGGCGGTGGCGGAACGGCCAAGATGCTCAACATACCGGGTGACGAAGGGATAGCCGACGTCACGGGACTTTTCGTTGATGACGATTCCAACGTCTACATGGCAATCGCTGGCGACGGGAGCAGCAAGGGCAACGACGTGAAAGGGCTGTGGAAGGTCCAGATTAAGTTCAGCGGAAAGACGTTCATAGATATAAGCAGTGCTGCGGCGCGGATTTCTGGCACGGAATCGCTTGACAACCTCTCCGCGGTCGTGGTCTATCCCGACCTTGTGGAGACGATGGCTTCGCTCGGCGTATATTGCGAAGGCTGCGACGACAGGGCGGGCATGGAGATGGACGTGTGCAAGCAGGAGCAGAGCAGGACCGCAGCAGGTGGGAGTGGAGGCGGCGCGACGTCAAAGTTCTCGGAGGTCCAGCCGCAATACACGGGGATATGGCTCGATACCGTAATCAACGGCTCGGCGGCCATAACCTATACCGCGGACCTCATCCCGTGCCCGGGCAAGGGGGGCACGAGATACAACGGCGCGACGATAACGGGCACCGCGCTCAACATCAGCAACCACCTCAATTCCACGGTGGAGGGCGGGATGTTCACGCTCGTCTTCACGCGGCCCTACCGCTCGATTAAGTCTCCGCCTCCGCAGGGGCTCCCGACGCTCACCTACGAGCCCTACTCGTCCCGCTACCTGTTCAAGCATTTCGTGGTTTTCGACAACGTGACGACCCAGCCGCCCGCGGAGTCGATCCACATAGTCAATTCGACATACCGCTTCAACTTCACGCGCTGGAGCAACAGCTTCTACGGCTATGAGTATGCGACGACGAACATCAACATGTTCGAGAACATCAGCACTACGGACAAGGACTTGAATCCGCCTGGAGGACAGACCCTGCTGCCCAACGCGGGCTACGACAACGTCTCGCTCAAGTGGGGCATCCCGTCGAACTACGCTTTCAAGCCGGTGAAGATAGTGCCCAATCCCATTCCTTACTACGGGACGGGCGGCGGCGACAATCTGCACATATGCAGCTGTGCGGGGCGCTCGAGCGTATGCCACGGCAACGCGCAGCCCAAGCTGGAGTTCACAATCGTGGGCAGGGACACGAGCGGCGCCACTGTCACCTACACGAATGAAACGACTGCGTCGTGCGGTGATGGCGGGGACATGATTGAGCGGCCGAACGGTGTGGGCGTGAACCAGCCTGTTCAGGTGAAGGACCTGTACAGCATAACCGTCAAGAACGAGGGCACTGATGACGCAATGGGGATGGTCGGCCTTGGTAATATGTACTGCAGCGGCACCGACCACCTGTGCGCCGTGTTCAACCTGGATTCCGGAATCGCGGCAGGCCCGGGGAGCGAGGAAGTGCACTTCCCCTACGTGCCTGCGAAAGGTGTGTCACAGAGCACTACTGATGCGGTGATTGAGGCGGCGCCTGACGAGGACGCGCCGTGGGCGACCGGCGTCGCGCTAACTGCAACGGGCATACGGCTCATGGTGAAGCCGATTGGCATCAGCGGGCAGACAGGATTGACGATAACGGGTGTCAACACGACCGGAGACTCGATTATAGGAGGCGCCCAGATTATGGGCGAGAACCTGCCGAACTACATAGGCGGCTCATCCGGAACGGTAACCATATACGCGGCTGCGGCTGCGCACGTCGAACTGACCTTCCAGGGCTACAGCGCGGGCAACACGTTCCAGAACGTGGACGAAACGTTCGACCTGGCCGCGGGCGGCAACAAGGCGTTCGATGGAGCCTATTTCGCGGGGAAGAGCATACAGAACCTCAGCATGGTGTTCGTTGGCACGGATGCGCAGATATACGCGGTCGTCATCCCGGACACTGCGGTCGGCGGCAGGCTGTGCGTGCCTACCTCGCCATACGCGGACACGTATTCGGGCGGCTGCGCATTCAAGATTGACCCGCCGAACGGCTACATCGCGAACGACCCGCCGACGCACTTCGTGCCGTCGCAGGAGTTCTACCCTGTCACGCCCGTGAAGCCCGAAAACTACCTTTTCCTGAACATCACTAGGATAAGCGGCAACGGCGCCCAGTTCGGCGACAGGTTCGAGGTGTATGATGACGCGCGGGCGATAACGCCGGTGTGGGAAACGGACATCGAGGAAGGGAGCGATGGCACCGCGCTCAAGGCGGCGTCCAGCCTCTTCAGTGGGAGCCTCGTTGATGTGAACGTCTCGGCGCGCACTAACGTGTGCTGCAACCATACCCTGAGGGTGATAGTTTCCACTCCGCTTGAGGACGTCTGCACTGAGAAGGCCCAGGACGCGATTGACACGTGCCTGGACAAGCCGGATTCGATGTTCAAGCAGAAGATTGCCGACGTTTGCGGGTCGAGCGAGGAGAATGCGAACAAGACGTGCTCGGACAAGAGGGCGGGCGCAGTTTGCAAGAAAGGGGCGGCGAAAGATAGCGCAAAGTGCTCGGATTCGAACAACCCCTACTACTGCGACTGCGAGCTTGGCGGTATGTGCACCAGCACAGTAGACAAGGACACGGAGGTGTGCAGGGAAGACAAGAAGCCGTATTACTGCGCATGCTCATACCAGAGAATCGACAAGGAGGAGCCCATCTGGAGGCTGCCGTTCGACGACACTGCCGCATGCGGGTTCTGCAACAGCAGCAGCACGTACACTGGCTACGGGAAGGACATAACCCAGGACTGCAACGAAACCGGGGGAAGGCGGGCAGATGGAATTGACGCCGCCTGCGACTCAGCGGGGTATTTCTATACGATGGGCAGCGCGACGCAGATAGACGTGAATGTGGTTGGGCTGAACGCGGCGGGCGACCTCACCACCGCGAGCACGGCGCTCAACGACAATAACGAAAAGGTATTCGATAAGAACCACTCGCTGACCTACGACAAGGGCGGGCCGTTTGCGGAGGTATACCGGGTGACCGTGAGCGGCGGGCAGAACCAGTCCATACACTTCACGGACCCGAAAGGCACGCTTATCAGGGCCGACCTTGCCAACGTGACGGACTATTCGAACGAGAGCGCAATCATGCGCTTCGACCCGCCGGGGGCCAGGCAGCTCGAGGCCATCTCCAACCGCAGCGACACGAAGGCGACGGTGCGGCTGGCCGGGGTGGATTCCTCCGGCAAGGCCATCGACGAGACGCTGGACTTGAGCACAGGCGGCACTGCGAGCGCCAAGACCATCAACGACTTCGCCGCACTTTACTTCATAAATGTCACGGAGAAGGTCGGGGCGGACGGCAAATACGCCGGAGTGGGCGGGGAGCACATAACCGTGAGGACTGCGCCGCTCCCAACCACCAAGCCGCCGCAGCTCGTGGGCACCATAACGGTCGGGCCGGCGAAGTTCGTCCCCGCGGCCTACCAGAACGCCACCGGGATGTACCTCTTCGCGAACAAGGACGACGTAAGCTTCAAGATAATAGACAACGCGAGCCTCGGCTTCCACAACGTGAACTGGACGTTCTACGACAGGTTCGCGAACGCATTCATCTGGGACCAGCCCTTCAACTTCACCCTGCCAACGCAGATTGTCGTGACTCCGATTGCGGAGCGCGACAACACTGACCCGAACCTGACGCACGTCACCGTGAGGGCGCAGCTATTCTTCTCGAGGATTGACGAGCCCGACAAGCCGCCTTCCAACCCGCTCGGCAACTACGACTTGACGTTCTGGGAATGGAACGTGACGAGGAGCAGTACAGCTCCCAACTACGTAATGGAGAAGAACAACGGCCAGGTGGACGCAAGCAGCACGTACGTGTGCTCGTGCGACACCGTGCAGATCACTTCCGGCAGCAGCAGCTACCAGGGCTTCAAGTGCTATGACCAGGCCAGCGGAGGGATAACGCAGAACACGTGCAGCTCCGATACCGACTGCAGCCCTCCGGACAGCACATGCAGGCACATGGTGTTCTGCACCCTGCCCGGTTCGGACAGCTTCGAGTGCGGAGGCACCGGGCATACATGTACCAGCAGTTACACGTGCGAGAGATCCGGCCGCTGCATGCACAACTACGGCTTCGTGGGCCAGAACAGGACGTGCAACGTGACGGAGATAGCGAACAACGACCGCGGATGCGGAAGCTTCGCCGAGGGTGAGACGGCAGTGTCGTTTGACGTCTGCGGCTGGGGCAGGCACAGGCTCGTTGCGCTCTTCGACCCGCCGGCCGGCTCGGTGTTCTCCCGCACGATGACCGTCTCCCCCTACTACTCCGGAGGGTTCCCGCTCGACATAGGCACGCTCTCGGTGTGGGTGCCCTTCGCCCTAATCCTCCTTCTCGTCGCGGCGAAGCTTTTCTGGGACAGGAAATCGGCGGCGGCGCCGAACGCGCGCGCGTAAGGGAGGGCGCGCGTAATTTACATACTTATATATATGCCTTTTGAGCAACTTATGCCATGGCGATGCCGTTGGTGGTTGCGACGTATGTCTTTCTTCCTGCCTTAGCCGTGCTAGACGTAGGGGGGCTCTCGCTGTGCTTCCCCGCATTCCTCATACTCGCGCTGCTGTTCGCCGCGCTTTATGCGCAGGGGAAAAGCCCGCTTGCGTTCCTCGACATAACCACACCTAAGCCGAGGCAGATGCAGAGATACCGCATAAGGAGCTACGAGTTCGTCCGCCAGATGGCGCCACAGGGCGGCCTGCTCAGGACGCTGACGGGCCTCGTGGGGCAGACGAAGGGCAAGTACGTCAAGGTGGAGAAAAAGGACGCGAAGACGGGCGAGACCAAGACGTACCTAGTGGACAGGAAGACGGGCAAGGTATACGAGGTCGACAAGAATGGGAACAGGAAGGATACGGGCCAGACGCTTTCCAAGGATCAGATGAAAGTGCTGGACAAGCAGACTACGCAGCTGAAGAAGGACGAGAAGAAGTGGATGAAGGAGGGCGGGAAGGAGATGCAGCCCCAGCTGAAGGAGGATGCTGCGTTAAAGGGAACAATCATAGAGGGCGCACTGGCCACCCGCAGGACGGGAAGATTCGGCGGAATGCTGGGCGCCCAAAACCGCGCGACTGCTGGAGTGATGAGCGCGCGCGAGAAGGGGAAGCTGACTAGGAGGGGCGAAAAGCTTGAGAAGAAGTTGGGCAAGCTCAGTAAGAAAGCAGCTTACAGGAGTAAGAGGCTCGATGACCTTGAGAATAAGAAGGGCTTCAGGAACCGGCTGAAGACCGGGTGGAACAGGTCGAAACTCCAGTCAATCCGGCGCGACCAGCAGGTTCTGAATCTGAAGTACAACAATGCGCAGACGAAAGCGGATCTGTTCAAGGTGCTCGGAAACAATAATGCCACGCTCATAGATAGCGAGCTGAGGGCAAAGCGCCCGGAGATGCTGCAGCAGGCCGCCGCGCTATACCAGACTACTTCGAAGATTCCGGTCTTCGGAGGCATGATTAAGCAGTGGAAGCTAGGGGGAAGCCAGCTTATCGTTTTCCACCAGGACATTTACCGCGCAACGAAGGCCTCTTACAACCTCTGGGCGAAGGAGAAGGACCACAACGTCGCAAAGGTCCTGGCGGACACCGCCCTCACGAAACTCGACGGGCAGCTGAAGCGCGCGAAGGAAGAGGTGGCTGTTACAAAGATGCAGAAGGAGATGCTCGAGGACCCCAAGAAAAGGGCGGACTACCTCAAAAGGAAGGAGGAGGAGATTGACGGGAAGAAGGATGAAAAGGGCAATGTCCTGCAGGAAAGCCTGCTGGACAAGAACAAGGAAGCGATGAGGAGAATTGAGGCGATAAACAAGAGCATCGCGGACGGGAAGGGCGACGCTGCAAAGCTTGATGCACTCAAGACGAAGCTGCTCACCG
>CAIXRF010000041.1 GCA_903921825.1 uncultured Microcaldota archaeon | reverse complement strand
TGGCTTGTCACCGCAATATTGAAGTCCGCCAGCCCGTAGACCTCGGCAGGCACCTTCTCCGCCCCGACGACAACCAGCACCTTCCTCTTCCTGCGCACCGCCTCAATCTTCTCCTGGATCCTCTCGCCATACATCGTAAGATGGGCGACAGCAAACCCATTTTTCTTCGCCCAGCGCACGGCTTTCCTCAAACTACCATCGTACCTGATTGAAAACTTCCCACCCCACTTCGCCGCAACCTTCCTCACGCTCTCCAGGACAGCATCATCCCTCTCACCGCACAAGATTCCGCCCTGCGCCCCGAGCGCCCTTGCGGCAAGGAACACGTGCGTCGTCACACGCTTGTCCCTGTTCTTCCTGTGCCCGATCCTCAAGACAATGATTTCAGCCATCGAGACGCCTCACGCTTATAATAGTAATATACTATAATATAGCCCCGCTGGGCGACGTCAAATGGGCCCGTAGCTCAGCTTGGTAGAGCGACTGGCTCTTAGCCCTTTCCGCCTTCGGCGCAAAGCGCTAGCGGAAAAGGAGAAGAAACCAGTATGTCAGGGGTCCGAATCTGCCCGCGTATGCGGGCGTCGGAAATCCCCTCGGGCCCGTTTCTTTTTATTGTCTCGCTTCCGAAAGCCACGCATGGCAATCCCTATCGTTCAGGAAAACATCCACATCACAGGCAGCGGGTTCGTGCGCGACATCATATTCGGCATGAACGACGGCCTGCTCTCAATGCTGAGCCTGACATCAGGGATCGCGGCGGCAAACGCGGGCAGCCAGATAGTCATCCTCGCCGGAGTCGCTGGCGCCGCGGCCGGGGCGATCTCGATGGCTGCAGGCGCCTACATCTCTACGAAGTCGCAGATGGAATTCTATCAGGAGGAGATAAAGCGCGAGAAGCTGGAGATAGAAACCCTTCGTGAGCGCGAGGTGAAGGAGATAAAGGATATATACACGGCGAAGGGGTTCAAGGGCGAGCTCCTCGCCAGAATCATAAGACACATAACCTCTGACAAAAAACGCTGGCTCGACGTCATGATGAAGGAGGAGCTGGGCCTTTTCGCGGACAGGCTCGGAAACCCATGGTACGCCGGTTTGCTCAGCGGCTCCGCGTTCATCCTCGGCTCCCTCTTCCCGGTTATCCCATATGCCCTCCTTGACGTTCGCACCGGCCTCCTCACTTCGATAGTGGCAACCGGCGCAGCGATGTTCGCCGTTGGCGTCATCAAAGCCAGGTACACCAAGGCAAACCCGTTCCTCAAAGGAATGGAGATGGTCCTCATCGGCCTGATAGGCGCAGGAGCGACCTACCTTGTCGGAAGCCTGTTCAACGTCAGCGCCCCATAAGGCGCTAGGCAAGCGTGCCGTCATCCCATTTAACGTCAGCGCCTGATGTTGCGCTGTCCATCCTGCCGTCAGCCTTTTTAACGTCAGCGCCCGAAATCACCCGCTATGGCTGAAGTCTCTTCCGAGGAGCTGAAGAGCAAGCACTGGTCTGAGATACTTGCGGACAGGGTTATTGCAGAGAAGAGGCCGCCCTTTGTGGTAAGCAGCGGAATAACCACCTCAGGCCCCACGCACCTCGGCACTCTCTGTGAATTCCTCTTCCCGAGCGCGATAGTCGAGGAGCTGAAGGAAAAGGGCCATGACGCCCAGTTTTACTTCATCGCCGATATTTTCGACGCCTTCGACTCGGTCCCGCTCAATTTCGAAACGTACAAATCGCAGCTAGAGCCCCACCTGGGAAAGCCGCTCACGGACGTCCCGGACCCCGCGGGCTGCCATCCATCTTTCGGTGAGCATTTCCTCAACGAGACAATAGCGGTCATGGAAAAGTTCGGCGTCAAGCCGAAAATAATCCGCATCAACGAGGTTTACAAAGCCGGGAAATGGGACAATTATGCCATGGACTTCCTTGAGCGAGAGGGCGAGGCAAAGAGGATTGTCGCAGAATCCTCCCTCAAGAAAATTGAGGACATGGGCGACTGGTCTCCGATAATGGCGGTCTGCGCGAAATGCGGGAAGATTGCGACAACGCGCGTCACAGCGCACGGAAAGGACTGGTACGAATATTCATGCGACCGAGACGTGAAATACACGAAGGGCTGCGGATTCAAAGGGAAGAACAAGATTTCGGACCACAAGTACAAGATTACCTGGAGGCTGCACTGGCCGACCTGGCATGACT
>CAIXRF010000040.1 GCA_903921825.1 uncultured Microcaldota archaeon | reverse complement strand
TGCCGCTCGGCGTCCCCTGCAGCGCGAACTTGTTGTCCAGGGCGGGGTCCACGTAGCCTGCGCTCCTGCCATTCACGAGAATCTGCGTGCCGTTGCCATCCTGGATGTCGAATGAAACGTAAAGGGAGGTGTTGGTGGCGCTCCAGTTCCAGGCCGTGCCATTCGAGAAGTTTATCGCACGGTTGAGCCTCATCAGAAGCGAGTAGTTCGTGACCGCCCCGCTCCCGCTGAGCGTGAGAACGGACTTGTCCAGCGCTGCGTAGCCATAGCTTAAGTTATACGGCGAAACTTGGAGGCTGGGCGAGACTCCGAAACTCGTGGTGTCCATGGAGATGTTCGCGTTCGCCGCAGCCGCGAAGTTGTTCTCCGCGAAGGATGCCCACTCGCTGAATTCCGTCCCGGGCGAGGCGAGCTGCGAGGGGATGGTGTCGGTGAACGTGATGCTGGTCTGGTTGCTAGCGTTGAGCGGCTGCGACTGCACGCCAACCGCGAGGTAGTGGAGCAGGTCGCAGCCCAGGTCATCCATCACCTGCCCGCTGAGGTCCGCCCCGCTCTGGTTCGCCCTGCTTAGCGCGGAGCTCCCCCGGCTCGCGAGGTATATGGAAGCGTCCATGAGCAGGAGGATGAAGAGCGCCGAGAACATTATGGTGAACACGTAGCCCCTCAATCGAAACACCCTCCGAAGCGCGCATACATCTCCCGCTGCGCACTCCCGTTCAGCGCAAGGAACGTCCTGTATAAGACCACGGACTCTGCCCCGCACGCGCAGCCCGTGCGGTTCGCCTGCATGGCGATGGTGCTGTTGTCGAAAAGCTGCAGGCTCGCGCAGTAGGATAGGGGAAGCGCGTCCAGCGACTGGACGAGCCCATCGCTGCTTCCGGCCTGCGCCGCCCGCTCAAGCGTGCCGTTCCTCTCCAGCGCGGAGAGAAAATCCCTGCCCGTTTCCCCCAGCGCCGCGCTCTTGTCCAGCGAGTCAGTGAAGTGGGAGGAGAACGAAACCGCGGACACTGCTAGGAATGTCGCCACCAGGAGCGCGAGGACGGAGTCGATAGTGAAAATGAATCCCTTACTCATCCCAAACCACCAGCTTGAAGATTACTACAGTGCCGTTCAGCCTCGCGAAGCGCTCCACCGAAGCAACGTGCGCGCTGGCGGTCGTTGGGTATGCGACGAGCGCGGAGAGGACTGTGCCATTCAGCGCCTTCAGCGAGGCATTATAGCGGTAATTCTGGTTCGTCAGCCCTAAGACAGCAAGAGAGGCGTTGTAGTCCGCGCTCTCGTTCGCAAGTGCGAAGAACGCGCTCACCTTCATCTGGTCCAGCTCGCCCGGCGCGCTTGCAAGCCCCAGGCCCACCGTCCCGCTCTCGTTTATGGTGTAGAGTTCCCAGTTGGACGGGTCGCCAGGAGTGCGCAGGAGCGAGTTTGCCGCATTCTGCGCCGATTCCCCTATGTCTGCGCGCACCTCCGCGTCGCCAATCTGCCCGGCCACCGTGCTCGTGGTTGCCAGGAAAAGGGTGAGCAGCGCTACCAGCGCGACGGACGCAAAGAGCAGGTCGTAGGAGAAGAGCTGGCCGCGCATGCTATCCAACCACCACTATCACGCCGTTCGAATTCGTGATGTTCAGGGACTTTCCCCCGCTCCCGGGGATGAGCGTGAAGTTAACTGCAATAATGTCGCTCGTCACTACGCCCGAGCTCACCACTGCGCTGCCTGCGCCGGCCGGATACTGCACGAATGCCTGCCTGCCGCGCAGCGTGAAGTTGTATGGGATGCCGTAGGGCAGGCTGTCCGGAAGCTGCGCGTGCGTCACGGAGCCGTTGCCGTTGAGCCACGCGTGGTTTATGCCGCGCGCCACGCCCTCCGCCACGCGCTGCGCCGCGACCTGCGTCGCGAATATCCGCGTGCTCTCCGCCTGCTGCGAATAAAGCTGGAAGAGGAACAGGGCGAGTATGAGCACGACTGCCGAAACGGCGAGGAAATCCGTGCTTATCTGGCCTTTTTTCAATGGCCCACCGTGAACGGGACTGATGCAGCGGTAGCGCTCGGAATCGTCGCTGTGACGTACCAGAGGCCATCTGCAGCGGCAGATGATATGCCGTAGTTCCCGAGATAGACGCCCGTGCCGTTGTTTGGCGAGATGCCCGTCCCCGACTGGCGCGCGATGTTCGAGGGGTCGGTGACCGCAAGGTTAAAGCCAGAATCAACCAGGAAGTGGCTCGCGTCAAGCAGCCTTACCCGGTAATAAACCATGCGGCAGCCCGCATAGCCCGCCTTGCCGGTCGTTACGGTCGCCGGCGGCGTGGTTATGGCGAAGTTGCTCGTCGCGTTCTGCGGCACGTAGGGCGCCTTCGAGCATGTTACGTTGAAGTTAAACGTCCCCACATCCGTGAACGAGCGGTTGTAGTAGTAGGGCGTGCTGCTCGTGTTGTAGCTCATGTTCGCGAACGCGGTCCAGCCGCCCGTTATGTTGAACGAAATCTGGCACACGCCGTTCCCGTCAATTATCGTGCCATTTGCCATCGTGTAGTTCGCGTAGAAATGCACCTGGTCGCCCGGGTACCTGGTGAGCGCATCCGTGTCGTCCCAAACGGCGAGGCTTGAATTCCTCCTGTTCACCTTGACCTGGTTTGATGTTGCGTTGCCGGAAGAGACAGTGGCGCCCGTCTTGTTGTCCTTTCCGCTCGCGTTCCCTGTGAACGTGATGTTGCCTCCGTCCGCCCCGCTGCTCGCATTGTACGTCCAGTTGAAAAGCTGCCAGCCGCCCCCGGTTATGTTGGCAATCAATGGCGAGGGGCCTGCGAGATGCGTTGTGCCTGCCGTCCCAGAAACCACGCCGATTGTGAGCCCGGACGGCGTCACGTTTATCGCGCCGCGTCCCCCGCTGTTCGAAACGTTCATCACCACCGTTATGTTGTCGCCGTCGGTCACGCTGCTCGGCGAGGCGCTTATCGTGGCAGACAGGCTGGAGGGCGATTTCACGGAAACTCCCTGCGTGCCCGTTGCATTGCCGTTGTTCGGAGTGGAGGTGAATCTTCCTCCGACCATGTAGAGGTCCGCTGTGTTTCCTGTTATTGTGAATGAGGCAGTCTGAGGCGAGCCCGCGCTTACCGTGCCCAGCGAGACGGAATTCACATTTGACGTGAGGTCCGTCGTTCCCGTCGTTATGTCCGCATCCGGCGTGCAGGAGAGGGAGCCAGTGCAATAGCGCGGGTAGACGACAACGTTTGCGCACGCACCAGAGGAGCAGGTAACCGTCACGTTGAGCAGGAAAGTCTGCCCGGTGTTTATGTCAGGGTCAGAGACTGGTGTGGTAAGGGCTGCGCTCACGAACTTTCCCGCAACAGTAACTGCGTTGGAGGTCGCCGTGCTGGAGGTAATCACCTGGTTCGTCTTGTTGTCCGTGCCTGCGGCAGTATCACTGAAAGTAATGCTGCCGCCGCTAAGGCCGCCGCTCGCAGTATAAGTCCATGTGAAAGTCTGCAAGCTTCCCCCGGTGATGTTCGCGGTCGTTGGCACAGGGCCCGTCACCAGCGTGGCGCTCGCGGTTCCGCTCACAACATTCACCGTCATTGTGAGCGGCTGCACGCCCCGTGCCATCCTCTGCCCCGTGTTCGTCACGTTCATCGTCACCGTAATAGTTCCGCCATCCGTCACGCTGGCAGGCGTTGCGCCCATGGTCGCGGTAAGCGCCGCCGGAGTCCTCACAGTGACCGCTTGCGCCGTGGAGCTCGGGTTTCCTCCGCTCGAAGTCGCGCGCCCCAGCACCTTGTAGGTGTTGGCGGAGTTGCCGGTTACCGTGAAGTTGGCCCACGCCCAGCTGCTCCTGTTCATAGTACCTCCTGGAAGAGTGTAGCTTGCCAGGTTTGACGTCAGCCCTGCTCCAGAGGTCGGCATGTCAGTATAGTTCGAGCAGCCCGAGCCCACGCAATACTGCGGGTAAACAACCACTGTCCCGCAATTGCCTGTCGCCCCGCCGCAGCTCACATTGAATGCAAGGACAAAGGTCCCCCCGCTGTTTATGTCCGGGTCGGAGGAAGGTGCTACCCGCGTCAGGGTAAGGGTGGCTGCGCAGGAGAAGCTGGCAAAAATCGCAAGCGCAAGCGGTGCGAGGAGCGCCTTCATCTCACGAGCACCCGGTTATGCTGAACGCCGCCGAATTCCATCTGGTGGAATCGTTCAGCGTGGCATTGTATGCCCCGGGCGGAACTATGCCGGGGTTCCAGTAATACGTGACGTTGCCTGAGCCGTCCGAACTGTTTGAGCCCGTGAATATTGTCGAGCCCGTCGAGTTGGTGATGGTGACCGCGACAAGTGAGTTTGCCGTGAAGTTGCTTCCGTGGATATCAACCGTTTCCGTTGGGTCGAAGGTGCTGCTTGTGTCCGTGTAGCCCGCATCCGAGTAGGTGTCTATGAGTATGTAGCTCACGGAGCTCGGAGGCGGAGGCTGCGAACCCACAATCTGGACGATGATGGGCACCGTCAGGTTCTGGCCGTTGTCTCCGCTCGCGCCTATGCTGCCCCCGTAGTTCCCGAACGCAGCGTTGATGGATGCGAAATCCACGTTCACCAGCGCAGTCTGGTTCGGCGCGAGGCTGAACGTGAGCAAGCTCGAGCCGTTCAGGTCGGCCGCGATGTTCGGGTTCGACCACGCAAGCGCAAGCGTAATGCCCAGAGTCGTGTTCGCATAGCTGGTCACGGTCAGGGTGCGCGATGCGGAGCCGTTCGCCAGCATCTGGAGCGCAATCACGCCAGGCGAGATTGCGTAGCCGGGGTCCCCGAGCATCACGTAGCCCTCGAAAGACCTGACGTTCACATTATAGGTTCCCGGCTGGGTCGGGAAGTTCGCCCCCTGCACGACCACGAACTGCACCATCTCGTTGATGTCGCTCGTGCCGTTCCCGATGTAGAGGCCGATGTTTATCACGCTCTGGTTGAAAATACCCGTGCGCGCGCCGACATTCCCCTCCGGGATTGTCACGCTCACAGTGCGCACCGAGCCGGGCCCCTCGGAATAGGCCTCCTGCGCCGTGCTCGCGAGAATGGCCACGGATAGCCGCGCCTGGCTGACGCGGACCTGGTTCCCGCTCTGCGTGAGCTGCTCCTGGCTGGCGATGTATATGAATGCGAGGACTATGAGGACGCCGGCCATGACGATGATGAGCTCGACTGCGGACTGTCCCCTCACGCGCTCACCTCTTCCGCGCCGCCCGCGGCGGCGCCGCCACGGCCACGCCGCTGCCGGTAAATTTGAGCGGGACGGCCATGCGCGTGTGCGCAATCCCCCTCATTTTTACAACTTCGAGTTGCACTTCCGCAACCTCCTCATGGTGGATGCGGCGCAGGTCTATTAGGCCATCGGAGATGAACTCTATGTCGAAGTGCGTGTGCAGTTCGCCGTCAGGCCCCACCTCGCCCTCGGAGATAAGCAGGGTCGTGCAACCCCACTTCCTCAGCGTGTCCATGAGCTTTAGGAACGCCTCCCTCCTCTTGTACTCATCCTCGTGCATCATGAGGAAGGAGGTGATGGAGTCTATGACTATCCGCTTAATGTTATGCTCCTCTATCATGTCCTCGATGATTCCGCCCTCGGCTATGAAGCGCTCCACTTCGTGCGGCGGGTATGCGAGGAAGACGAACTTCCTCTCCTTCTCGAGCTTCTCGAGGTCCCAACCGTACTCCCCCATATGCCTGAACACTGACTCGCGCTGCTCCTCGAAAGTTATGTAGATGCCGTTCTCCCCGGCATCCAGCGCGCCGTTGTAGAGGAACTGGAGGCCGAAGGTCGACTTCCCAGTGCCAGGCCCTCCGCTGAGTATGATGACACTCTTGGGCTCGAGCCCGCCCTCAATCAGGTCGTCAAGGCCTGGGATGCCGCTCGGCGTCTTTTGTATTGCCCGGCCCGCAGCAGGTTGAGCCTCCACCGCCTTCCGCTTCGGCGCGCCTCCCTTCGCTTTCGCTCTGGCCATACGTCTGGAGTTTTCCGCCGGCGCTTTAAAAACCTATTCAGCCTTCAAGGCGCGCGCAATCCCGTCGCACGCAGCATCAATCACGTCCAGTGTTGGGAGCGTCACTAACCTCATGTGCCCGCCAAGGCCGAAGCCGCTTCCCTGCACTGCCCACACTTTCTCCCTCTCAAGGAGCTTCCGGACGAACTCGGTGTCATTTTTGCACCCACTCTTCTCAACGTCGATTTTAGGGAAAAGGTAGAATGCCCCCCTTGCCCTCTGGCAGGAGACGCCGGGAATCTCGTTCAGCCTCTTCCAGCAGTGCTCCGAGCGCTTCCTCACCTCGGGGACGAAGGAGGCGAGGAACTCCCTGTGCGCCTTCTCATTGTCCAGCGCCTCCACGCCCGCGTATTGCGCCGGGATGCTCGGGCACAGGCGCAGGGTCCCGAGCCTCATCACCGCGTCGCTCATCTCCGTGACCGCCTTCCCCTTCCCGCCAAGAAGCATCCACCCTATCCGGAAGCCGGTAGCGCACCACACTTTCGAGAGGCCGTTGAGAATCACGTGCGGCAGCTCCCCTGCAACCTGCGAGATGGAAACGAACTTCTCCTCCCCGAAAACAATCTCGTCGTAAATCTCATCGCTCACAATCAGGAGGTCGTTCTCCTTCGCGAACTCCACAACCTCCTCCAGGCTCTTCCTGTTCCAGAGCGCGCCCGTGGGATTGCACGGGTTGATTAGCAGTATATACTTCAGCTCAACCCCTTCCGCCTTCGCAGCAGCGGCCTGCCTCTTCAAATCCGCAATGTCCGGCGCCCACCCCTTCTCCTCATTGCACTGCGAGAGGTAAGGAGTCCCGTCGTAGATTCTCAGCTTCGGAACGTAAGTAGGGTAAAAGGGCGCAAAAAGGACCGCACCCCTTCCCTTCCCAGAGAGGCAGATGTTGAGAAACTCGATTGCCTCGCTCGCGCCCTGCGTCACGAAAATGTTCTCCGCAGGGAACTCCGCCCCGTACTTCCGCTTTTGCCTCCTTGCAATCGCCTCGATGAACGGCACCTCGCCCGGCGACCTGCCGTAGGAGGTCTTCCCTCCCATCAGCGCCCTGGAATATGCATCAAGTATGTATTTCGGCGTGCCGAAGTAGGGGACCGGGTCTCCGATGTTCACCTTCGCAATCTTACCGCCCGCCTTCTCAATCCTCTCCGCGACGGGGAAGAGCTCGCGGATTGCGTATTGCGCATGCGCGGTGCGCTCGTGAAGCGTATTCTTAGAGAACATGAGCAAGTTTTGGGAAAACCATATTTAAACTCGCTCGCCAAACATCCTCCGTGGCAAAAAAAGACGGATTCAGCTTCCACAGCACGGCTGAGATACACGTTCCCGCAAGCCTGGTCGACTGGATAATCGGGCAGGACCGCGCAGTGGACATAATAAAGAAGGCGGCTGCGCAGAGGCGCAACGTCCTCCTGATGGGCCAGCCCGGCACAGGCAAGAGCATGCTTGCGCAGGCGATGGCCGAGCTCATGCCCGCCGAGGACCTGGAGGACGTGCTGGTATATCCGAACACCAACGACGAGAACCAGCCGCTCGTGCGCGCAGTGAAGACGTATCCTCCGGAGCTGGTTGCGAAATACAGGAAGGAGAAGCTCCCGCAGGAGGCCTGGGCCGGGAACGGCAGGGCCATGATTGAGAACGATAGAATGCAGTCGCGCATGAGGGGGCGGGGCATTTCACTGCCGATGCTTCTCTTCCTCCTCTCCATCGGCATCCTGATTGTCCTCTCCTTTACGGACTACGGGCAGGGAAACTCGGGCTGGATTTTCGCCGCAAGCATACTCGGCCTTTTCATCTTCGGCGCAGCATACATGCTGACCTCCGGGCTCTCGAAGCGCGTTTCGCCATTCGAGTCCGCCGAGCCCAAGCTGATAGTTGACAACACAGGCAAGAGGAACGCGCCCTTCGTAGACGCGACAGGCGCAAGGGCGGGCGCGCTCTTCGGCGACGTGCGCCACGATCCATTGCAGAGCGGGGGGCTCGGCACTCCTGCGCACCTCCGCGTCGAATCGGGCGCAATCCACAGGGCGAATAAGGGCGTCCTATTCCTCGACGAGGTTTCCTCGCTCACCCCCAAGTCGCAGCAGGACCTCCTCACTGCGATGCAGGAGAAGAAGTTCTCCATCACCGGGCAGAGCGAGATGAGCAGCGGCGCGCTCGTGAAGACGGAGCCCGTGCCCTGCGACTTCGTCCTCGTGGCTGCCGGCAACCTTCTGGACATGCAGCACATGCACCCCGCCCTGCGCTCGCGCATACGCGGCTACGGCTACGAGATTTACATGGAGGACTCGATGCCCGACAACGCAGAGAACAGGAGGAGGCTCGTGCAGTTCGTGGCGCAGGAGGTTAAGAAGGACGGCAAGATTCCGCCCTTCTCCAAATCCGCAGTGGAGCTGATAACGGAGGACGCACGCAGGAAGTCCGACAGGAAAGGCCGCCTTACGCTCAAGCTCAGGGAGCTCGGAGGGCTAGTGCGCGCGGCAGGCGACCTTGCGAAGGCGGAGAAGTCACCCATCGTGCTCGAGAAGCACGTGATTGCCGCAAGGGAGCTCGCCTCCCCGCTCGAGCAGCAGATTTCGAAGCAGGTAATAGACCTGAAGAAGGATTACAGCGTGTTCACGACGCATGGATTCCAGGTTGGGAAGGTGAACGGCCTCGCGGTCCTCGGAGAAGGGGCAAGCGGCCTCATCCTCCCCATCGTCGCAGAGGTAACGCCCGCAAGCTCTAAGGCCGAGGGCAAGCTCATCGCGACGGGCAAGCTCGGGGACATCGCGAAGGAGGCAGTCGAGAACGTTTCCGCAATCATCAAGAAGCACCTTGGCAAGGACGTCTCGCGCTTCGACATGCACATCCAGTTCCTGCAGACCTACGAGGGGGTGGAGGGCGACTCCGCCTCCATCTCCACGGCAATCGCAGTCCTCTCCGCAATGGAAGGCATTCCCATTGACCAGTCCGTTGCGATGACTGGAAGCTTGAGCGTGCGCGGCGAGGTCCTCCCCGTGGGCGGGGTGACCGCGAAGGTGGAAGCGGCGATTGAAGCGGGGATGCGCAAGGTAGTCATCCCCAAGGCGAACGCAGACGACATCTACATAGACGCGCACAGGAGGAAGAAGATAGAGATAGTTTCGGCCTCCACTATAGCTGACGTCCTGGAGCACTCGCTCAAGGACTGCAAGGAGAAGAAGGAGCTCGTCGCGGAGATGCGCACCAACCTGAAGAAGAGCGCCTAATACTTCACCACGACCTTATCGCCTATCCCGGTTATCCTCTCAAACGCCAAATCCAGCTTCTGGCCGAAGGCGGTCTGCACAATAAGGACCCCGCGCTTCCTGTCAACCCCTATAGTCTTCCCGATGTAGGCCCCAAGCTCGGTGAGCACTTCCTTGTTCTCCAGCTTCATTCCGAGCGCCACCCTCATCCTCAGCCAGTCCATGATGCGGACGGCAAGGATTGTGAATACGACGCTGAGCAGCGCCACAATCACAAAGTCGGAGAAATACGCATCCGCAAGAATCCACATGCTCGCCACGCTGAGTATGAGCCACAAAATCATCACGAAAATCCCGTAGAGGCCGAACTTCACCACTTCATATTTCCTCTTCTCCGTAAGCAGGTCCAGCGTCTTCCCCAGGAGCGCGATGAGCGCAGCCCACGGGAAGAGCACCATCAGCCTGCTCACCGCGTATGCGGTGAGCTTCAGCGCGTCCGTCGTTTCCACAGCCTTCAGCAAATACGCCTCGTACGCCTGCGCAAGCGCGATGAGCACGAGCAGGAGCGCGAGGAGGTAGAAGACGAAGCCGAGCTTCTCCACGGAGATGCGGAAGTTCGCAAGGTGGCTGAGGACGTACTCCTCCACGCCGAAACCCTTCGCGATGAGGTATGCGCCGAGCACGATTGCCACGAGCCTCCAGCCGAAGCCCATGTAGTCGCCGACTGCGAGCAGTATGAGCAGGATTGCGGGAATGCCGAAGACGAGCCTCGCATAGTGGGGCTCCTTCAGCTTCTCGAGCAGGACGAAGTAGGTCTTCTCAAGCTCCTTCGCCTGCTTCATCACCACGACGCGTATGGAGTCTATCTTCACGCGCGACTGGATGATGGGTATCACCTGCTCGTCGCTCGCGCCATCGCTCACGAATATGCAGGAGTCGCACTTGAACTGCGCCAGGACGCGCTCAAGCTGCTTCAGTATCTCCCTGTCCGCGGAATAGCCGAGCTTCTCGCTGCCCGTGAGCGTCGCTATCTCCACGACGTTGTCCTTGGAGAGCTCGTCGCCTATCTTCACGGCCTCGAACATCGTGTTCGCGTCCGTCTCCTCCGGGTCCGCGAGCGCGAGCTTCGCCGCTGCGGCGACGTTCGCCTCCCTCCCGATGACGGGCCCCGCTATCTTCGCCTTCGCGAAGAGGTCGTTGTCCCTGTCCACGGAGAGGACGAGAATCCTTTTTTTGACCATCCGCATCCGTTATCCCGTCATTTATATAAATAGTTATTGAGAAGGAGGAGGGGAGGCAAAAGGCTTCTTTTCGGCTGATACCATGGAGCAAACCGTTCCGGGCAGCGTGCTCGGCACAGAGGAGGAGTTCGTAGCGGGCAGCGGGACGAAGGTGGGGCCCGACGGCAGCATCTATTCCGTCGTGTGCGGCGATGCCGAGGTCTCGAAGGACAAGGCAATCTCCGTGAAGCCCGCGCTCCAAATCCCGAAGGCGCTCAAACAGGGCGCCGTCGTCTACGGAAGGGTGGAGGAGATATTCGAGCCCGTCGCGCTCATCCAGATAGCGCCCATCTCGGAAAGGGCGGAGAGGCAGGTGCCGCCCGAGGGTTACGCCGTGCTCCACGCCAAGGAGTCCGGCGAGGGCTACGTCGAAAACGTCCGCGACCAGGTGCACATAGGCGACATAATCAAGGCAGTCGTCATAGGCATCCGCAGGGACGGAGAGATATCCCTCACCCTGAAGAGCCGGGGGCTGGGAGTTGTGAAGGCATATTGCTCACGCTGCAGGGCGCCCCTCGCGCTCGTCGCAGGCGGCGCGCTCAAGTGCGGAAGGTGCGGGAGCACGGAAAGGCGCAACCTCGCCCCGGAGTTCCCGAAGAGGTAGGATGGTGATTTTGTGGAAGTGAAAGTCGACGCAAAAAACGACAAGTACTGGATTGTGACCCTCATCGGCGAGGACCACACCCTCGCGAACCTGATTGCGGAGAGGCTGCTGAAGGACCCCGACGTGGAGTTCGCAGCCTACGTGCTCGAGCACCCGCTCGTCGCCAGCCCAAAGCTCATCGTGAGGACGAAGAAGGGGGACGCCTACGACGCGCTCAAGAAGGCGATAGACAAGGTGAGCGGCGAGGTCTCCGACTTCAAGGCGAAGGTCAAGAAGATAAGGGAGAAGAAATGAAGCGCGGCTCCCGCATCTTGGGCATTGACGACTCGCCCTTCACGAAGGGCAGCG
>CAIXRF010000039.1 GCA_903921825.1 uncultured Microcaldota archaeon | reverse complement strand
GGTCCTTGCTCTTTGATTTTGTGATGACATCGCTAAGCGCGCAAACTGAAGCATCAAAACGGGACCAGCCGTAGATTGCCCTCTCGCTGTCTCGCTCTACCAACGCGCAATTCGCCAAAAGCAGTGCGGCGGTGTGTTGCCTGTGATGTGCGTCAACTGGCTCGCCCCGCTCTTCGCAGAGGTCATACCATTTTTTCCAAAACTTATAGCAGCCGAAACGCCCATTTTCCATCGAGGCTTCAACAAGGGGCGAAATCTCCTCCGGCTTGCCCATCACCACCTTAAGATCCAGTCCGAGCTCCTTCCCATATTTCTCAATCACTTCTACAACGAATTTGGTCGTTTCCCCGTCAACTCCGGGCATCCCGGATATGCTTATGGTCTTGCTACGCAGCCAGCAAGTGTATGTAGCGTGCCAGTGCCCTTTCTTGCGCCAGTACGCCTTCCACGCCTCGCGCGTTTTTTCAGCCTTACTCCCAGACATGAGCTCGCGGATGGGCTGGCGTTTCTCCTCCGTAATCGGAATTTCCTTGACCGCTTCCTGAACTGGCTTTGGCGGCTCGGCCTTTTCTTCAGAAATCAACGAATAGTACCTTAGGGCGATTTGCGCCCCTTCAATCCTTTTCTCATTGCCGGTCTCCTCAGCTCTGCGCAACTGCTCTTCGAAGAATGCAGCGCCCTTGCCGAACCGCTCATCCACGTACTTTGTTATTCCCGGCTGCTGTTCCCTCAGCCTTTGGATTTCATCCTCTTTTGTGAGAGGCTTGGCAGTGGTCGTTGCCATGCTGAATTTCCTCATTTTCCATATATAAGGGGGCTATCTCCTCGCCAGCAGGACGGAGAGCTTTTCGCCGGGAACGGGCTTTTCTTCCAGGATGGAGACGGAGAAACCTGCCGCTGCAAGCGCTTCAATCGTCTTCCCCGTATCCGCCAGGTCGCAGTGGAGCATAAGCAGCGCGCCCTCGGGAGCAAGGTAAGTAGGGAATTCGCGGAGGAATCGGCCTATCACCTTTCTCCCATCTTTTCCGCCGTTCCATGCCGCATCAAGGATGCCGGAAGTGGCTTCGGCCTCTGTTGTTGGGAGATATGGCGGGTTGAAGATGATGAGGTCGAATTTTTGTGATTTGGGGATTTGCGAGAAGAGGTCGCTTTTGAGGAATTTGATTTTGCTGGAGAAGCCATGCGCCTTGGCATTCTTTTGGGCGCATTCGAGCGCGGATTCGCTTATGTCGATTGCGAGCACGGATTTTGCCTTTTTCGCGGCTGCGATTGCCTGGATTCCGCAGCCTGTTCCCACGTCAAGGACGTCGCCCTTGGAGAAGCGCGGGATATGCTTTGCTAGAAGGAATGAATCGTCGGATGGCTTGTAGACATCACTGCGAACCGATAATCTCTTCTGCGAGCTCACAGTTTGCACCCCTCCTGAGAATTGCCGGCTTTTTTAGCGTGAAGTCGATTACGGTCGAGCCCTGCCCCCAGCGAGTTGGCCCGCCGTCAATCACGGCGGCAGCGGAGTTCCGCAGCTTTGCAGAGACGTCTTCCAGGCGCAGCGGCGCTTTTGCGCCCGAGAGGTTCGCGCTCGTCGCGGTGATGGGGAACTGGAGCTGGCGGATGACCGTTGTGATGAAGATGTGGTGGGGAATGCGGACGCCGACCTTGCCATCAGGCGCGATGGGCTTCGGGAGCCCTTTCTTCGCCTTCAGGATTGCTGTGAACGGGCCAGGAAGGAGCTGCTGCAGGCTTAATGAAACCTCATCGGAAAGCTCGGCGTATTTGGACATCATCTCCAGTTCCGAGACTATTATTGAAATCGGCTTGGAATCATCTCTTCCCTTCGCGGCGACCACTTTCTCAACGGCCTTCTCATCAAGCGCGTTCGCGCCGAGCCCGTAGAGCGTGTCCGTGGGGTAGATTACCAGCTTGCCGGAGGCGAGCGCTTCCTTCGCCGCAGCTAGCGCATCATCGTAATTTTTCCAGCCTTCAAGGGAGAAGACTTTGCTCATAATTCCATCTCCCTCACATCCAGCCTGAGGCCGGTGCGCTTCTGCAGCTTCTCGATG
>CAIXRF010000038.1 GCA_903921825.1 uncultured Microcaldota archaeon | reverse complement strand
TGTGGTGATTGCCGGAGCCGTGAAAAGGCCGCCAACTATCCCCAAAGCAAGGCAAATTCCGATGCAGACGACGGGCAGGAGAATTGCTTTCGCTTTCTTGTCCATGGGCACCACCCAAACCGTATTTGCCGGCAGGATATTTATAGTTAGGGTGGGGAAATTCAGCCATGATGCAGCAACAGCAGAAACACCAGAAGCCGCCGCCCGAAGTGCCGGTCGCGCCCTTGGCAAACGTAAGCCTGCAACCCATTCTGCCGGCGGGAACAAAGGAGCAGCAGGAGCAGATACTGAAGCTGGACATGGAAGTGCCCCGCGCCCGCCTCACCTGCGAACTCGCGAACGCCCATCTTGAAGTGATGGAGCTCAAGCAGGAGGCCGACGGCCTATCCAAAAACATAAACCAGGCAGTCATTATGGTCGCGCAAATCCAGCGTATTTTCGGCGACAAAAAGACGCAGGACAGGTTTAACAAGCTTGTTCCGGCGAATTCGGACGTCCCGCTCTCCAGCATCGAGAAGATAGCGGACATTCAGCTGCCAAAGCGCACGCTCAAGTCGTTCGGAAAACTGCTGAAGGACCAAATCACCGGGGTTGACTCGCAGTTGAGCCCGCTGCTCGAACAGTACAGGAAGTCTGAGGTCACTGACTGGCAGTTCATTCTTAACCTGGATAAAAAGCCCATGGCCATGATGCTCGTGCTATTGAAGGGTTATGCTTCTGCGCGTGGGGAGGGCGACGCCGTCTTCCAAAAATTTAATGGCACGAGCAAGAAGGACCCGCAGGGGCTTTACACTGCAGTCAAGGCGCTCGTCGACTATATACCAGCGGGTACCGAATCCGACTGGGGGAGGAACCTGCACCTGAATGTATCTCTGGCGTCCGCGGGGCTGAAGGGATTCATACGGGAGCTCCGGGAAGCGTCCGCGAAAATGGAGGCGAGCAAGGCGAAACTTGCGGAGATTGAGAAGCGCGCCAGCGAAGCCGGTGTGGAGTACACGCCAAAAGCGGACCTCGAGCCCCAGCGATTAGACGCCAAGGAGCTTGAGGAGAAGGTGACGAAAATAACCGCAGACCTTGAGGGACTGGCCAAAAAGGTCGTCGCCG
The DNA here is from genome assembly GCA_903921825.1 of uncultured Microcaldota archaeon. Classification (GTDB taxonomy): domain Archaea; phylum Micrarchaeota; class Micrarchaeia; order Burarchaeales; family Fermentimicrarchaeaceae; genus CAIXRF01. Next base: position 43,211 of record CAIXRF010000038.1, on the reverse strand, counting down.
GGACGAAAGAGGGGAACACAGATATAGCTACCGTTTCCAGTGAAAAAGAGCTCGAGCACCTGCGGGAATTTTGGAGCAGCTTCTACCATACGCACCCTGATGCGCACTCCAACCTGGCGCTCATACACGAGAAGCTTGGGGGATATGGCAAGGCGATGGAGGAGGCGGAGCTCCAACTGGAGCGGGAGCGCTACAACCTCAGCATGCTGCGCCTCATCGTCCGCTGCTACAAAGCTCTCGGCGACAAGGAGGGGGAAGCGGAGGCAGAAGCAAGACTCGCCGCGCGCAAGACCGTTGCTGCTGTCGACTGGTCGGACAAGTTCTTCAAGTACAAGATTTAGACGAACTCCGAAAGCCCCTTCTGCCCTGAGCTCATCGCGGCTTCCCTCTTCTTCTCCCCGCCGAAGAGGCTTACCTTCCCATACACTCCGTCGTAGCCCGGCTCCACGAACACCTTGCCCTCGCGCACGCGCAATATTCCCTCCGCAACCCGCTCATCCGCCGCCTCCCGCAGCTCATCCGGCTTCACCGCGGTGAGGATGTCGAATTCCGTCCCGAATTTCGCAATGAGCGCATCATACTGCTCGCGCACCGCCTTCGTGGGCTCGCCAACGCCCAGCGCATCCGCAACCACCTCGGAAAGCGGGACGAGATGGATGTAAGGTATTGCGCCGGGCGGCGTAAACCCTTCGGGCCTGTCCGCGAGCTCCTCCACGCGGTGGAGCACGCCTATCGTGAGCGGCCTGCGGCAGACAGGGCACACGTTGCCAAACTTCTTCGCCTCCTTAGGTGGGATGTGGATGCCGCAGGCGCGGTGCCCGTCCCAGTGGTATTTCCCCTCCTCTGGGAAGAATTCTACGGTAAATTTGAATCTTGACTTGTCTTTCTGCTTGATGGCATTGATGATGGAGTTGTAGGCGACTTCTTTTCCCTCAAACTCGAATACGTTCGCCTCCCTCCCGATTTTCTGCGGCGAATGCGAATCAGAATTCGAGAGCAGGCAATACTTGTCCAGCTTGCTCAGGCGCCAATTCATGGGCGGGTCGCTGCTCAGCCCAGTCTCCAGCGCATGAATATGCTTCGCCTGGTCCCCGTAGCATTCCTCCATCGAATCAAACCCGCTCTCCGAGCCGAACACGGAATACCACGGCGTCCAGACGTGCGCAGGGTAGGGGAAGCAGTTCCGGTCAGCGGACATCGCTATCTCCACGAGCTCAGCCGCGCTTATCCCGAGCATCGGCCTCCCGTCAGCAGAGAGGTTCCCCTTCTTCCCCAGCCTTTCGTTGATTTGCCCCACAGCTTCGAACGACGGAGCGCAAATGCACGTGTGCACCCTGCGCAGCTTTCCCCCGGAGGAAAAGATGTTGCTTATCTCGGAGGTCAGCATGAAGAGGACGCCGCCGAACTCAAAAAGGCCATCGCCCCTCGGCTTAAGCCTCTGCTTAAGCTCGGCGAACCAGCCGGGATGCGTGAAGTCGCCCGTCCCGAGAAGGCCGATGCCCTTTCTCTTCGCGCTCTCCGCAAGGTGCTCCAAATCCATGTGCTCGCTCGTAGCCCTGGAGAAGTGCGAGTGGATGTGCAAATCGGCGATGAGGCGCATGGGGAGATTTTGCGCGCTGGTTTTAATATTCAGTGCGCAGAAAACCCGCCATGGCAGCCGGTATCATCGATGCAATCGGCAGCACTTTCGTGAAAATAGGCTTTCCCCTTGTCGCAGCATATTTCACCCTGGAGGCCCTTCTGCTCTCCAAGGCAATCGCCTCCAAGCGTTTTTCGGGCCTGAAAGGCGGCCCCTGGCTGCTCATAGGCGTTGCAACGATGCTGCTGCTCATCGCCCTGCCGCTCATGGCGAAGGACGCATTCCTGATGGCCGTCTGCTGGGGGTTCCTCGTCGCGGCCTTTGTGGTAACGTTCTTTACTCCGCTCGATGACATGACAATCGAATACGACCAGGCTGTTGCGATGATGAAGAGCGCAGGCGCGGTCGGCACTGCTGGTGCCGTAGTAGAGGCGACAGGAAACAAGGCCGCGGGCAGGGGCATGCAGTACGCCGGGGCAGCAGCGGGCATATACGCGGCGCTCGGCCTCGTCTCTTTCAAGGAGGGCTCATGGCTCGTCTGGGTGCGCGTACTTGCGCTCGCCGCACTTGCGTTGATGGCCATCTTTCTGGCAGTCGTAAACGTCCTCCACCTTCATTGACCTGGCACTGGAAAACCTTATTAGGAATGCATGCCAAACCCCCTGCGTGGCATCCAACATCTTCAGGCAGATGGGCACGGAGGAAGGGCTCTTCAGGGACGAGCGCGTGCTCATGGCCGACTACCTCCCGGAAATCCTCCCCCACCGGGAGCGACAGGTGAAGGACATAGCCTACGCGCTGAAGAACGCGGGCGAGGGAAGGCGGCCCGAGAACGTCGTAATCACCGGCAAGTCGGGAACGGGGAAGACCGCGACCGCGCGCTACGTGCTCAAGCAGCTCTCGGAATATTCGCAGAGGGTGGCGCCCATCTACATCAACTGCTGGGAGCACTCGACAAGGCACGCCGTCCTCAGCAGGATTGCGGAAGCGCTCGGCGAAATCCTTCCCCGCAGGGGAATTGCCGCAGACGAGATATTCGCGCGCATCTCCGAGTCGCTGAGGAAGGGGAAGAAGACTGCCGTCGTCGTGCTTGATGAGATAGACCGGCTCCTTGCCGGGAAGGCGGAGGGTGACAAGGTGCTCTACGACCTGCTCCGTGCCGCAGAGAACTACGGGGTTAGTTTCGGCGTCGTAGGGATAACGAACAGCGAGGACTTCATGGCGCGCCTCGACAGCAGGATACGCTCCTCTCTCGCTCCGCGCGAGATAGTCTTCCCCCGCTACTCCCCGCCGGAGCTGAAGGACATTCTCAGGGAGAGGGCGAAGCTCGCGTTCTTCGACGGCGTTCTTTCAGAGGACGCGCTCCCGCTTTGCGCTGCGCACGCCGCGAAGAACGGCGGGGACGCGAGGCTTGCCATCGCGCTCATCTGGAAGGCGGGGAAGATTGCGGAAAAGGCCGGTGCGAAGAAGGTCTCCGAATCGCACTGCAGGCAGGCGTTCTCATCCGCTGCAGCGGAGGTGCAGGGCGAAAGGCTCGCTGGGCTGAACCAAGTTGAGAAGCGAATCCTCGAGATTGCCGGAGAAAAGGGAGGGGTGCAGAGCGGGGAGCTTTACGAGCTCCTCTCCACCGAGTTCAAGGAAACGGACAGGACGGTCCGCAACTATCTCGAGAAGCTGGAGAGCCTGGGCCTCGTTTCAGTCGAGGACAGGCCAAAGACGAAAGAGCAGCCCGGCAACTCGCGAGTGATAAGGCTGGCGGAAAAGGAATAAAAGGGAAAAAAGAAACGCCTACTTCTCGGAGTATTTCACCGCATACTCGCCGATGACGGGCATCAGCATCCTCTCGCCCTGGTAAGCTTTGTAGCCCACGTAAAGGCCGTAGAGCCAGAGCAAAAGGCCGAGCGGGAGTGTGATCAGCCAGCCGATGATGGTGATGACACCAATTATCTCCAAAACCGCTATCACGACCCCTAGGATGATTGCCTGCACGGCGTGGAATCTAACCTCGTCATCCTCCTTGCCTACGGTGAAGTATACTAGCAGGCCAGACAGCCAGCTCCATCCGAGTGGCAGTATGTACGCTATCAACGACATCAGCTTGTTGTCCCCTTTCGCCTCCCTCTTCTCTTTTGCCATCATAACACCTCCTGCAACTCCGATGCCAGCATATTCAACGCACCCTTATTAAAAGTTTTCCCACAGGGAGGGCGCGGGTTTAAATAACCAAATTAACAATTGTTAATTGATAGGATGAAAGCACCCTGCCAGACAGTAGTGTGGTACCTGCTTCCCGCGGTCGGCGCGGAGCTCGCGCGCGAGCTGAGCGCCAGCGGCATGCCCCAGAAGGAGATAGCGAAGCGGCTGGGAGTGACGCCCGCCGCAGTTTCGCACTACTTGAAGGGCTCGCGCGGCTCGGAAGTGAAGCTCGGCAAAAAGTCGCTCGCCGAAGTGAGGCGGCTTGCGGGAGAGGTGCGGGAAGGGAAGGCGGATGATGCGAAGATGCTTTTGGCAGTCTGCGGGATTTGCAGGATTGCATGGGGCGAGCGCGTCCTTTGCGCCCACCACGCGAGGGCCGGCTCGTGCGCAGCATGCGCGGACGGCAAGATGAGGTGCCGCTAGCATGGAACGAATCTACCTGGATAACAGCGCTGCCTCGCGCGTAGATGCAGGGGTCCTGGAGGCGATGCTTCCCTACTTCACGGCGAAGTACGGGAACGCATCATCGCTGCACATGTTCGGCGCGGAGGCGAAGGATGCGATGGAGGCGGCGCGCACACAGGCCGCAGCCCTCATCAACGCGAAGCCCGAGGAGATAATATTCACGTCTGGGGGCACGGAGAGCGACAACCTCGCAATAAAGGGCATCGCAGCCGCAAAATGCGGAAAAGGCGACCACATAATAACGACCAACATCGAGCACCCCGCGGTCCTCGAGCCCTGCCGCTACCTCGAGCGGCTCGGCTACAAGGTAACGTATGCGAGGGTCGGCAGTGACGGGATAGTGGACGCAAACGAAGTGGCGAAGGCGATAACGGACAAAACAATTCTCATCTCGGTGATGCACGCGAACAACGAGATAGGCACGATACAGCCGGTCGAGGAAATAGGGAAGATTGCGAGGGAGCGCGGCATCACGTTCCACACCGATGCCGTGCAGACGGCCGGGAAAATCCCGGTGGACGTGGAAAAGCTCGGCGTTTCCCTCCTTTCCATCTCCGCGCACAAGCTGCACGGGCCGAAGGGCGCCGGCATCCTCTACGTGCGGGAGGGGACGCCGCTCGAGCCCCTGCTCCACGGCGGCGGCCACGAGAATGGGCTGCGCTCCGGCACAGAGAACATCCCCGGAATCGTGGGGACGGGAAAGGCGTGCGAAGTTGCGAAGAGGGACCTGGTGGCGAATGCTGCACACATGCTGAAGCTGCGCGACCGGCTCATCGGCGGCCTGCTCACACTCGACGAGGCACACTTGAACGGCAGCAGGGAGAGACGCCTTCCGAACAACGCGAACATCCGCTTCCTCGGAATTGAGGGCGAGGCGCTGGTCCTGTTGCTCGGCGAGAAGGGAATAGCCGCGTCAACCGGCTCCGCATGCTCGTCCAAGAAGCTGCAGGCGTCGCACGTCCTGCTCGCGCTCGGCCTGCCCGAATGGCAGACGCACGGCTCGCTCAGGCTTACGCTATCAAAGTATACCACCGCGGAGGAGATAGACCGCGCCCTCGCTGAGATTCCTCCCGCTGTTGCCAGGCTCCGCGCCATGTCCCCGGTGTGGAAGAAGCTGAAGGCAGGAGAAAAGATAGGGCACGTGAAAGAGAAGGGGCACGCACATATGGGCTAGTGGTTTCATGGCAGGCTACACAGACAAGGTGATGGAGCATTTCAGGAATCCCCGCAACATGGGCGAGCTGAAGGAGCCGGACGGCGTGGGCGAGGTGGGGAACCCGGCTTGCGGCGACGTCATGTCCATGATGATTAAGGTGAAGGACGGCAGGATTGCGGACATAAAGTTCCAGACGTTCGGCTGCGCCGCCGCGATTGCGACAAGCTCGATGATTACCGAGCTCGCGAAGGGAAAGACGCTGGAAGAGGCGCTGAAGCTCACGCGCACAGATGTCGCCGAGCAGCTCGGAGGCCTGCCCCCGATAAAGATGCACTGCTCAAACCTGGCGGCCGACGCGCTCCACGCGGCCATCACGGACTACTTGGAACGGCATAAGCGCTAGGGTTAAATATGCGGCGCAACTACTCTTCCTGCGGTGAGCCCATGGCGAGACGAAAGGCGCAATCTGCAATTGAATTCCTGATGACCTACGGCTGGGCAGTGATGATAATACTCGCAGTCGTCGCCATCCTGTTCATCATCGGCGTTTTCAGCCCCATGGGCCTCGCGCCCAACTCCTGCGTCCTGCCTTCCGGCCTCTCATGCTACGGATACAAGATAAGCGATGGTGGCGACCTCACGCTTCAGGTTTCCCAAAGCACCGGCAACGACATGACCATAACCCGGCTTGGCTGCAGCGAGAGCGGAACGCCTTCGCTCACCACCTTGTCTCCGCCCGTTACTGTGGGGAGCGGCAGACATGCCGACCTCTCAAACCTTATCACCTGCAGGAAATCCGACGACGTTTCAACACCCTCTGCTGGCCAGTATTACACCGGCACAATCTACATTGAATACAGGGACGAGGAGACCGGGCTAATGCACCTTGTGAAGGGGGACATAGCATACAGAGTAGAAGTCCCAGTGAGCCCGACGCCCGGGTAGCCCGCTTCCCACAGAAGAAACGCCCTCGCCGAGATTCGAACTCGGATTACCGGCTTCGGAGGCCAGCGTCCTATCCATTAGACTACGAGGGCTTGCGGAACGAGATGGGAATCCTGCTTTCAACCAGCGATTTTCCGCCCTTTAAACCTGCCGACAGGACGAGCTCATAATCTCCGTCAGGAAACTCCGGGGAGCCAATTTTCAGCTGTACTGCCCTGACTTCTCCAGGTGCGAGCGGCCCCGCCGGTTCGCCCTCAAGATCCTTCGCGGTGAAGACGGAAGCGCCGTCAAGCAGGAGTGCAATGGAGAACCGCAGCTCAATCTTTTTTTCGCCGGCATTCGCTGCATCAAGGAGCACCCTGCCTATCGAGCTTGATTTCGGGGGCTGCTCAACGGAAACTGCGCCGATGATGGCCGCCTCCCCATCCTGTAAATCCTTCTTTCTTATGTGCGGTGAGAAGCTGCCAAGGACCTCATCCACATACTCCTTTCCCACTACGAACGCATCCATGTCCCAATTGAGCATCACTGCGACGAGCTTGTTTCCCTGTGCGGTTAGCAGGTTCGTAGCGAAAATTGCGTTTCCTAGCGTCTTCCCCTTCGCCTTTGAGACGAAGTCCATCTCGAACCACATCCTGTTTCCTGCATGGCAGGTGCCCAGCGCAGGCTCGCCCTTGACCTCCGCCGCCTTCTTCACACCTTCGTAGTAGAGCCTGCAGAGTTCGACCGGCCCAATCCCCTTCCCCTCAGCATCCTCGACCTTCGTTATCTGGAATATGAAGTCCCTGTAGGTCACCTGGAATTGCTTCGCACCCCTCACTCCGGCAAGCTCGAGAAGATTGCCCGTCTGCCTCCTGATTGCGAACTCCTCGTCCTCGAAAGTCTCGAAATCGTGCGGAATGCCCTGCTTGCCCATGCGCGTCTCAAAAAGCTTCATGTCATCACAGAGCAATGGCCATTCAACAGGCAGCTATGGCGTCTATCTCCACCAGTGCGCCCTTCGGGAGCACAACCTCGACCGTCGCCCTCGCGGGCAGCGCTTCCCCAAGAAATTCCGCGTAGACTTCGTTCATTGCCTTGAAATCATCCATGCTCTTCAGGTAAACGGTGGTTTTCACAATCCTAGCCATCGAGGAGCCGGCTGCCTCCACGACCACCTTCAGGTTCTCGAGCGCCCTTCTGGTCTGCTCGCGCACTCCACCTTCGACAATGCTGCCCGTTTTCGGGTCGACGCCTATCTGCCCGCTGGTGAAAACGAAGCCGTTTGAAACTATCGCATGCGAGTATGGGCCAACTGCCTTCGGCGCATTCGCCGCCACAATCTTTCTTGGATCCGCCACAACAATCACCCTCCTCCGGGCATCTTGAACCCGCCCTTCATCATCTTCTCCATCTGCTTCCTGAACCCGCGGTTCTTCTTGAACATCACCATCATCTTCTCCATCTTCTCGAATTCGGTAAGCAGGCGGCGCACGTCCTCCACCTTCACGCCCGCGCCCTTCGCTATCCTCTCCTGCCTTGAGCGGCTTTTCTTCAGTAGGGACGCGTCGTCCCTCTCCGCAGGAGTCATGGAGTTGATGATTACCTCGTATTTCTTCAGCTTCTCCTCGCTCTGCTCCACCATTTCCTTCGGCAGGTCTGCCATCCCGAGCATGCCGAAAACGGACTTGAGCGGGCCCATCTTCTTCGTCGCCCTCAGCTGCTCGTAGAATGCCTTTATCGTGAATTTCTCCTCGAGCAACTGCTCCGGCTTGATGTTCTCCTCTTTCGCAATCGTCTCCATCTTGCTGATTAGCGTTTCCAAATCCGGGAAGCCCAGCAGCCTTCCCACATATTTCTTCGAGTCGAACACCTCCAAATCCTGGGTCTTCTCCCCGACGCCTATGAACGCCACCTTCGCCCCTGTCGCCGCCACCGCGGATAGCGCGCCCCCTCCCTTTCCGCTCCCATCCATCTTCGTAATGAACACCCCGGTCAGCGGGACGGAGGCGTTGAACTCCGCTGCCTGCTTCCCGGCAACCTGCCCTATGTCCGCAGAAATCACCAGGTAGCGCTCGTTCGGCTCAAAGTGCTGCGAGATGAGCTTCAGCTCGCGCTGCAAATCCAAATCGAACGCGCTCCTCCCGGAAGAATCAAGTATGATTACGTCGTTCTCCTGCAGCTTCACCAGCCCGTTCCGGATTATCCTCTCCACGCTCTTCTCGCCCTTCTCGCCGTAGAACGGGACCCCGCTCCTCTCCGCAAGCTGCTGCAGCTGCTCATATGCGGCGGGCCTGAACGTGTCGCAGCAGATTACCCCGCTCTTCAGGCCGCGGGTCTGGTAGAACTTCGCCACCTTCACCGTAGACGTGGTCTTCCCGCTGCCGAACAGGCCGAGCATCAGAATTTTCTGCTTTCCCAGCTTCGGCTCGTGCCTCTCGCCCATCATCTTCGAAAGCTCCTCATATACGACGCGCACGGCGTGCTCCTTCGGAGAGACGCCGGGAAGCGGCTTCTCCTTCAGCGCCTTCTCCTCTATGCGCTTCGACAGCTCGAAAACCAGCTTCACGTTCACGTCGTTGGAGATGAGGATGCGCTGGAGCTCCTTCGTGAACTCCCGTACTGCGTTCTCGTCAATTATCGCGGCGCCCGTCAGCTTCGCGAGCGCTTTCCTCAGGCCTGCTCCCAAATCCACGGGGAAATTTCTCATCCATGATTAATAAACTCCGCGCCCGGCGGGAGGCAAGCTTCATATACCAGAACGGCGCAATATGGTAGGTGTTGCGATGAGTGGTACTGTCCTGCAGGAGAAGCCGGCTTCGGCCTTCACGAATACTAAATTCATGGCCGACGCGGCTGTTAAGGCGGAAAGAGCACGAATTGTGGTCGACGCCATCGCGCTCGCCACGACCGCGATGGGCAAAATTTCCGACCTCGAGACCGAACGCTCCAGCCCAGCTTGCGATTCCGAGGCGAGAACCAAGCTCTGGAACGAAAAGGCGAAAGTCGCCGGGGAAGCGGTTGATGAAATTTACGGTTTCATAACCGGAAAGGGCATTGGAAAGGAAGAGCTGAATGGCATAGAAACGCAGGTAATCGGGCTTGCGAGCGTGGGAATCGCGGTCGGCGGCTATGGCTGGCTTTTGGCCCGGCCGCAGGAATTCCACAAGTTTGTCTCGAAAAAGTGGAAGCTGCTCTCCACTGATGCTCAGAAGCGGCTGCTTTGGGATTTGAGGGAACACGCCGCGAATAACGGCGACCGGGTTCTCCTCCACAAGATGGAGGCAGAGTACGGAAAACCGAGCACGGTAAAGGACGAAGTAAAAGCGCTTAGGAAAGAAGATAAGGAATCCTACACTCCAAGACACTACTCGCTGGAGGGGCCTCCCCCAAAGAAGGAGCGCGACCTGTATTACGGCGCAACGCTTACCGCAAGCGATGCGGAAAAGCTGCTCGCTGCGTCAACCGCCACTCCCGCCACTGTGAATGGAAAGGTGCGCCCCGCAGCCAATTACACCAAGGACCGCAAAGCGGCTGAGGCGCGGAAGGTAGAGCTTGAGACGAAGCTGGAAACAGTGAAGAATCCGCAGAGAGACCTGCTCCTCGAATACATGGGCCTTGTTGAGCTTACCACAGGTTTCTCCTTCATGCCCACGGAAAAGAACGAGAAGCGCTTCATGGCAGTCTGCTACAACGAGTGGGATGTTATAAACAGGGCGAAGGGAACCGACACGCCATACGCGGAGCTCGTCCGGGAATACATGAGGCGGGGCAGATGAGTCCAGTTAGGAAATTCAAACCAATCTCTCCGTTCCTCCTACATGCTGTGGAAGTGCGCAAGGAAAGCATCTTCGACCTTGCGGAAAAGTGCGCGCACTCAAAGGGCGAGGAGAGGAAGAAGGCGATGGACGACCTGATTGAAAGGGCGGAGAAGCTAGGGGATTACGTGAAGAACGTCTGGTGCAACCCAATAGAATACGGGCAGAAGGTTCCCCCAGACTTCCTCAAGACAGCGTTTGGCAAAGCATTCGACGCTTGGGCCCACGGGAAAGGGGAGCTCCCGCGGAGGGAGTAAGCTTTTTAGAGACGGAAAGCGCGGCTGATGCGATGACTATCGTTGCCCATGCGCCAAATACAGAGACGCTCCAAAAGAAGGTGCCGTCTTCCGAGTTCAACAGGTATGCGAAGATGGCGGACGAGGAGCCGAAGAAGCTGAGGGCAAGGATTCGGAACTTCGCAGTCAAAAAGTTTGTCTCAAACCTTGAGGAGATTTGGAAAGATGAAGGGAACAGGGGCTACCAGCTCCCCTGGTATGCCGATATGGCGCGGAAGGGGACGGGGCTGGCGGAAAAGAGGGCGCTCGGAATCCTCCACCGCAACATCTACCAGAAGCAGAAGGGGCGCGACCCGGAGCTGGTGGAGCGGGTTGATGAGTTCAGGGCGGCCGTTGCGGAGTGGCGCGCAAATGTCGGGAGGAAGGCGACAAAGGAAAGGAAGGCCCTCTGGGAAAGATACGCAGAAGAGGCGAGCGCGCGGCAGAAGCGCGAGGACGAGGAATTCCGTGCCGCACACCGCTCCCTGGCGAAGCCCTACCGCGGGCCTACGATTGCTGAGCTTGTGGATGAAACGGGCCTGAGCGCGCACAAGGTATACAAGCGCGCGGAGAGGCTCGGGCTTGAGACATGTTTCGCGAACATTGCGCATGCGCTCGACACAATAGCCGGGCTTGTGGCGAAGCGGGGCGGCAAGGTCCCCAGGCCCTCCGCTCTCATAAGGGAAACCAGGTTCTCCAGGGAGAGGGTTAAGAGGTGCCTGGAAAGGCTGAAGGATTGCGGCGCATTCCAGTGGGACTGGAAGCCGGGGGCAGCAGCGGCGCGCACTGATGATGGCGCAGCCCTGGCGTGCGTAAAGCTGCTCAGGCTGGGGATGCTTCCAACCGATGTTCTTCTCCGCGACATCAGGGACATGGATGCGCTTGTGGAGGAGTTCAACAAGCTTCCGCTGGGCTGCAGGGTCAAGCTCTTCCTCTATATCGCTGAGGGAAGCGGCAGGGTTTCAAAGGCTGAACTGGCCCTTATACGGGGAATGGGCCATGCGGCAAGGCACGAGCTGGAAAGCATTCGACCGGACGCCCTGGAACGCCTGCTAATGATCGGGAAGGCAGGCAAGCGGGCGGAAGCAGCAAAGGCGAAGCCAGGCGCCGAAAGTGAGGAAGCGGAATCCCAGTAACTCTAATATTCATATACCTGAACCTCGCGTTCTAGGGGTGAGTTCTATTGCTGAACTGCAGCCGCCCGAGAAGAAGGAGAAGCCCCACCCAGAAGTTCTCGGGACTTTAATGCTTGCCAAGAGATACATGGATTTCAGCGTCACATCCGACAAGGAGATGGTGAAGCGGGCGCTGGTCACCCGCGCTGAGAAATACCCGGCACAAGTAAGGGAGGTCTGGCTCAACCCGCAAAAGCACGGCATGAAGATTCCGCCCGGTTTTTCGGAAGATGATTTTGGCAAGCAGTTCGTTGCCTGGGTTGGCGGCAGCCCGCTTCCTCACGTCGCCGTGCCCGTGCAGCTGGCCTCCGTTTCAACAATGCTAAGCGAGTTCGGCTTTGACTGGTTCGCCGGACAGCCGAGGGACAGGCGCGCCCAGATATTGGATGGCTGGCGTGGCCTCACGGAGCAGGCAGCGGGTGTCCTCTTCGCATTCTTGAAAGAAAAAGTCCAGAAGCGCGAGCGCCTTCCTGATGTCGAATGGCAAACTTATTGCCAAATAAGGAATGAAAGGAAGCGGAAGGCAGCGGCGAGGCGGGCCGAAGGATTGCGGGGAATGCCGCAACCGGAGGTTCCGCACAAGGTAGAAGCAAAGCCACCCGAACCACCACGGGAAACGAAAGCACCAGAAGTTCCGCACAAGGTAGCCGCGAAGCAACCTGAAGCACCGAAAGAAACGAAACCGCCAGGCGCCCCGCCAAAAATGGAGACAAAGCAACCTGAAACGCCAAGGGAAAAGGCGACACTGGAACCTCAGCCAAAAGCGGAAACGAAACAAGATATTGCGTCACGGACTGAGCAGCCGAAGGCTGGCGTGCCGCAGCCGGAGGCGCCCGCCGTTTCGGCGACTTTGTGGGAACAGTTCCTCGAATCCGCCTCGCGGCAGATAAGAAAGGGCGGGCTTGAATGGCTCCGGGAGCAGGCGCCGAATTCCAAGAAGGCCATCTATTCCAATTGGGGCAAGCTTTCGCACAGGGCAGCAAGCCGCCTGCTGAAGGATTTCGAATCCACCAAAGCGCTCGATGCGTTCGAAAAGCAGGTTTTCAGCGAGATGAAGGCGAAAATCAGGCAAGACGCGGAAACGATGGAAGTTGATTTTGAGCGGGTTTCCAACAACATTGTCATCTACGGGTTCGACTGGTTCAGGCGGCGGCCCATGATACTCCGCATGAAAATACTGGGCAACTGCGAGAAACTCTCGAAGAGCGCGAGGAACAGGATTCTCGAGCGCTTCGAGAAGGAGAAGAACGAGAACTATACTAAAAACTGGACGCGCCACCGCATTACCGAGGAAGAGTGGGCGATTTACCCAAAGCTGCTGGAGCTGAAGAAAAAGGAGGACGCCGCAGAGAAGAGGGGAAATGCAGTGCCAACGCCCGATATCCCCGTGGGGCGAACGGCGCAGACAGGCACTCCAAAACCCTCTGTCGCCGCGTCCGTGGACCGAGAGAAACTCTTTCTTGAGATGATTGCCGGAAGGAAGAGCGTCGCGGAGATTTCCGCCGAACTCAAGCTGAACGAGATTGAGCTGGGAAAGCTTGCGCTGAAACTTGCCGGCGAAGGGAAGCTACGCCCTGCGGGAGTTACTGAAAATGTGGACGCAGAGAAATTGCGTAAGCCGGTTGCCGGGCAAGTGTCAATTTCGGATGGAAAAATGCTGAAGGAAGCGCATAAAGCACTGGAGAAGCCATACCGCAAACCGACGATTGATGAGCTCGTGGATGAAACAGGATGGAAGAGGAAAAAAGTCCTCGCAATCAAGGGCGCTCTCGGCCTGGAAACTTGCGACCTCCGCACAGCGAAGGCGCGCGACAGGATAGTGGAGGCGGTTGGGAAGAATGGCGGGAAGGTTCCGAACAAAGTAATGCTGAAGAAGCTGACTGGCCTTTCGCGGTTCCAGGTAGACGGGCAGCTGCCACACTTGATGAAAGCGGGCGTGTTCCCGGAAGCCAAAGCCGCAACGTTCGAGTTGGAGAAGGCGACGATTACCGATGATCCCTACAAACTGGCTGCGAGGTTAATGATATCGCAGCTCGCTCCCACCGGCTGCCGTTACTTCCTTCTCAAGCACCTGGCAGAGGACGGGAAGAGTGCATATGAAATCGCGAAAACGACGGGCGCATCTTCCGGGTCGTTGCACCTCGAACAGAAACATCTCATGGATACGGGGCTTGTCCTGCAGGATGGTGAACGTTATGCAGTCACCAAGCGTGGAAAGAAGGTGCTAAAGGCGACAGAGAAGATTTTCTTCCAGGGCCACCCGCCTTCAAAGTTGGGCAAGAAGAAGGACTGGAGCCTCACAAAAATATTCAGCAATGCTGCGCACAGCGGCATCTGTGCCGCATTCCTGGACCTCGCGGACATGCAGGAGTCAGTTCCTGAAAGGGGATGGGTGACCCACGGGCAGAGCGGGGAGGCAGAGCTTTACCTGCACGACAGCGCGTCGTTCTACAAGCTGGCAAAGATGGGACTCGTCTGGGAAGAGGATGTCGGAAAGTCAGGGCGCTTCGCTTACAGCTTCGGAGAAGATTTTGCAAAGCTGAAACGGATTCCTTTCGGCGAGATTGCGCGGAAATGCCCGTTCAAACAGCACTACTCATCGGAAGACAGGCAGGCAGCGGATAAGCTGCTCCAAAAACATGGCATCCCGCTTTCCGTGCGCGAAACCGTTGACAGCCCGTCCAAGCTGCTGGTCAGCTGGTGCATTGCAAGCGGGATGTTCACGCACAACGCAATTGCGAGAAAAACGGGGATGAGGCGGACGGACGTGACGATGGTTGCCGGGATGTTCGAGGACGCGGGGCATGTGCGCAAGAGACTGCCGGGAATCAGAATAAATGTGGAGGAAAAGCGCGCAAGGATGCTGCTTGATTATTTGCGCCGGCTCGAAGGGATTGCCGCTGGCGAGCTGAAGGAGAGAAGGATCAAAGTGAAAGTTCCCGAAACTGGAATGCGCGACAAGTTTGTGTCCCTCCCGCTTCCACCGCCGATAGAGGCAGAGGAGAAAAGCGGAACATCCAGAGGAAAGCGGGCGCAGAAGCGAAAGGAAACGAACCCGGACCGCCTCAAAAAGGCCTACGAGAAACTAAAAACGCCACGCCGCAACCCCACGGCAGACGAGCTCGCCAAAGAGCTCGGCTGGAGCGTAGAAAATGTCCGCGCCGCAAAGAAAGGAACGAACCTGGAGTTCTGCGACCCACGAATTGCCGAGACAATGGATAAAATCCAAAAGGCAACCGATGAGAACGGCGGAGTAGTCCCTCCTTACTACGTCTTAGAGAAAAAGACCGGCCTCAGCAAGTTCAGGCTCAAGCAGTACGTCAATGTGCCCGAGCCGGAGGAACTCGAAGTGCGGAAGCTCGGATGGAAGAATGCGGAAGTCGTGAATGACGCATACAGGCTTGCCGCAAGGAGGATGGTCTCCTATCTCATCCCCGCTGATTACCGCTATTTCCTCCTTAGGGCAATAATATCCGGCGAAAGCACGCCCTCAAAAATAATATCAGAAATAAGCGGCTCGGCAGGCGATTTTTACGAGGGCCTGCGGCACCTGAAGAATGCGGGCTTGGTCGCAATGCGCGATGGCGGGTATTTTGCAACGAAAAGGGGAAGAAAAGTTCTGAATGCTACGGACGCGATTTTCTTCGAGGGAAAGCCGCCCGCCTCCTTCAACAGGAAGCGGAAATGGGATCTCACGGATGTTTTCGGATGGACCAGGCATGCGGAATCCTGCGCGGCATTCCTCCACCTGGCGGACATGCAGGATTCGGTGAAGGGAGAGCGGGAATGGATATCGTTCGGTGCGGGGGGAAAGATTGAGCTGCCCGTCCTCATCAAGACGTTCCAAAGGTTCATGGAGATGAACGTCATCGAGACCGAGCGGGCGGAAGCCCTCTACCGTGCTTACGAGTTCAGCGCCGCATTCAAAAAAATCGGAGAAATCCCGTTCAAGGAGATTGCGAAGGTGGGCACCCTCAAGCTCAAGTATTCCAAAAGGGAGAAGGCGGAGGTCGCTGCATTCCTCGCGGAGCACAATATCCCGCCCGGGGGCGATGCAGGCATTGACTGCCCCTCGCGGCTAAGGGTCGCCTGGTGCATCGCGAACAAGATTTTCAACTGCCAAGCGATAGGAGAACGGACCGGGCTCTCGATGAACACCGCCCTGAGCATCGAAAGATATTTCAGGTTAAACGGAAGCATTCAGCAGAGGCAGCATGGCATCAGGATAAACATGGAGGAGCCTCGCGCGGTTATAATAACCAACTACCTCCGCGAACTGGAACGCATAGTCGCGGACGAGCTCAAGGAGAACGGGTTCAAGGCAAAACTCCCGGCGAAGCTCTGGGGCAAGGCGCTGAAGACAACCCCCATCCCGCTTCCACTCCCGATAGAAGCCTCGGACCTGAAGGTCCCACGGGCAGTTGGGCGGGGCAAGCCACGCACTGGGGCGGGCGAAAGAGCCACCGGGAGAAAAGAGGCAGTTGGCAGGAAGCCGAAAAAACCGCCAGTTGGGGAACGGGGGAGCGAACTTGGTGGGGAGCCAGGAAAGCCCCCGGTGAAGGAACGGGGCAGTGCGGCTGGGAGATTGCCGAATAAACCGCCACTGAAGGAGCTGGGGGGAGCAGCGGACGAGGAGCTCGACGAGCAGCCGGACGGAATGCCCGGCGAAGGTGTCGGCGGAGAACAGGCCCAGTCACCCCATACTCTTCTCATCGCAACGCTCCAGGATGATGCAGAGAACGAAGTCGATTTCTTCATCAAGCTCGTGAAAAAGATGGAAGTGACGCAGCTTACCAAGCCGGAGAGGGAAGAGGCACTCGCGCTCATCGCCGGGATGGACGAAAAAACAGCGCGTGAGCTGGTGCTGAAGGCACCCGACTTATACACGCGGCTCATCCTGCTTACGCCCAGCGTGAGGAAGTTCGCACCCCCGCCTCCGCCTCCACCCCAACCCGTTCCAGTTGAGATTCCCTCCGCGTTGACCAGAAACGTTAGTGCGAAAACCCAGGAGAAAGTTGATGACTTCAAGGCACTTGCTGGGCGGCTCGGGGAAATTGACAGGGAGAGGACGGCGCTCATCCAAAGCAAGAAGACGGATAAGGATACGGTGGGCGCGCTGGCGCTCCTTGATGAGGAGAGGGAAGAGGCAATCAGGAAGATAAAGAAAATGGATAATGATACGAACGATGCACTTGCCCGTCAGGCAGTGCGTGCGCACATGCAACTTATCGTGTATGCGGAGAACTGGGAAGGAAAGAAGAAGGAGCGGTTTGAAACTGCCAGGGAAGCAGCACGGAATATGCTCAAAGCCGGAGAACGGGAAAAGGAAACGCTCTTCAAGTACATGGGCGCGCTGGAGGAGTCAGACTTCATATTCGACGGAAGCAATTTCCGTTTCCTCGAGAAGGAGCGGCCCGAGGATGGGCGGCTCATTGCGCAGGCCCTTCTCGTCTTCAGGCAGAACTACAGAAGCCTTGTCGAGGAATTCCGCAACTGGAAGAGGCATAACCAATAGCCCGGGCGCGCCCACGGCGAGAAAAGCAGCGCAGGATTCATATACCTAAACCTCGCGTTCTAGAAGGATGTCTGGGACCACTACCTTTCCAGCTGTTTCCGTCCAGAAGCAGGTCCATAGTCTAGTCGCTGATTTTGCGCGCAGGCAGATAAGCAACGGCGGGAATGGGGTGGATTTTGCAGCGGCATCGCGGGGGATAGAAAAGAACGGGATTTCATGGCTGAGGGCGAGGCCTGACGAGGAAAAGGAGAGGATATTGTATTTTTGGGAAAACCTTTCGCTTAGGGCGATTAACATCCTCAAGAAAGACCTTGCGAATTCAATCCAATTATCCAACGGTGAATGGAAAGCGTATTCCGCGATGCAGAGGAAAGCGGAGGACGACGGGAAGGAAGGGCCAGTTGGGACTGCAGCGGTTGGGGAATGCCTGGCAAAGCTGGAAACATTGCTCCAGAGGGAAATAGCGGCACTCTTGGAAACATACAAAGCGCTTGAAAGGCCATATCGCAAGCCGACGCGCTGGGAACTTGCCGATGCGAGGAGCATTGGCCCCATTACTGTAAATCTCATAATTAGAAAGCTGGGCTTGAAGACCTGCCCGGAAAGGAGGGCAGAGGTTCTTGATGCTGCAGTTGCCGCGGCTGCGGAAAATGGAGGGGTGCTTCCGAAGAAAAGAAGGGCCATATGCGATAAGCTGATGATTTCGAGATGCGTTGCAAAGGGCCATTTGAGGCACCTAGACAGGAATGTGCTTGAAGACATGCGGAAGAGCAACTGGGTGGCACCCAAGAACGCGGCGACCCCGCTGAGTTGGAAGGAACGGGAGGACAACGACAACGCCTACTTCCGCAGGGCATACAGGATGCTGGAAAGGCCCTACTGCAAGCCAACGATGGATGAACTTATTGCGGGAACAGGATGGAGCAAGCAGCGCGTGGAATTGGTGAAACAGCGGCTCGGGATGAGCGCAGGCCGGGAGAGCGTGGCAGAAAAATCTGATGCGGTTGCCGACGCCATACTGAAGCGCGGCGGGAAAATCCCGCACCGCTACGTGCTTTTGAAAATGACTAAGCTCTCCGAGTATGACCTCAGCGTGTATCTCGCGAAAATGGAGAGCAGCGGGACGTTCGCGCCGGAGAGAAAGCCAAGCATATCGGCCAGGAGGGCGGTTATCAGCGGCGACCAGTATGTGCTTGCTGCAAGAATGATGGTTTCCGGGCTCGTGACCACCGAACGCCGCCTGCGCATCCTTAACTGCGTGGCGGAAGGGGAAGATGATGCCGCTAATATCTCACGCACCCTCAAGGCAAAAAAAAGGCGCGTAGCCGAAGGCCTTCAATGGCTTGAGACGGCGGGGCTCGTCTGGAATGACGGGAAGGGGCTGAAGATTACCGGGCGCGGCAGCGAAGTTCTCACTGCGGCAAAGGCCTTCCAGCTCCGCAAAAGCAATCACCTGAATCTCGATGCCCTTTTTAGAAGCGGAGGGGACCGACTCTGCCCGCAGCTTCTGAACCTTGCCGAGCTGCAGGAGTCAATCCAGAAAGAGAGGAACCCGCCTTGGATAACGTATGGTACTGCGAGAGATGCGGAGCTGTATGCTCCTCAAGCGGACGCGCTGTGCAGGCTGACGCGCATGGGAGTCGTCAAAAGGGAGCAGGCGCAGTGGCCAGTATTCCGCTCTTACAACTGCAGCCACCAGCTCAAAGCAGTGGCAAAAATACCGTTTGAAAAAATCATGGAGACGGTCCCGTTCAAGCAGCATTGCAGCAGCAAGGACAGAGCTGAGGTGTACGGGCTGCTTGAGGAATACAACGTGTCGCTGGCCGCGCGCCGCGTAATAACAAACCCGCAGCGGCTGGCAATTGCCTGGTGCATCGCGAATGGCATATTCCATCCCAGAGCAATCATGAGGAAAACGAAGGTTAATTACCACGAAATATGGCGTGCAACCGAGGCATTGGGCAGGAGCGACCTTGCATGGAAGAGGCTCCCCGGCATCATGATTGACATGGAAAGGCCGCGCGCAAAACTGCTGGTAGGCTATCTCCGTGTACTTGAAGGGATAATTGCAAAGGAGCTGACGCAGAGGGCGGAGGCCGGGGAGGCGGGGCTCGGATTCGAGGTTCCCGAGGAGAAGTACGGCCATGCGGTATTAGGCGTGCTTCCACTTCCTGCGCCGCTTGAGCTGGCCAAGCCGGAACCGCAGGTAAATACGCCGCACAAAACGGTTCGGAAAGAAGCGGTGAAAGACAAAATCGGGGACTATATAACGGCGCTGGAGTCCGGAACAGCACCTGACCACGGAGCCATCCCGGATGAGAAGGAGATACGTGAGCTCCTGCGCAGGTTCGGCAAACTCCAGCTGGAACGGAAAGTTTCAGCCTACATCACCCTCGCAGAGAGGCTGCCGATTCTCACAGGCAAGGAGATTCCGCTCGCGCTCGCGCTGATTGACGAAATGAACGGTGATGTGAATACTAAGCTTGCATATAGCGCTGCAGGAGCGCATATGCGCCTAGCTACCTACGCGATGGGAAAGGAGTAGGAGCGGGACTGAGAGGAAGAGCAGGGCAAATCCGGAAAGGCATGCCCCCACCTTCTCATCATCCGTCTTCTCAGGAATCTCAAGTCCATTTGGCGGCAAAGTTGCATTCAGCTCCGCGCCCGCAGGGCCGCAGCGCACGCAGTTGCCATTTGGGAAGCAGTTGTTCGGGATTGCAGTCCAGTTCCCATCCTTCCAGTAAGCGTAGGAATTGGAGTTGTTTGCGAGGAGATTCACGATTTGCGAAACGTCGCCTGGATTTGTGCCGTTTATCACCTTGTGGCTCCAGAGCCAGTCAAGCTCAGTCCAGACCGCCTCGCTCCAATTGATTTCCCTCGGCTGTCCCATCTCCGAGGCGTTCGGCAGCCCGACCCTCAGCAGCCATCCATACTCATCCTGCCCAAGCGAGACGAGGAGCGTTTCGTTGTAATGGCTGCGGTAGAAGACGGAGCCATTCGACGTCGTGTAGTTCGCCCCCCTAGTCGCGTTGCTTTCCAGTATGGCAGAAAGATTCACCGTGACGTTGGGCTTGTTGAGGTAGACTGCGCCCCCGCCATATACGACGCAGGCGTAAGCGGAAGCCGCGGCGAGCAGCAGCGTGATAAGAACAGCAAACGTCCTCAATCCATCACCAACTGAAATTTCATCGCAGTTCTTAAAAATACCGCATGAGAAATCTACCCTCACGGGCCCGTAGCTCAGCCTGGTCAGAGCGGCGGTCTTATACGACGCCGTGCGGGACAAGACGGAATCCGCACGGTTTAGGCGCTCTGGGAGAGCCGTAGGTCTGGAGTTCAAATCTCCACGGGCCCATCTTCTTTTTTAACTCCATTCGGGATTACCTCACCATGCCCGAATCCGTGCACCAGATTGTGAATGAGCGGATTGCGATACTGCTGGGGCTGGCCGAGAAGAATGCGAAGGGCCATCCCAAAAGGAGCATGCGCTACGTCGAGCTCGCAAGGAAGCTTGCGATGAGATACCGCATCCGGCTTGGCAAGCTGAAAAGGAAGTTCTGCAGGAAATGCAACCGCTTCTGGGTGCCGGGATTCAACGTGAAGGTGCGGCTCGTCCCGCGCAAGGGGAAGGTCCTCTACGAGTGCGAATGCGGAAGCAAGGCCTACCTCATCTACAAAGGCGCGGGGCGGCAGGCGTAGCAATATATACCTTGCCGCCGGAATAACTACGTTCTTTCTCGTTCTGTGAACTGGAAGGAACCGCGATAATCCTCCGGAAGGAGGAGCCTGTAACATGCAGGCGGAGGGGTTTCATGAAGACGATATTCGATGTCCCCGCAGACAGGCTCATTGCCGGCGCTGCGGAGAAGCTGAAGGACATGCCGGAGATAACGCCGCCGGCGTGGATGGGATATGCGAAGACCGGTGCGCACAAGGAGCGCGCACCGGAGCAGCCCGATTTCTGGTACATACGCTGCGGCAGCCTGCTCAGGCAGGTCTACATGAACGGCCCGGTCGGCGTTGGCGAGTTCCGCAGGCATTACGGCGGTGCGAAGCAGCACACTGTGAAGCGCGCGCACAAAAAGAAGGCCGGAGGCAGCGTCATCCGCAAGGCGCTCCAGCAGCTCGAGAAGGCAGGCCTTATCGAGAAGAAGAGCGTCGCAGGAAAAGTGATTGGCCGCGTAGTGAGCGGGAAGGGAAAGGCCCTTCTCGACGGAGTTGCGGCGAAGATAAGGGTGTGATTGTTGGACGCTGAGGAGCTGGAGGAGCTGAAGAGGAAGAGGCTCGCGGAGATGCAGCAGGCGCAGGCAATGGAGGTGCAGAAGAAATACCTTCTAAAGAACCTCGTTGAGCCTGCTGCATACGAGCGGCTGATGAACGTGAGGCTCGCGAACCCGGAGCTCTACGACCAGCTCGTGGCCGTCCTCGCGCAGCTCTACAAGGCAGGGCGCGTGAACGGAAAAATCACGGAAGCGCAGGTGCTCCAGCTGCTCGCAAGGCTGAAGGGTGAGGCGAGGGAGCCCACGATAACGGTGAGCAGGAAGAAGTGAGGTGGCGATGATGTCAAGGGTAAAGAGCGCTGAAAGGAAAAAGAAGCTCGGGAAGGCCGCAAGGCAGAACAGGAGGATTCCCATCTTCGTTGCGGCGAAGACTAAAAGGAAGATAACGCAGAACCGGCTCCAGCGGAACTGGCGAAAGGACAAGCTGGACCTGAAAATTGACTAGGTGGTTTTGATGGCGGATTTGGAAAGGATATACAATGTCCCGCTTTCGGGCGCGTACAAGCACAACAGGAGGTTCAGGGCAAGGCGTGCAGTGCACATGCTCCGCGCGTTTCTCGCGAGGCACATGAAGGCCGAGCCTGAGAACGTGAAGCTCAGCGAGGAGCTGAACCATTTCATGTGGACGCACGGGATGCAGACGCCTCCGCGAAAGGTGCGGCTTAAGGCGAGCAAGGGCGCAGACGGCATCGTGCGCGCGGACCTCCTCGAGGAGAAAAAGGAACCGCTGAAGAAGGAAGAGAAGAAGAAAGCGGAGAAAAGCGGGGAGAAAAAGGAAGCGCCGAAGAAAGAGGAAAAGAAGGAAACGGCGAAGAAAGGTAGTTAAACAAGTTAAGGCAAATATACACGGGAGTGAGCGATTGCACGCAGAAAGAGCAACGGTCGGCGGCAACCCCTTCGTGGGGATGTTCATCAAGTGCAGCGACAGGGCAGCGCTCGTGCCCGTTGACGCGCCGGAGAAGCTGGTCGCGAAATGCAGGGCTGCGCTGAAGGTCGAGCCGGTGCGCGTCGCAATCGCGGGCTCGAACCTCGTGGGGCTTTTTAGCGCCGCGAACTCGCACGGAATCGTGCTCACAGGAATGTCGTATAGGGAAGAGGCGGGACATCTGAAAAAGGCGCTGGGGATTGAAGTGGCCATCGTGAAAGGCAGGCACACCGCAATCGGCAACAACGTGCTCGTGAATGACAAGGCTGCCATAGCCAACCCGCAGATGTCTGCCGCGGACATACGCGTGCTCAAGGATACGCTCGGAGTTGAAGTTGTTAAGCGCAGCATAGGCGCCTTCCGCACCGTGGGAAGCGCTGCAGTCGTGACCAACCGCGGCCTCCTGCTCCACACCAGCGTGGGTGACGAAGAGCTGGGGGAGCTCTGTAGCATATTCGGGGTGAAGGGGAGCATCGGGACGGCGAACATGGGCGTTCCGTTCATTGGCGTTTGCCTGGCGGCGAACTCGCACGGCTATGTGACCGGCGAGGCGACGTCCGGATTCGAGCTCGCGCGCATAGACGAGGCGCTCGGGTTCGTGGAAAGGGGTTAAGGAATGGAGATTTCATACGACGACTTCACGAAATTGGAGATGCGCGTCGCAAAAATAGAGTCCGCCGAAAAGGTCGCGGGCTCGGACAAGCTGCTGAAGCTCGTTGTGGACACCGGCGCGGACAGGCGCCAGCTTGTCGCAGGAATCGCGGACCGGTATGCGCCGGAATCGCTCACGGGCAAAAATATAATCGTGCTAACCAACCTCAAGCCGAGGATGATAAGGGGTGTTGAATCGAAGGGTATGCTGCTGGCTGCCGAAGTCGAAGGGAAGGCAGTCCTGCTGACGACAGACGGCGAGGCTCCGGTGGGAGCATTAGTCAGGTAAGGAGGTGTTCTCTTGAGACAAGAGAATATGCTTCCTCCCCAAGTAGACGGGGAGGCAGTGGCTGTCGGGAGCATGCAAGTGAGACGCTGCGAGATTGTCATAGCAACTCTGGGCGAGGACGGCGTGCAGCCGCTCGCGCAGGCGGAGATGCAGAAGCTCCAGGAGAAGGCAAGCCCGCCAGGCTCGCGCGACCCGTTTAGGCCCGTGCTCATCGGAGATGCACTGCTGGACTGGTCTGCGGCCGAGGCAATTGGCCTGTCCGACCTGAAGGCAATGCTTCCTGCGCACGAGGTGCTGATGGCGTTGTACATCGACGGGCTTGCTGGCATGGGCGCGAAGGTGATTCCGCGCACAATGCTCGTTGCCGCGGGAAACGACAGGAAAGTGCTGGAGGGGATGGAGGACGAGATCTCCCAGGAGCGGGTAATCGCCTCGCGGCTGAAGGCGCTCAACAATTACATGGAAAGGAAGCTGTACGCGCTGTCGCTCGGAGTGATGGCGTACCAGGAGTGAGGTGAAGGCATGAAGTTTGCGGTGCAGGGCGTAATCGACCTCGGAACTGAGAAGAGGAAGTTCGTGAAGGAGGTCGATGCGCCGAACGAACGCGTCGCGAAGGAGATCGCGTTCAAGCTTCTCGGCAGCGCGCACGGTGCCAAGAGGACGAGGATTGTGATAAAAAGCGTGGCGAAGGTGGAGAGCTGATGGCAGACGAAAGCAAGGACGAGGTGGAGCTTCAGAAGCTCGCTTACGAGGCGCAGCTGCTGCAGCAGCAGGGGCAGATGATAAGCCAGCGCATGGGGCAGATGCAGGAGAGCATGATGCAGCTGAACATGGCGATGGAAGCGCTGAGGAACATCAAGAAGGGCGCCGCAAAGTCTTTCGTGCCCGTCGGGGGCGGCGCGCTCGTGCCAGCGAAACTTGAGGGAGGAACGGTCCTCATGGACCTTGGCGCCAACACCGCAGTGGAGATGAAGCCCGAGGAAGCGGTCGCGGTGCTCGAGGCCCGCTTCAAGAGTATAGAGTCGCTGCTCGCATCCGCAGAGAAGGATGCCGGCAGGGCTGCACAGAGGCTGCAGGTCATAGACTCGCAGGCACGCGGCCTGATGAGAAAGATGAACGTCTCCCCTGAAGTAAGGGAGGGATGAGCAGTTGTTCGGGCTGCTCAAGAACAAGATTTCCTCGTTCATAGACTCGCTCACCAAACGGGAGGAGCAGAAGATAGGCGAGGCGTCTCCTGCGGCCGCCGAGGTGGAGAAGGCCGCACCTGTTCCTGAAGTGATAACACCCAAACCTAGTCCAGAAGCTAGAAAACCCGCGCCCGTTCCTGAAGTGAAAAGACAGGCGCCAGCTCCCGTTCCGACCGTGCTTATTCCTGAAGCAAAAAAGCCTATGCCTGTTCCTGAAGTGAGGAGGCAGGTGCCAGCTCCAGTTCCGCATGCGCCTGTTCCTGAAGCAAAAAAGCCAACGTTCATCCCAGAAGTGAGGAAACCCGCAGCAGTTGCCCAAGCGAGGCCAGCGGAGGAGCCGAAGAAGATGAAAGTTAGCCTTTCGCTGGAGAGCAAGGTGAAGGGCATCATCCTGGGCGAAGTGGAAGTGAAGGAGAAGGACATAGACGACCTCCTGGAGGCGCTCAAGATGTCCCTCCTCGAGGCAGACGTCGCGTTCGAAGTTTCGCAGTCGCTCGCGGAGGACCTGAAGCAAAAGCTCGTGGGGAAGAAGGTGAAGCGCGGCGAGGTGCAGAAGGCGATAAGGGGCGCGGTCGCATCCGCGCTCCGGGACACGCTGGATCTGCGCGGGCCCGATTTGCTGAAAGCCGCGGAAGAGAAGAACAGGACGGGCGAGCCGCTGAAGCTGCTCTTCGTGGGGCCGAATGGCGCGGGCAAGACCACAACGATGGCGAAGATTGCGGAGATGTTCATGCGCGCAGGCAAGTCGGTCATCTTCTCTGCGAGCGACTCCTACCGCGCAGCTGCGATAGAGCAGACGGAGGAGCACGCGAACAGGCTCGGCATAAAGGCGATAAAGCACGGCTATGGCTCGGATCCCGCCGCGGTGTGCTTCGACGCGGTCAATTACGCGAAGGCGCACAAAATCGACGTCGTGCTCATGGACACCGCGGGAAGGCAGGAGACGAACCGCAACCTCATAGACGAGCTGAAGAAGATAGCGCGCGTCGCGAAGCCCGACCTCAAAATCTTCGTTGGCGAGAGCATCGCGGGAAACGCCCTCGTCGAGCAGGTGCGTTCGTTCAAGGAGGCGATAGGGCTCGATGGCGTAATCCTCACGAAGCTGGACTGCGACGCGAAGGGTGGAACGGCGCTTTCCGTGGCGCGGGCGAGCGGCGTACCCGTGCTCTTCTTCGGCGTCGGCCAGAGATACGAAGATTTGCTCCCGTTCGATCCCGACATCGTCCTGCGCCAGATTCTGGAATAGCCTTTTATTGCAGGGCAGCGAAAAATCAGCGGTGATGTGGATGAAGCTAGTCCATGCAGTGTTGCTCGCGTGCATAGTAGTCGCGGCCCTGGTGATTTTCGGCTGCACCGCAAGCGGCATGACCGCGCCGAAGGTCTGCCACAGCCTATGCTCGCCAGGGCAGTCGCAGGCGCCGTATCCGAATTGCGGGTGCTCCGGGGTGCCGTTCAGCTCAGGCGGCAGATGACTTTTTATTGCCGAACACGCAAAAAGTATCGGTGATTACGGATGAGGCAGTTCCACGCAGCCGTCACAGTTTCAATAATCGTCGCAGCCCTGCTGCTTTTCGGGTGCTCTTCGGGAGGCATGCAGACGCCAAACGTCTGCCGCAACCTCTGCTCTCCTGGACAGACGCAAACCAACTATCCTGAGTGCAGGTGCAGCGGTGCCGAATACACGCCGAGCGGCGGAGGCTCCGTGGGCGGCGGGACAGGTGGAACCGGCGGCACTGGTGGGACAGGTGGAACCGGTGGAACGGGCGGCACGGGTGGAACCGGCGGAACTGGCGTCTTCAGCAACATAGGCAGCGGCGAGGATGTGCTCCTTAGCGGCGGCCCGGCGCAGCCTACAGAAATGCAAGGAATGCTCATCATTTTCCTTGGCGTGCGGAATGCGAACGCAAGCCCATACGACTCGGTTGTAATCTCCGTAGGGCAGCTCGCAACCTACCGCTCAGGGGCCGGAGGCGGCTGGGAGCTTCTCACTGGCGGGGTGAAGAACTACTCGCTAAAGGAACTCGACGGCAAGACGGTCATCATGGGGCGCGGGAGGATAGGCATCGGGACCCACACGCGCCTGCTCATAGAGCTGAGGAACATCACGGTCACATACAACGACACAATCCATCCGGTCAACGCCTCGAGGCCGAGATACGTGTTCGTGGACCTGGTTCCGGTCACGCAGAGCGGGAATTCAGGCGTGGAACTCATATTCGACCTGGGCAGCACGCTCACGCTCGCGAACCCCTCCACAATACTGTTCACTCCGCAGGCCGAGATAACCAGCATGTCCGGAGTGGACTACCTGGTAAGGGATGATGGAGGTGCGGAGGTGCAGGACGCGGCAACTGTGCTGCGCGAGGGCGTTTCAATAAACGCCACCGGAACCTCCGCCTATGCGGTAATGGGGGGAATTGCCCAGACGTGCATGGAGAACTGCACCGCGGGATGCCCGGAAACGACTTCCGCGGTATGCCACGCCGCCTGCGCCGCATTCTGCGGGGGGGTGCCGGCGGGCGTCGAGAATGCCTGCTTTGACGGAACTCCACTCAACAGCTGCTCCACCGTGAACAAGCCATACTACTGCGGGGACATAGGCCAATTCATCGCGAACTGCGATGCGTGCGGCTGCCCGGCGGACCAGACATGCAACTCCACGAGCGAGCTCTGCATTGTATATGAGTTCCAGCAGTGCAGCGACGGCACGCTCCCCAACCGCTGCTCCGCGACGAACAAGCCGCTCTTCTGCAGCGGAAACGGCACCATGACCTCGCTGTGCACGGTATGCGGCTGCCCGAGCGGCTATGGGTGCCAGTCCGACGGAACCTGCGGGCAGCTCGGCTAATTTAGATGCGGTATATCTGCAAATGCGGAATGCCGCTTATTTTCCTAACCTCGCCCTTCCCGGCGAGCCCGAGCTTCAGCGCGAGCCCGACGGAGCGCCTGCCGACCAGGTTCATGGATACGGCCTTCTTAAGCGCCCGCGCAGCCTCCTCCTCGCCGGTAATCTCCCCCTTGTAGAACGCGGCGTAGCGTTCCAGGTCGAGAACTAGCTCTTTCTCGCGATACACCTTCCCGAGCAGTTCCTTGTCGCAGAGTGCGGCAATGACGCTCTTTCCCGCATCATTCTCGTGGAGCTTCAGGTACACCGCGCACACCTCGCGCGACCGGCCGGCCGCCGGGCGCTTTTCCGCCTTTCACGGGCATAATATATAAATGGAGCGAGGGAAAACCTATCCCCAGAGGACCGGAAAATGGACATCGAACTTGCGAAGAGGTACTTCCTGATAGGCTTCGTAGTCTTCTTTTCGCTGATTGCGATACTTTTCGGAGTATACCTGCTGCTTTTCACGCCCACGCTTTACCTCAAGCTGCTGTCCGCCCTGTTCCTCCTGCTGGCGGTGATAGCGTTCTTCTTCAACACGATGGGCAGCATATACTTCTACAAATCCTACCTCTACCGGAACTACAAGATAACTCCGCTGGAGCGGTTCCCGAGCGTTGCGGTGGTGGTCGCCAGCTACAACGAGGAGCCGGAGACGGTCGAACAGACCATCAACTCGCTCAAGGCGCTCGATTATCCGCGAGAGAAAATCAGCTATTACCTGCTTGACGATTCCACGAAGCCGGAGATAGTGCGCGAGCTTTCCGCATTCTGCAAGAAGGAGGGCGTGGCCCTGCAGCACAGGGACAACAGGCGCGGGTTCAAGGGC
Source organism: uncultured Microcaldota archaeon (assembly GCA_903921825.1). GTDB lineage: Archaea > Micrarchaeota > Micrarchaeia > Burarchaeales > Fermentimicrarchaeaceae > CAIXRF01. Next base: position 15,060 of record CAIXRF010000038.1, on the reverse strand, counting down.
GGAGCGCTGAACGAATTCCTGAAAGGCGCGAAGGAGGAGTTCATCGCGATTTTCGACGCAGACGAGATGCTGGCGGAGCCCTCGTTCCTGAGGGAGACGCTGTGCCAGTTCCGCGAGGGCGACATCGCCTACGTCCAGACCTCGAAGAGATATGCGAGGGGCTCGCTGTTCGCAAACACCGTGGACTCGACGCACGCATTCTTCTCGAACTTCGTGCAGCCTTCCAGGGCGCACCAGGAGAACGCCCTGTTCGCAGGCTCCTGCGGAGTTTTGCGCACGAGCATAGTGAAGAAGCTGGGAGGGTTCGACGACTGCGTTGTCGAAGACGCGGCATTCTCGCTCAAGGCGGACATCAGCGGCTACCGCGGGGTCTACATCCCAAAGGTCTACGCGCTCGGTGCGCCGATAGAGAACTTCACCGGGTTCGCGGCCCAGCAGTGGAGATACAACTTCGGGAACACGCAGCTCATAGGGAAATACCTCGCGAACTTCACGAAGCTTCCCGCGCGCAAGCACATGGATTACATAACGCTCATATTCGGGCTCCACTACCTCTCGGCGGTGTTCATAATATTCGCGTTGCTGACCGTGCTCATGGCATTTGCGGACGTCTCAACAGCGCAGATGATGGTGGAGAAGCTCCTCGTCCCGCTTTCGATTAAGTTCCAGCTCGAGATACTAAGCGCCCTGTCCATAGTGACGATGCTGCTTGCGGCGCTGATAATTGCGAAGGTATATTTCAACTCATTCACGATAGGATTCATAGCCTACTTCCTCAACTTCGGCGTCGCATTCGTGAGGGCGAAAGCGGCGGTTGCGGCGCTGCTGAATTCGCGCGCGGATTTCCTAGTGATAAAGAGAAATGGCACCAGGGGAATGCCTTTCCTAAAGGCCCTGCGGCTCAGTGCAGTAGAGACCACGTTCGCCGTCCTGCTCCTGGCCGCCGCTGCGGTGCTTTTCGTCAATTCCGACATCTCAAGCGCCTTCTGGATTTCGTGGTACGGTCTGCTCTTCTCCTCCCCACTATTCTTTGCCTATTTCACGGGCTAATCTGCCTGCAGCTCAGCCGCCATTGCGCCTGAACACCTGGATGTAGGCATTGTCATAAACGCGGTCGCCGGACGCGGAATGGCGCATGGTCGCGTCGACTACCGCGTAATCTATTCCGTAATGTGCGAATGCGGACTCGTCACCCTTGCTGTAGAAGTCGTTCTCCGCTTTGAATTTATCCAAGTCCGCATACTCCACATACAGGTCCGCCAGCACTGCCCGCCTCCCTATCCATGCCTCTACGTGGCCATAGACCGGGTCCACCGCAACCCTTGAGCTGCCGGGAGAGTAGAGCGAGATGTATTCCATGGGCGAGGCGCACATCTCGTTTGCAAGGCCCCACGAGCAGTAATAGCCAGTGCCCGAAAGCACGACTGCGCCGAGGATGAAGTTCGGCAGGATGTAGAGCGCGAAAAGCGCGGCAACAACCCTCCAGTCCTTCAGCCATTTCCCGAAGACCGCGGGGAAGAGCGCGGCGCCGAGCATCGCGACGATGAGATCGCTGCGGAGGGAAACGAATGCGTTGAACAACAGCAGGCCGAGGAGCAGGAGCGAGGGGAAGCGGTACTTCGGCGTCGCAAGGCCGAAGAGCGCGGTTGCGGCGAAAAGCGGAAGGAGGAACTGGAAGTCGAACATCATCCCGCTTATGCCATAGCTCAGCAGGAATCCCCACTGCCCCGGCACAATCTCATAGGGCAGCCCAGCGCGCATGAATATCGGGATGTAGAACGGGAGCGAGAGCACGGCTGCGAGCGCGGGCCACGCGACCATGCGCCTCAAATCCAAACGGAAGCCATTCACCGCGTAAAGATAGAACGGGAAGAACACGAGCGCTATTGGATGGCAGGCGAACGCCAGCCCGAGCGAGGCTATGCTCGCGATAGGGCTGGCCTCGACCAGAAGCAGCGAGAGGTTGAGGAGCGTGAAGGCGAGCATGTGCAGCCCTATGCCGCTTGCCGTGAGGAGGAACGCCCACTGCGAGATGAACAGGAACGCCGCCAGCAGCCTCTCCGCACGCCCGTAATTCCTGAACAGCAGGAATGAGCTGGAGGCGAAGCTGAATGCGAGCAGCATGTCAAGCGGCACGCGTATCCCTTCGAAGCCGCTGCCCGCTGCCCTGGCAAGCTGCGCGCCGAACTCGAAGAAGACCGGTGGATACGTGAAGGGCCTGCCGAGGTAGCTGAGCTCATCGAAGTAGGCGGTCGTCCCGTGCGCGAGCGTTTCCTCCGCCTGCCTGAAGTAATACGCGCCCCAGATGTCGTATGTGGAAATGAACATGTTCATCAGCAGGATGAAGAACGCAAACGCAACCCCTACGCGCGCCGCATCGAGCAGGAGGCCTTCTTCGGCAGATGCCTTGCCCCTCGTTTCCTTCCTCTTCCCCCGCCTTGAGTAAAGATAGCCCGCCGCACCGGCAAGGGCGAGCGGCACGAGGAAATCAAGCCCGAACTTTGAGAGCTCGAAGCCGACGACAAGAGATGCGGCAAGGAGGACGCCTGCGATTGCGACCTTGGCAACCGGCCTTTCGCGGACGAGGAATGCGGCGAGCAGTGACGCAAGCACGGCCGCCAGCGCGGAAAGGGAGAAAGTAGACGGGACTGAAAATCCGCCAGAGTATATGTTCTGGCCGTTGTATGAAACCTCGACCGTGTGCTCCCCGCTTTCCACCGGTATGCGCTCTTCGACGGAAAACGCGCCGTCCAGCCTGTAGAGCGGCGCTTCCGCAACCTTTCCGTCAATTAAAATGAGAAGCGGATGGTAACCGCTGGATTTCCCCTCACCATGCACCCTCACAAGCAGCGTCCTGTTCGCGACCTCCGTCTCAGCCGACGCGCTGAGGGATTCCTGGCTGCGCGCAGCGAGCAGCGAATAATTGAAGGAGACGCTGCGCTCCCCGCAGGCAAGGACAACCTCCCCCGGGCAAAGCGATGCCGTGAAATCTACGCGGTTCGCTCCGTCCGCAAGCGCGACTTGCGTGGCATTGCAGAGCGTGCAATCCGCCCGGAAGTTCGAGCCGACGAGGAATGCGCCTCCGCCATAGACCTCCTTCGGGTAGTCCATGAGGAATATCTCGCGCGATTGCGGAGGCGAAAGCCAATTGAACCCAATCTCCCTCATCTGCGCGAGATGGATGATGAGGTAGGCTAGGAAGACGAAGAAGATGAGCGCAAGAATCTTTCCCCCGGCTTTCATCAAACCACTTTCCCATCAATGAACTCGCGCATCGCAACCGTTGCATACGAGCCTGCCGGAAGCGCGAAGGAAAACCTGCCCATCTCCTTCTCCTCCTTGAACCTGAAATCCTTGAGCGGCACGAACAGCGGGCGGAGAGCGCCCTTCGCGCTTATCTCCGGGAAGGATTTTATGAAGAAAGCCTCCGGCGCTATCCCTTCCGATGCGAGGGCCTCGCCCTCCTCCGCGCTCAGCTTCCCGCTTTCATAGCCGATTATCCTCCCCACTGCAAACCTCCCCTTCGCCTTTTTTACGGAGAACGGCGACGCCTTCCCGACCTCCGGGAACCCGTAGGGGCCGGCAGGGCATGCGAGCGCGCCCTTCTCCGGCAAAAGCCGGCCCTCGGAAACGCGCTTCGCAAGCATCCTATTGAACAGGTATGACTGGTATGCATGCACGAACATCAGGGAAAGGCCGCGGGGCAGCCTCCTCAGCGCGCCCACGTGGTCGTTCTTGTGCTCGGCGAGGTGCGCGATGAGCGTGCGCTCATATTTCAGGTGCGCGGGAAAATAGCGCAGCGCGGACTGGAAATCCATCTCGGATGCCAGCCTTTCCCTCGCGTCGCGCGCCTCCTTCTTTCCCTCCCCTTCGCTTGAGCAGAGATAGGTCATCACCGCGGACTCGAAGTTGCCCGAAACTATCAGCTTGCCGACGATGTGCGTGTTCGCCCTTACGCTGCCGAACCTCTGCTCGCCGAAATAGTTCGGCACGAGCCCCCCAAGCTCCTTCCTGATTTTCGCAACCTTCCTCTTCGCTCCCTTCACAATCCCACGCACCGCGATGGTGAAGTGGTTCCCAAGCAGGTCGCCCATCTTCACCGGCCCGGCCGCGCTCCACGCCCCGTTTATCCCGATGTCCTTCAGGCTGAGGCCGCGGAACTGCTTCGGCTCCACGCCCCACGCGGAGCAGAGCTGCGTGGTCAGCGCGACCCTGTCCTTCGTTCCGGCATAGCCGAACCTTTTCTGGCTCACACCAAGCTTCCACGATATCTCCTTCAGCGCCTGAAGCGTGTTCCAGTTCCTCTTCTGGAGGACGAAGTGCGCGAACTCGCCCTTCTCCGACTCCATGCGCACCTTCTTCCCAACGCGCAGGACCTTCCCCTGGAGGGTTATCTCTTCCACAACGAAGTCCTCTGCGAACTCCTTCAGCCTGCCTCCGATTCCCGGCGTTTGCGAGAGATAGGGCAGGTTCACAGCTCGACCTCCAGCTTCCCCTTCGCGCGGTCCATCTTCACTTTCCCGCCGAGCTCGCGCTCTATTCCGCTCCAGTCTTTCCTGCCGCGCACCAGTTCAAGCAGCGCCTCCACTTCCTGGTATCTTTCATATATTTTATCGCCCGCAAGCTTCGCCTCCTCAGCCCTCACGCGCAGCTGCTTCACCGCCTCCCGCTGCCCGCCCAGAGCGAACTCCAGCTTCTTCCTTTTCTTCTCAAGCTCAGTCTCTGCGGCCTGCGCAGGCGGAGCGGACGCGCAGAACTCATCGAGCGCCTCGGACATCGTTGCGAATCCCCGGCTCTCAATCCCCTCGTATCTCACAAGCGGGAAAGGGGCATAGTCGAACGGCTTCCCGTCCTTGTAATAGACCTGCGGCTCGGGCCGGTTTATCCCCCAGAAGACTTCCACGAAGCCGTTCATCAGCTCCCACAGCTCCTTGTTCGTAAGCGTATCCGCCTGCTTCTCCGGCCGCAGCTTCGCCCTCCGTATTACCTCCTCAATGTATTGCGAGCCGAGGTTCACGCGCTGCGCAAGGCATGCGGCGAGCTTCTTCTCATTCATGACGTCGCGCAGCTTCGCCTCGCTGAGGTCGAAGGGGTTCACCTTCCCTGTCGAGGGAAAAATGTATGTGCTGCGGGGCCTTATCACCCTGTCCTTCCACTCTTCATGCCTGTAAGCGGCGATTATCTTATCGTCTTCGTGCGCGAGGATGAGGTTCCCGTCCGAGAACATCTCGAAGAGAAGGCGCATCTTCTCCCCGCCCCTCTCGAGGTCGAAATATGCGACGCGGTCCATCCCATACTGCTCTACCTTCCTTATAACCGCGCCTTCCAGCCACTTCCTCATCTGCATCGCGAACTGCGTGGGCTCCTTCGGCGCGGGCTTGATGAATCTTGTGAGGCCGATTCTCTTCTTCAGCTCCACCACGAGGTCCAGCCTTCCCCTAACCTTCGTGTGGAGCTCGAGCCTGAACTCGCCGTCCCCAAGCTCGTAGAACTTCTGCATGCGCGCTCCCACGAGCTCCTTCGCCAGTTCGCGCACGACGCACTGGAGCTCGAGGTTCGACATCTCGCGCATCAGACATCCTCCCAGTTCGCGCACAGGTTGTATATCGTGTGCTTCACGAGCTCGATGTCATCCAGGTAGACGAACTCGTCCTTCCCGTGCACGTTGCATTCCTTCCTCCCCGTCCCGAACGAGATTGCGGGTATTCCGCGCGCGGTGAAGAAGCGTCCGTCGTTCCCTCCGAGCATCGCGCTCGGCTCCTCCGGGAAGACCTTCTGGAAATTGCCCACGAACTTGTGGTCAGGCCGCGTGTAGTAGCCGGGCTGCTTCGTAGTAATCAGCAGCCGCGCATCAACCTGGTTCCTTATCTTCGCCCTGCCGAAGTAATCCTTCAGCTCGTCTATCGCGCCCCTCGTTCCCTCCTCGGGGACGAGGCGCATGTCAAAGCGCGCCTCCACCTCTCCGGGAATTATGTTCTCCTTTTCGCCGGCACGCAGCATGGTGATGGAGAAGCGGCCCCACAGGTGCTCCTTCGGCTCGCCCCTCGGCGCCTTTAGGAAGGAAAGGTGCTTTTCGCGGATTCTCGCGAACTTCTCCATGTCCTGCAGGAACGGCAGCGCATACGTTATCGCGTTCTTCGCGCGGTGCGGGTAGCCTGCGTGCCCCTGCTTTCCCTTCACAATAATTTTTCCGAACACTATCCCGCTCGCGCCCACTATGAGATCGCGCGATGCATCCACAACGAGCACCGCATTGCCCCGGATTTTCTCCCTCTCAGCGAGATAGCCCGCGCCGAGCTTCCCTCCCGTCTCCTCGTCGCACGTCGCGAGCAGCCGGACGTTCACCTTCGACTCCGCGAGCCTCCTCAGGTCGCGCATCGCAGAGAGCGCTGCGACTATCCCAGACTTGTCGTCGTTCGCGCCCCTCCCGTATGCGCGCTCCCCCTCCACGGTCAGCTTGAACGGCTGGCGCCTCCACCCTCCCCCAGCGGGGACGACATCGTAGTGCGTGGCGATGATGAGCGTCTGCCTCGCCCCCGCCTCCAAATCAACCACTACGTTCGGCCGCGGCTTCCCATCCTCCGCAAGCCTCTTCGCGTCGCATATCCGCGCGGCAAACCCACAGCCTTCCGCCTCATCCTTTATGAGTTCGGCGCACTCCGAGTAGTTCGACCTCTTCGTCGAGTCCGTGTCGAGCGCCACCAGCTTCGACAGGAGCTTCAGTTCCCAGTTCATGCGAATCAAAAGCCATTTAACTGCTGGGTAATAAAAACTCCTGCGCAAGGTGTCCGTTTATGCAGATTCTCGATGCCCGCAAAGGTATTCTCACGCCCGAGGCCAAGGAAGTCGCGAAGGCCGAGGGGCTCAGTGCGGACTTCGTCAGGCGGAAGGCCGCCGCGGGCAGGATCGTCCTGATGCGGAGGGGAAATGCCGTCGGCATCGGCGAAGGGCTGAGGACGAAGACGAACGCGAACGTCGGCATGTCGCCAGACCGCGCCAGCCCGCGGGAGGAACTCGCGAAGGCCAGGGCCGCGGAGGATGCGGGCGCGGACACGGTGATGGACCTTAGCATAGCCGGCGACGCGGACGGCCTGCTCCGCAGGATTGCGCGCGCCTCACGAATCCCAGTGGGCAGCGTTCCGATATACTCTGCAATGCTCGATGGAAAGAAGAAGCGGAAGGGGATAGCGGACCTGGATGAGGAAGACTTCCTGCGCGCGCTCGAGAGGCACGCCAAGCTCTCCGACTTCGTCACAGTCCATGCCGCAATTACGACGAGGGGTGCGGAGCTCGCGAAGAAACGGGAGCTCAAGGTGGTCAGCCGCGGCGGGTGCTTCCTCGCCGCGTGGATGGCCGCGAACAGGAAAGAGAATCCTTACCTAGAGAATTTTGATGCCGTCCTCGAAATCCTGAAGGAGCGCGACGTCGTGCTTTCGCTTGGCGACGCGCTCAGGCCAGGATGCATCGCGGATGCGGGCGACAGCGCGCAGATGCTCGAGCTCATCGTGCAGGGAAAGCTCGTGAAGCGCGCGCTGAAGGCAGGGGTGCAGGTCATCTGCGAGGGGCCGGGGCACATGCCGCTGAGCAAGATAGAGGCGAACGTCCGCATGCAGAAACGGCTCTGCGCTGGCGTTCCTTACTACGTGCTCGGCCCGCTCGTCACCGACGTGGCCGTTGGCTACGACCACATAAGCGCGGCAATCGGAGGCACTGTTGCGGCCGCCGCGGGCGCGGACTTCCTGTGCGTAGTCACGCCCAGCGAGCACGTCGCGCTCCCCGACCTGGCCGACGTGCGCGAAGGGGTCATAGCTGCGCGCATCGCCGCCCACTCCGCGGACATAATAAAGCGGATGGACTCCAAGCGCGACCTCGAGATGAGCAGGGCGAGGTGGAAGCTGGACTGGAAGAGGCAGTTCGAGCTCGCGCTGGAGAACGGAAAGGCGAAGGAATACAGGAAACGGAGGAAAAGCCGGAGCGAGGCGTGCTCCATGTGCGGAGAATACTGCGCCTACAAGCTCTCCGAAGCCGCGCTCGGAAAGTAACTATGAAAGCGTGGTGGAAAGGTAGGTTAATAAGCGGCGGTTCGGATTCTTCTCCCATGCCCATCGGCCACACCCGGAGAATGCAGGAAATGATAGAGCGCCGCCCGGAGCTCAACTGGAGCAGCATTACGCGCGAGGCGCTCAGGCGGCGCATGGGGAAGAAGAACGCGATTTTGAAGAGCCTCATCGGCGCGAAGCTGACCGTGCGCGAGGTCCTGCAGCTGGACCGGAACGTGAAGAAGGCGCTATCCAAGGAGAAGGACTGATTTGCACTCTTTCAGCGTTATTGCTAATGAACAGTGAGCAGAAGCGCCGCTATTCCCGCTCCTAGCGCGAGCACGAGCACCGGGAAGATGCGCTTCCTGAGCTCCGGAGATGCGCCAACCGCAACTGTTCCTGCCTTCATCAGCCAGCCGCCTGCAATCGCAAGGAAGATGCCGCGCGCGGCCTCGCTAAGGGAGAGGCTTCCCAGCGACGCCTGCAGCGAGAGCGAAACGACGACGGAGGTTATGCTCACGATTCCGGCGAAGAACGACGCCACGTAGAGCGCGCTTGAGCCCATCGCCGAGATGTACTGCGTCACTACCATTATGACGAAGATAACGAGGGCGAATTTCAGCCCCGATATCACCGAAAACGGCTGGTCGAGCTTTATCGTAAATGCCTTGTTCGGCTGGTGCTTGAAGAAAGGAAGCGACGCAAGGAGAAGGGCGAGCACCATTACCGCATACGTCGGGTAGAGCGTGGAGAGCAGCGGGACGCTGATGTATAGCAGGACGAGCACGTCGCCGAGCAGGCTGGCAATGTTCGCCGCTGCTATCCCCGCGCAGAGGACCCACTGGTCCACCCTCGCCTGCCTGGAGCGCTCGGAAAGCGATGCCGTGACCGCGAGCGCGCTCACGAAACCCGCAAAGAAGCCAGTGAGCGGGATGGCCCGCTGGCCGATGAACCTCACCACCAGGAAGCCGAGGAATGATATGAGCGAGAGGATGATGATTATCTCGACAAACTTCTTGAGCGGAAGCGCGAGCCCGAAGAAGAGAAGGGGCGAGTCGCTTAGCAGAGGGTAGGCTATGAACAGCACTATGGCGAACTGCAGCGCGTCCGCGACCTCAACCTCGGTAAGCTGCTGGACGAACAGGTGCGAATACCTTCTCGAATAGAGAAGCAATGTAGTCACAACCGCGCCGATTATTGCGACGACGAAGAAGCCGTAGCCTATAAACATGCCGAAAGTGTACGCAAGGGGGAGCGCGAGTGTAGTCGTAATCCCGAAGAACTCCTTCTTCGCCAGGAAGTAGTAAATGAGGAATGCGTAGCCTATCACGGCCACGAGGCCGATGTAAGGGAGGAAGGGCAGCTCGATGGGGAGCGCGAAGAGCACGGGCTGCGAGAGGATTACGCTCAGGCAGCCGAGGAGCGAAACGAGTGCGAACGAGCGCGCACCCACTGTCTGCTGGTGCTTCGTGTATTCCCGCTCTATCCCTATCAGCGCGCCCGCAGCCATTGAGAGGAGGATGCGCTGAAGGAACTCAATCTCTGCGCTCATCGCTTTTCAGCCCCCGCTCCCCTCACTGCCTTTGCGAACTCCGCGATGGACTTGCCCGCGTCCTTCGACTTCTCGACCGCCGTCCCTATCTGCACCCAGTCCGCGCCAGCCTTTATTATGTCGGCAGCCTGCTGCGGCGTCCTTATCCCTCCCGCGACCAGATAGGGGACGTCCACCACCCTTGCAACGGCCGAAACCATCTCAACTGGGACCGGGCCCAGCTGCGACGCGGAGCCCGCGTCCGTGAAGATGATCCTGCACCCGCCATACTGCCCGGCGAGCGCGAGCGCCGCTGCGATTGCGGGCTTGCTCCTCGGCACGAGGTTCGCGTCGCCGACCCAGCCCACCGTCCCGCCCGGCTCGACAACAATGTATCCGACGGGCAGCGGCTCTATGCCCATCCTTTTCACGATGGGCGCGGCGAGCGTCTGCGCCTGCGATATCCAGTAGGGGTTGCGGGAGTTGAGCAGGCTCATGAAATACACCGCATCCGCATATCTCGTCAGAGTTGCAATATTCCCCGGGAACAGCACAACGGGCACGTGCGCCTTCGCCTTAATGTCCTTCGTGACCACGTCCAGCAGCTCGCCCTGTGCGCCCATGCTTCCCCCTACCGCAACGAGGTCCGCACCGGCCTCGCTCGCGGCCACGCCAGCCTTCACCGCATCATCGGGCGACGGCCAGTCCACGGGGTCTATGATTACGGAGAGGATTGCGCCGTGCTTCCCTATCCGCTCGTTTATGTATTTCTCGGTCTTGCCCATCGCAATCATCAAACCACCTTCTTCCGCCTATAATATTCCACCATCTCCCTTATCCCGTCCTCGAGCTTCACGCGGGGGGCATAGCCCAGCTCCGCCTTCGCCTTCGCGATGTCGAACTGCCTGTCCGCCGCAAGCACATCTATGTAGTCGCCAATCATCTGCGGTTCGCTTCCTGAAAGCTTTCCGAAGAACTTCGCGATTCCCAGCTTGAACTTCAGCATTCCGCTCGATGTTCCCGACGCAGGAGGCTGCACGCCAAGGTATTTGCACGCAATCTCGAAGACCTGCTTCTGCGTGAGCCTTTCGTCCCCGGCTATCACGTAGGTGTTGCCGCCGGCCCTATCTGCCTTCGCCGCGAGGAGCATCGCCTGCACCACATCGAGCACGTGCACGAAAGGAATCACGTTCTTCCCGCCGTCTATGAGCTGCATCTTGCCGCCCTCGAGCGCCTTCAGCACCGGGACGTAGGCCTCGTCAAACCCCTCGCCATAGATCACTGCGGGCCTGAGTATCGCCGCCGGCACCTTCCCGCCGTACTGTGCGACCACCTGCTCCGCCATCATCTTCGACACGCCATAATTGTCAGTGGGCTGCATCTCCGTGCCCTCGTTCGCCGGCAGGCTGTCTATCTCTTTCCCATAAACCGAGATTGAGCTCACGAAAACAAATCTCTTCAGCCTGTATGCCCTGCTCCTGCACGCCTCGAGCAGGTTCCTCGTTCCCCTATAGTTAACGTCAAGCAGCTCCTCAAGCGGCGCAGTGTAGCTCACGAGCGCCGCAAGGTGGTAGACATATTCCGTGCCGTCCACCGCCCTCAGAAGGGACTCCTTGTCCGCGAGGTCGCCTTCCGCAACCTCCACCCCTTCCGGGTATTCCGCACTGCTTCCTTGCCTGTGGAGCACGCGGACCCTCTCGCCCTTCTCCAGCAGTGCCTTCACAAGGTAGCTGCCGAGCCTTCCGCTCGCCCCGGTCACTAGGCTAAGCGGGGCCTCCTTTTTCTCCTCGGCCTCCTCGAGCGCCTTCCTGGTGGAGACGCGGAACTGCATCTTCTTCGCGGCCTCGGCAAGGCCCTTTTTGCCACTCCCCTTCTTGCTGTTTGCCATCGCCTAAAATTCGCCTGCGAGGTATTTAAATTCACTCCAGCGGCCCGTGCCCGGGGCACAGCCTCGCGCGCTTTACCTTCTCCAGCTTTTCCAGCGACTCCCGGAGCTCCCCCTCGTCCCCGCCCGGCAAGTCCGTGCGCCCCACGTCCCCGCCAGCGAAGAGCGTATCACCTGAGAAGAGCAGTCTCTCCTTCCTCTCATAGAAGCACACCGAACCCGGCGTATGCCCCGGCGTGTGAATTACTTCCAGCTCAAACTTCCCAAACTTCAGCGAGCTGAAATCCATCTTATCAATATTGTTCGGCGGCTTGTAATTTGGCATGAAGGAGTTCAGCTCTCGCAGCATCCCAAAGTCCGCCTTGTGCAGGTATCCGTCAGCGCTTATGTAAACCATGCCGCCTATGTGGTCCGCATGCCCATGCGTGAGGAGCACGCGCTCCACCTTGTAATGCGTGAGCACTTCATCAAGCAGCGGCATCGAGATGCCACTCCCGGAGTCCATGAGCAGCATGCGCCTGCCATCCGCCAGCAGGTAGACATTCGAGCAGAAATCTTGCCCGTAGGCAACGAAAACGCCTTCGCTGATTTTCTCGAAATCGTCCATGGCGCGCCACTCCCTTAGCTTTCCTTCTTCTCCCCAAGGCGCTTCCTAACCTCGGGGTCCTTGATAGCATCATTCTCGTGCACTAGTTCATGTGCCTTATCCGGATTGGACGCACGAACATGCGCAGCCTCCTCCTTCGTCAGCCTCTTAAGCCGCGCTTCTGCCGCCTTATTGGCAGCACTGCAAGCAAACAGCGAGATGCTCCCGAGCGGCGCCCACATCCGGTTCCAGGCCAGCCAGTCGCTGAGCAGCCCTGCCGCCTCCGCGTCTATCTCCGGCTTCCGCCCCCTGTTCCCCTTATGTGTAGAGAAGCACACCCTCTCCTTCAGCTTGTCCCCAACTTCCTTCGCGTCTTTCTCCTCTACGCGGCGGGAGAAAAGCCTCTCCCTAACCTCTTCCCGCACCCAGGGCCTTTCCTTTGAGCGGAACACCACTTCCCAGAGCTCGGGCCAGTTTTCCCTCTCCAGGAGCTTGTCAAGTGCGTGCCACCTCAGCTTCACGTCGTCCGTGCTGAGCGCAAGCTTTCGCAAGCCCTTCCCGGTCTTCAGCAACTGCAGGTGCTGCCATATCGAAGGCTCGGTATAATTCTTTTCAATAGTCTTCTGCATGCCCACGGCATAAATTCTGCCCTTCCACAAATAAATACCAGCGCCCACCGCGCATTATTTTAACCTCCCCGGGCAATAGAAACGCATGCTCGAATTCTTGCAGGAGACCGGCCCCCTTAGGGAGAGGCTCCAGCGCGAAAGGGGCATAACCCCGCAGCGCCTCGCGCAGATGGTCGCGCAGAAACAGGAGGAGTTCGCGGGCCTTCTCAATGAGCAGGCCGCCGTCTATGCGATTGCGAAGGAGCACGGGCTGGACGTCGAGGTCGCCCCGCAGCCGCTGCAACTGACTAAAATCCTCCAGCTCAACGAGAAGAGCAGGAACGTGAATCTCCTGTGCACGGTGAAGCGCGCATACGCCCTCCGCACGTTCGAGCGCAACGGGAAAAAGGGCAGCGTCGTGAACATGGTTGTGGAGGACGACTCCGGCATGATGCGGCTCGTGCTTTGGAACCGCGACGCCGAGAGCGTTGAAAAAGGTAACATAGAGAAGGGCGATACTGTCGATATACGGAACGCATACGTCAAGCCCTCGCTTGTCGGAGGGATTGAGCTCCATCTCGGCCTCTCCGGAAGCATCCGCAGGAGCGCGGCGCACGAGAAGAAGGAGGCCAAGCTCCTGAAATTGAAGGACCTCTCCGATGGTGCGCAGGACGTGGAGGTCGTCGCCCGCGTTCTCGAGCTGGGAAAGCGGACCGAGTTCGAGCGCAACGGGAAGATGGGGAGCGTTTCCTCCTGCCTCGTAGGCGACGACACTGCGACGATGCGCCTCGCGCTCTGGGATGCGAACTCGCTCGCGCTCGAGCGGCTGAAGGTGAACGACATCGTGAAGGTCGAGAACGGCTACGTGCGCAATTCGCAGAATGGCGCGCCGGAGCTGCACGTCAACTGGGCCGGGCGGCTCGTCATAGGCCCAAGGGACGCCAAGGTCGCCGGCAGAGAGGAGATACTGAAGGTCCCGCTCGTGAAGATCTCGGATTTGAAGGACGGGGACAAGTGCGAGGTGCGCGCCACCCTCGCGGAGATTCTTTCGCACACCCCGCCAAACCCGCAGGAGCGCTTCTACCTCCTCTGCCGCTTCGAAGACGGGAGCGGGAAGATTGATGCCGAGCTTTCCGGCAGGGCTGCCTCACGGCTCGCCGGCATCAAGAACCTTGCGGATGACATCGAATTTGCAACTGTCCTGAAGCTGAAGCATGACTCCTTAATCGGGAAGGAATTCTTCCTTCTTGGCAAAAAATCGGGCGGAAAGTTCGAAGTGGAGAGCGTCGTCTCCTAGGAGCCGTGGCTTCTCGCGCCAACGAGCTGCCCGCTCCACGCATCTGAGTAGTAATAGATTCCCTTCCCGCCGGAAACGAAGGCATATTTTCCCACGTGCTTTGACGGCTCGTCAAGGGCAAGCACTGCCCATCCGCCAAATTCATGGCTGCTCGTCCCAAGGCTGGAAACGTCCATGAGCACCGGGTCGTTGTAGGTTGCGAGGAAGGGGTCGCTCCTTATCGAAAGCGAGAATGCATGCGGCGCGATGTAATGAGCCTCATAAAAACTCGCGTTCCTGTCCGCATCCATCGCCTTCTGGATGAACTCCCCCTCGCTGTGGTATTGGGAGCCGACGAAGAGCGAGATGGCCGCGACCACGACCACCAGCGCCGCGAAGGGGATGAGCGCGGGGATTACGACTCCGCGGCGCAGGAACCCCTTTCCTATGCTGAACCTCTCCAGAATCTCCGCAACCAGGAAATACAGGATGGCAAATGCGGAGAGGAAGCCCGTTGCTACGCGCACGGCCGCGGTGCTCTCCCACATCCCGAGGAACTGCCCTACTCCATCCACCCCTATGGGGATGAGCGCGAGAAGGACGAACCACTTCGAGAGCATGAACGCCGGAAATCTCCTCCTCCAGAAAGCGGCAGGATAAGCGAGGAGCGCGCCTACCATGATTGCCATGCAGCGCTCGCACAGGCCCATGTGCTGGCCGAAAAGCGTGAGCGTGCGCTCGGGGAGCTGGTGGCACATGTAGATGTTCGCGATGTACGTCGCCGCCCCAACGCCCATGATGAACTGGTTGTCGCTCTGTATGAAGAGCGCGGAGAACATGGAGAGGAATACGTAGAGCGCGAGCACCATCGCTGAGTAGAGCACGAAAAGCTCGGCAACATACCTACTGTTCTTCTTCCCGTCCTTTCCGAATTCGAGAACCGCCATCGTCATTTATTTTGACGGCAAGCTATTAATAAGCCGCCGGGGAAATTCCTACGATGAGAAAACTGGCGCTTGCGGCAGCGCTTTTGCTGCTCGCATCATCCGCTTTCGCGGGCTGGAATGACCTGAGGCTCTCATGCCCGGACAGCTACATGGACTTCCGCCAGGGCAGGCCGCTCACGCTAACTCTC
>CAIXRF010000037.1 GCA_903921825.1 uncultured Microcaldota archaeon | reverse complement strand
GTACTCCCGGCGCCTGGAGAACATGACACCCATGTTCCCTGAGATTGTCGAGGGAGTGAGGAAGCAGGTGAAAGCTTCCGAAGCAATCTTCGAGGGCGAGGCCATCGCGGTCAATGAGCTGACGGGCGAGTTCTACCCGTTCCAGATGACAATCCAGAGGAAGAGGAAATATGGCGTGGCTGAAAAGGCGGAGGAATACCCGCTCAAGCTGTTCGCCTTCGATTTTCTTTATGCTGACGGGAAGGATTACACGAACATTCCGTTCAGCGAGAGGAGGAAGAAGCTGGAGTCGGTGATTGCGAAGGGCGACAGGATTTTGCCGAGCGGGATGATAATCACCGACGACGCGAAGAAGCTGCAACTCTACTTCGACGAGTGCGTTGAGAAAGGGCTTGAGGGGATAATTGCGAAGGACCTGAATGCTGGATATGTCGCAGGCGCAAGGAAGTTTGCCTGGATAAAGCTGAAGCGAAGCTACAAGGGCGAGCTTGCGGACACAGTTGATGTCGCGATTGTCGGCTACTATGCGGGAAGGGGCGCACGCGCCGAATTTGGCTTCGGCGGGTTCCTCGGCGCGGTCTACGACGAGGACGAGGAGCGGTTCAAGACAATCACGAAGGTGGGGAGCGGATTCACCGAGCAGCAGATGACGGAGCTGAAGAAGATGCTGGACAAAATCAAAATGAAGGACAAGCCGAAGCTTCTCGACTCGGAACTGAAACCGGACGTCTGGGTGGAGCCGAAGTATGTTGTGACGCTCACCGCCGATGAGATAACGCGCTCGCCGATGCACACCTGCGGGAAAATGGGGGACGAGCCGGGCTACGCGCTGAGATTCCCAAGGCTGACGGCCGGAATCCGCAGCGACAAGAAGGCCGAGGACGCCACCACCGTTTCTGAGATAATCAAGATGTTCAAGATGCAGAAGAGGCACACGCTCGGCGAGATAGAATCTTAATATATCCCGAAAGCGTAAGATTAGCCATGGTGGAAAGGATAGTGACTGGGGGGCTGCAGCCCAAGGGGACGGCGGAACCTGTGCGCATGCAGGAGTCGCCCGAAGTCACCGAATTCAGACGCAATTTCCTGAAGCACCACGCATCGCTAAAGTCCGCATTGGCAACCGAGGAGTACAGGCAGGAGGCAGCTCGCATAGAAAGCCTCGGGCCTGATGCGCTGAAGGCGGAAATCGATGCGCTGCGGGACTCAAGCGACTACATGAACCGGCTCATTGAGCTAGGCGAGAAATTCCCGCGGATAGGAAAGAAGTTCGGGCCAACGGAACCCCTCCAGTTCAGCAATGCGTTCGGAGAGTTCATGGATGAGAGCTACAGCCACTTGGACTACCCCAAGCTCGACGCCAAGATGAAGAAGGCTTTCGCAGATGCTATACAAAACCTCAGCCCTGAGCAGTACAACACCTTCAAGACTGCGATAGCTGCCTCGTTCGCCCCCACGCTGGCCGAGGGTGCGCTGGAGAAGGCGGAAGAGCATATCAGGGGATTCGTGGAAAGGGGCGAATTCAGGAAGGTTGGCCTGTTGAACGGCCTGCTGAAGGCGCTTCCGCTGGTTGAAGGGAAGGATGGGGCCAAAATCCCGATACTGGCTGCAGTGCATGAATTCCTTGGCAGTCCAGATGTGCCGCCGACAGCTGATATTCTTTTACCAAGCAGGGAGGAGTATGACCGGCTGCTGGAGGAGTGGTGGAACACCGACGCATCGCTGCGCGCCGCATCTGGCGGAGACAAGGCTGGCTATGTTAAGCGCTTCAGAGACCACATCGGCGCCACTTGCGTGAGGAAGATTGCGCCGTCCGGGGACAAGGTGGAGGAATCCAGGCTCGTGATGAACCCGTATCGTGAGGGCCCGTTTTCCGCGCTAATGCCCCTGCTGTGCCACGAATATGCGCATCTTTACATCAATGCGCTGCACGGGTTCGCGCCAACGCCGGATGCCAGGCTTGCGAGTGAGGGGCTGGCCGACGCCGTGATGCATTTTTCAAGCACCAAGATGGGGTTTGCCTGCGGCCTTGGGACTGACTTGATGACGCTGGTCAGGAAGTGGCAAATGGATACGGCGAGGTCTGGCATGCCTGAGTACCTGCACGGCACCCCGCTTGTGCAGGACATGCTGGCGCGGACGGATGGCGAGGAAAGGAAACTGCTTGTGGACGACCTCTCAAGGGTGGCGAGCGGGGAGATTGGGCTCGACGAAATTTTAAGCAAATATATCAGCGCGTCCGGATAGCGGAGAAAGCAACGGGGTTTTCCTAGCCGGAAGCGCGTAGCCACCCAGAAATGTAGGATTACTCATTCTCAGGTCGCAGAAAGATATTTAAATAAGTGCCCACAAATGGGGGAGTCGAGGCGATCATATATGGAGAGTCTGATAAAGAGCGTAGTAGGCGAGCGGGAGCCATCAATGGACTTCGGGAACGAGCAGATAAAAATCGTTACCGTGGGCATTGGTGGCGCAGGAAACAACACCATAAACCGCCTGATTAGGGCAGGGGTGAAGGGCTGCGAGCTGGTGGCGATAAACACCGACAGGCAGCACCTGAACATGATAGACGACAGGTCCAAGAAGGTCCTGATTGGGAAGTCTATCACGAAGGGGCTGGGAGCCGGCGGATACCCCGACATCGGGACGAAGGCAGCGGAGATAGACCGCGCACTCATCGAGAAGGAGCTGAGCGGCGCGCACCTGGTCTTCCTCTGCGCGGGCATGGGAGGCGGCACCGGAACTGGTGCAGCACCAGTCGTCGCGCAGATAGCGAAGGAGCAGGGCGCAATCACGGTCGCGATGGTCACATACCCATTCAACCTGGAGAGGGCGCGCAGGATTAAGGCGGACGAGGGCATAGGCAAGCTCCGCAAGGTCACTGACAGCGTCATAATACTCGACAACAACAGGCTAGTGAAGCTCGTGCCGAACCTGCCGATGAACGAGGCGTTCTCGGTTGCGGACGAGATTCTGGCGAAGGCGATAAGCGGCCTTGTCTGGACAATAACCCAGCCGTCGCTCATCAACATCGACTTCGCGGACGTCCGCTCAATCATGGGCGGAGGCGGGGTGGGCTTCATTTCCGTCGGAGAGGGCAAGGGCACGGACAAGGTCAGCGGCGCAGCTGAGGGCGTGCTGAAGAACAAGCTCCTCGACGTGGACTTCGAGGGCGCAAGCGGCGCGCTCATCCACATAAGCGGCGGCAGCGACCTGACGCTCGGTGACGCGATAAAGGCAGGAGAAATCATCACCGAGAGGATGGACCCGAAGGCCAACGTGAAGTGGGGCGCGAGGCTCATACCCGGATACGACGGCAAGCTGGAAATCGTTGCCATCGTGACCGGCGTGAAGGGCGCCTCCATCATGGGCAAGCCCATGGAGGAGGAAAAGGCAGAGCCCGCCTACGCGGACATAGAGGTCATCGGATAGGGGTTTTCCCCTTTCCTTTCATTTTTATTTTCCAGTTCGGCGACCAGGAAGTGATTGTATGACGCTTCGGGAGATGAAGCGAGCAGCGCTGCGCAGCATGATAGCGCGCGCCATGGACGAAACCTACGTCGAAGAGGAAGACGCGGGGGACTTGTGATTTTGCGCAGTTTGCGCGTAAATTATTGTATGAGGTTGTAACGGATAAAACCACTTGGTTGAAACGAGGGATCAATATGGAGAGTTTGATTGAAAGCGCCATAAAGCAGGCCGGAGGTGCGGCGGCACCGGCTGAGATGAGCAACGACAAGATAAGGATCGCCGTTGTCGGAGTTGGTGGCGGAGGATGCAACACCGTGCACAGGCTCACGAAGATGGGCATAAAGAGCGCGGAAACTATCGCCATAAACACCGACCAGGTCCACCTGAAGACCATTGATGCGACGAGGAGGCTCCTCATCGGCGCGAACGTGACGCGCGGGCTTGGGGCGGGCGGCTTCCCGGAGGTTGCCCAGAGGTGCGCGGAGGCAAGCAGGGACAAGCTGCGCGAAGTCCTCGCGAACACCGAGCTTCTCTTCCTGTGCGCAGGCATGGGAGGCGGAACAGGCACGGGCGCTGCGCCGATAATCGCGGAGATAGCGAAGGAGCAGGGCGCCATCGTCGTAGGCATCGTAACCTACCCGTTCTCGCTCGAGAGGGCAAGGACCGCGAAGGCGGACTGGGGCCTTGAGCAGCTCAAGAAAACCACGGACACCGTAGTCGTCATCGACAACAACAGGCTCGTTTCCTACGTCCCGAATCTCCCCATGAACCAGGCATTCACCGTTGCGGACGAGATAACCGCAAGGGCGGTGAAGGGGATATCGGACACCATAATGTTCCCCTCGCTGGTGAACATAGACTTCGCGGACATCCGCGCCATAATGGGGAACGCAGGCGTCTCGATGATTTCAGTCGGTGAGGGAAAGGGGACCGACAGGGTGAACCAAGTGGTTAGCACGACTCTCCAGCACCCGCTCCTCGACGTAGACTATAAAGGTGCCAAAGGCGCTCTAATTCACATCGCCGGCGGTCCCAACCTCACCCTAGGGGAGGCCACCCAGATAGGCGAAGGCCTCACGGAGGCGTTTGACGACAACGCGAACGTCATCTGGGGAGCGAGGCTGTCGCCCGACCACGGGGAGAAGGTGACCGTAACCGCAATCATGACCGGAATCACCTCGCCCTACATCCTCGGGAAGGGACAGAAGGAGCCCAAGGCGGAAAAGGTCGCCCTGGAGCTTGAATCAGTGCAGTACCTGTAAACAGGGGGGGCGAAGCCCCTCAATCCCTTTTTCTTCTTATTTTTCCTTCAATTCCCTGAGCTTCTGCTTTGCGTATTTGCTGTCTTCGCCCGTGCCGTATTTCTCTATGTGCTCGAGGACGCCCCTGTTGCCCTCGTTGAAAACCATGTCAAGGCCATGCTTCCAGACTTCCGGCAGGCCATGCTCACATGCATACAGGAGTATGCTCCAGTCATGCTTCGTGATTATCAGCTCGACGGCGCATTTCGAGGCCTCCGGATTCTCCTTTGACACGGCTATGCTGTCTATGACGCCCCATTTGAGCTCATCCGCCGCCTCTTTCATCCCATGCTCCCAGACTTCCCGGAAGGTGCTGGCCAGCACGGTCTTTTTCACGTCGTCCCAGCGGTCTGCTTTTGCAAAGACGGTTATGTCGTCAATTTCCTTGGCTTTAGTCTTCTGCGCGTCAGGCGCCTTTTTTTCCATTGTGAGAATGCCGGACATTCCCTTCACTCCTGCCCGCTCAGCAGATTTTGGGCGTGTCTCCGGCCTTCCTGTGTCGAGGCCTGCAAGGCCAGATAGCGGACTACATCGCGCTGACCAGCCCCTTTTGCGGCATCGGCTACGTATTTCGTGACCTCGGTTCCGGTCAGGGAGGCTATTTCACCTGCGATGCCCCACTTCCCCTTGTCAATCGCAATCTGTGCCGCATCTATCGCCACTTGTGCGGGTGCGCTTATCAGCGCGGTGCCGAGGTGTTCCAGCTTGTCCGCCGTGACTATCTCGTTCAGGATGGCCTTCCCTTCCTCGCGGGACTTTACGCTCAGCATTTCCCTTATGGTATTCCAGTCATCCGCCTTGATTGCGGTCGCTGCCTGCTGCCTCGTCTGCTCAATATTTATGCTAGTCGTTTTCGCCATGTAATTTCACCTTGCCAGAATTCCGCTACTCAAGTATAAAAAGTCGCCGAATTCCGCGCTTTTCAGCGCATCAGCGTTACCATGAGCGCCTTCTGGGCGTGCAGGCGGTTTTCCGCCTGGTCGAACACGACGGAATGCGGGCCGTCAATCACCTCTGCGGTGACCTCCTCCCCGCGGTGCGCGGGAAGGCAGTGCATGAAGATGGCATCCTTCTTCGCCAGTTTCATGAGCGCGCCGTTCACCTGGTAGGGCTTCATCATTTCCTTCCTCTTGGCGGCTTCTGCCTCGTCGCCCATGGAAACCCACACGTCGGTGTAGATAACGTCGGCGCCCTTGACCGCCTCCTTGGGCTTGTCCGTGACCTTGGTCTTCGTGCCCTTCAGCATCTCCTTCTTGGGCCAGAACGCCTTGGGCGCGCCTATCACAACGTCCACGCCGAGCTTCGCCCCGCAGCGGATGAGGGAGTTTGCGACGTTGTTCCCGCCGTCGCCAAGGAACGCGAGCTTCAGCCCTGCGAGCCTTCCCTTCCGCTCATAGACCGTCATGTAGTCCGCGAGCGCCTGGCATGGATGATAAGTGTCCGTAAGCCCGTTTATGACCGGAACCTCGGAGTTCTTGGCCAGCTCGACTATGTCCGCGTGCGCAAAAAGCCTGGCCATTATGCCATTGACGTAGCGGGAGAGGGTGCGTGCCGTGTCCGCAATGCTTTCCCCGCGCTTCAGCTGTATGTCGTTCATCCCGAGGTAGAGGCCCTGGCCTCCAAGCTGCGTCATCCCCACTTCGAAGGAGACGCGCGTCCTCGTGGACGGCTTTGCGAATATCATGGCAAGCGTCTGGTTCGGAAGGAGTGGCTGTATCGGCCGCGCCTTGAGGTCCATCGCGAGCCTTATGAGGCGCTCGGTCTCCTCCTTCGTGAAATCGTCGTCGCTCAAGAAGTGCCTAACCATCCCACACCAACCCCTACCTTTCCATCAGCGTACCCGCCTTTCCCGCGAGGGCATCGAACGCGCGCTCCGGCGAAGAGACTATCGCCCGCCTTCCCCCATTTTTGAGGAAGCGCATCATCGCCTCTATTTTGGGCCCCATGCTCCCTGCCGGAAATTGCCCCTGAAGCACGTAGTTTTTTGCTAGGGGTAGATTAAGTTTTCGGATAGGCCGCTGGGAGGGGGTGCCGTAGCCGACGTAAACGCAAGGGACGGCAGTCAGGATGAGCAGGGTTTCCGCGCCAACCGCATGCGCGAGCCTCTCGGCTGCCAAATCCTTGTCTATGACCGCTTCCACGCCGTGAAGCCTGCCTTTCTTCCGAACAACGGGGATTCCGCCCCCGCCGCAGGCTATGACGATTATGCCCTCTCTCACCAACTCCTTCAGGGCTTCTTTCTCCACGATTTCCAAGGGCTCAGGCGAGGGAACGACCTTCCGGAAGCCCCTTCCCGCGTCCCAAGCCATTCCGGGTCCTTTTCTTGCGTAGAAAGGGCCTACGGGCTTCGTGGGGTGCCTGAAGGCAGGGTCTTTCACATCGACGAGGACCTGCGTGATGAGGGTTACGATGGGCTTTTTGACGAGCTTTCCCAGCTCCTGCTGAAGGAAATAGCCTATCTGCCCCTGCGTCATGGCGCCGCACACGTCAAGGGGCTGGGCAGGAACCTGCCTTTCCCCTGCCTTCTGCTGAATGAGGAGGTCGCCGACCTGGGGACCGTTGCCATGGGTTATGACTACGCGGTAGCCGGCGTTGATGATTCGCGCGATTTCCTTTGCTGTCCTGGCTGCGTTCTTTTCCTGCTCCGCGGCGGTCCCCTTCTGGCCTTTCAGAATGAGGGCATTCCCGCCGAGTGCGATTACGATTGTTTCCCTCTTCATATCGTCGCCAGCCCCTCATTCACTGCATAGACGTATTTCTGCAAGCTTGCCTTCGTCATGTCCTGCGGCCCCACTGGAACAACTGTGACTCCGAAGCGCTTCACCGCGCTCGCCACCGCGTTCAGGTCCTTGCGGTATTTCTCAGAAGCGGACTCCGCAATTACCTTCACGAGCTCCTCCTTGCCGTGGATGGGCTCGAACCAGGGCTCGAATGGCGCAATCACGACGATGGCGTGCCTGTGCGCCTTGAGCATTTTCACCGCCTCGATGATGCGCTTCTGCTGCCCGTCGTGAAGCGAGGAGATTATGATTACGAGGGAGCGCTTCCGGAGAAGCGGAGTCAATTGCCTGAAGGAGGCGATGAAGTCCGTCTCCCTTTCGGGCCGGATGCGGCCAAGGGCATCCAGCATGCGGTAG